>JAIDTO010000016.1 GCA_029060625.1 Muribaculaceae bacterium | reverse complement strand
CGTTCCTTGTTGTTGTAGAACGTCGAGCGTGGCTCATCGGCGAGGAACATTGTCTTGAGTCCGAAACGCCACTGCTCGTCGACCGCTACATAAAGAAGACCGGTCTCCTGATCCGGGTGGCGGTATTCAAGGTCGATGTGCGCGATTTTGCCGGCTTCAAGCTGAAGGTCGGAGAAATCATAGCTCTGCACGAAGTCATCGCCGTTGTCGCGGCTTGATACGATCTCCACATAGCCGCTGACAGGCTGATCCGAGGGGAATGTGGTGAAGGTGAACGAGCCGCTCGGGTCATAGATGTCGTAAGACTCCACGGTGTTCGTGCCGCTGTAGGTGCCTCCGGCATCGAGCGAAGCGGGAATGCCTTCATTGAAGGTCACTGATACCTTCTTGATGTGGCGCCACTGGGAGATATTCTCCATCTCGATGTCGACGCTGACCTTCGCGGCGATATGCTCGAGGATTACTTCAGAGTTGATACCTGCGGCGCCGAGGGTGAAGGGTACCTTTTTATAGCAGTAGATTCCGTCCAGAGGCCGGTTGCCCTTTTCGTTGACTATCCAGGTGTCTTCGACGCGTTCCGGAGTACTGAAACTTATGCCTTCCGCTTCATTGAGGGTAGCGAGGCAGAGGAGGCTGTAGTCACCGTAAGGGAGACCCTCGATGGAGAGCTGGGTGTTCTGATCGTTGACTCTGCCGTAGTAGTGAGGCACGATTTTTCCGTCTTTATCTGCTACGAGCCACTTAAGCTCGGCAATAGGAGCCTGCGCCTCCTCGCCGTCGGCGCGTGTGATGACACCGATCGGGGAAGCATCCGTAGCGATGTTGAACACCGCCTTCCCTTCACCGGGTTTTTCTCCCGGATTCAATATGTCGCGGGAGAACTCATCTTCGGCACATCCGGCAAGAGTAAGGAGAGAGAGAGCCAGAAATATATTTTTAGTGAGTTTCATCTTCATTACTCGTTTGATTCTACGTTTTTAATTGCCCTTACATAAGCGAAAGCCTCCATAGGCCACTGGAATTCCTCCATCTTACAGGATTCTCCACCTTCAAACATGAAGCGGAAAGCCCTTGCGTGGCCGCCCCAGCAGCCCTGGCAGTTGTTGGTCCAGTAGACTGCATTGCGCCCGAATACCGGATTGGCTGTAGTGCTCTTGTCGCCCTTATATCCTGCGATGGGGAGGATAAGCACGTTGCCTGTGTCATTTGAGGTGAACTTCATGTAACGGATTTGGCCGCCGACATTGGTCGGAGTCTGGATAGTTCCGTCAACAGCATGGATAGTCACTGTGATGCTTTCGCCGTTGCCTGCCTTATATGTCCCGGGAATGGTGGTTCCATTGGGGCAGAGTTTCCTGAACTCATCGAGAGTAGCTACGTGGTAGCCCTCCGGGCATGGCATGTGGGTGTAGTTGACCCACGGCATGTCCTGCTTCTGGCCTCCGAGGTCGTTGCATGGATTGTAGCCCATATAGGGAACATAGGCGTACTGACGGCCGAACTGGTATAGGTTGCCGATTGCTCCGAGCCAGTTGTTGATGTATGTTTCTTCAATGGAAAGGCCGTCGACCGGGTATACCTGTTTACTTAGGTCGGGACCTGTGCAATTGAACGCCATCCATGTTGCGCCTGCGATCTCTACGGTCTCTATAGTTCTTGTCTTGTCATCGAGCACCTTGATCTCCACGAAGTTGTATCTGCCGCGCTCATCCTTTAGGTTGAGCAGCACGGAGTAGGCGAGGCGCTTGTTAGGATCGATAGAGACGTTGAAAGAGGAGATATAGCCTTCTTCCACCTTCACCGGGTCGTTGGCCTTGATTTTGGCGGTGGAGATCTCACCCTCTACGGAAACCAAGCTGACCTTCGTGTCGGCGAGGAAAGCCAGTTTCATATTGTTGGCTCCGGCGTAGGGCACCGTTACGGTATTTCTGCCGTAGTCTACCTCCACACCTTCAGGAATCATGGAATTCAGCCTGTCGATGAAGATGCCGCGGCTGGTGGAGGGAATTGCCCCTGTGGTTTTTCCTTCCTCCCAGTCCTTGCATGTGAAGGCGCCGGTCACGTTGGAGCTGATGTTGGTGATCTGAAGGGTATAGACCTTGTTGCGCTCTACGGCGGGGATGGTGGTCAGGATATTGATCGGAGTGTCGCCGTATTCACCGATCACACGTATGTTGACCGGGCGGGTTGACTCAAATATCTGGAACATTCCTGTCTCTGTGCCGTAGAAAGGCTCTGCAAATTCGCGAGAGAATGATACTGTCGATTCGTCAGGCATACTCCCGCAAGGGAAGATGAACGATTTGGCGGGTGCATCTTCAACGAGGATCTTTGTGATGAGAATGTCCGGGTCTACTGTGTTGGCGAAGTCGATCCGTGCAACGCCGCGTTTCATATCGATATCTACCCTGCGGTTGCTTAGGTTCTCTTCTGAGAAGTCAATGGATCCAGAATAGAACATGGGAGATTTCTCAGATCCCTGGTTGCAGGTCACTGTCGAATTAAGGAAGTCTGCTTCCTTAATCCCTGTTTCGGGATTAAGGTCAGTTCCTGACACGCAGTAGACGCGGGTAGTGCCATTGGTAGGAAGGCTTATGCCTTCGGCATACGGATCTTCTATGTCCGTACGGAGGAAGAAATCTTCTCCCTTGAAGTGGTAGACGTTGACTTGCGACAGCATTTCCGTCGCCTCGTCGGATGAGTCCTGAGCCGGAATGCCACGGAAAGCAAACCGGACGGTGCCGTCCACTCCAACACCTCCTGTGTCGGCAGGGTCGTTCCTGTCCGTACATGATACCGAAGACAAGATTGCCAGCAGCGCGAATGCGCCCGGTGTCTTGATGAAAAATTTGTTCATGTAGATTTACTGATGTTAGAAATGAATAAATTAGATGTATTATAGTTTCAATGTTTCGCTTTTTAGCCTGAATGCTGCAATGCGACAAACCCTAAATTAACGCGAAATTAATAAATAGACGTATCAAATCCAAATTTTTTTAACATTTTTTGACAGCCATAAGCGTTGTGTTCGGAATCGTTGGCATCCTAAAAATAATAGCCGCCCAAACCTTGGACGGCTATCCTTATAGCATTTTTCCCGTGGTTGCGGACTATTATATGTACGCCGGGACTGTGGATTATCAGATCAGAGATTGATCTTGACGTTGCCGATGATATAGATATTGCGGTCAAGGCTTTCGATGACATTGCGTCCGGCCGCAAGGTTTACGATCTTGACAATGTGACCGTCGAGTGTGTAGACAGGAAGAGAGATAGCCTTGTCGGTGTAGACTACAATATTGCCACCTTCCTTGCATACCTTCAGACCGTCTGCTGTTACAGTCTCGACACCGCTGAATCCAATTACAGTGATTTCACTTACCTCAGAAACATAGAGACCAGTGGCGAAAGCACGTGCACGTACAGTCATTTCACCGATAATCTCGATAGGCTCAGTGTAGATTTTGCTATCAACGGTCGGTTCCGAACCGTCAGTTGTGTAGCGTATCACAGCACCTTCAGTCTCGCAAGTGATGACCACGGTCATATTCTGAGTGTCCTCGGTGATCACAGGAGCGGCAACCTGCCAGTCTGCGTAGACATGAGTGAATGTCATCACCTGGGAGTCGTTGTATGAGTCGCGGCGTGCGAAGTATCTCACGGTGCAGTCCTCTGTGAATGTGAGAGGCGCGGTGTAGGGAGTCCATGCCTGTGCGTCTTCGGTAGAGGCTTCCTCATCATAGGTGTATAGGATCTGGGCATACTCATCTTCGACGCTCAGCGTAAGGGCAAGATCCTCAAAGGCAGCGGTCGGGTCTGTAACTGTGAAGTCTGCCACAATGATTTCTGTCACGTCGGAGTCATACATTCCTTCCTTCATCGCGATTGCCTTCACGGTGCAGTTGCCGGGGAGTGCCACGGGTCCTGTGTAGAGCTCGCTTTCTGCCGTAGGCTGGGTTCCGTCGAGAGTATATCGCACTTCTGCATCCTCGGTTGCACAGCTCACGGTCATTATCCCTGACTCGGCATTCATATCCGGAGCTGCTACCTGCCAGTCGGCATATACGTGTTCATACGTTGCTATCTGCGAGTCAAGGAAGCCGGTGCGTCGTCCGAAGAATCGCACGGTACAGTCTGAGTCAAATGCGATTGGACCGGTGTAGAGAGTCCATGCCTCGGAGTCCTCCGGGGCAGCCTCGGTATCGAGAGTGTACCAGATGGATGCAGCCTCGTCCCAGATGGAAAGGGTGAGAAGCAGGTTCTCGAAAGAGGCATAAGGCATCATCATCGTCAGGTTGGATACTGTGAACTCGCTCACTTCAGATTCGAACAGACCTTCCGCAAATGTGCGGGCACGGAATGTGCAGTTTTGAGTGAGGAATACCGGCGTTGTATAAAGTTCGCTTTCCTCAGTAGGATCAGAGCCGTCAGTCGTATATCTGATCTCGGCGCCCTCGGTTTCGGAAGACATCAAGATCGAACGTCCATCCTCATCGCGCACGATCTGGGGAGCTGCTGCCATGTAGTTGGCACGCAGGAATACGAAAGTCTCTATATCGGAGTCGTTGAAGTTTTCACGTCGGGTGAAGAAGTGTACGTAGCAGTTGTCTGTCAAGAACAGAGGGCTGGTGTACAGCATCCAGTTCTCCGTCTCCTCGGGCACTGCGTCGTCATCGTTTGTATACCATATCTCCGCCTCCTTATCGGCACAGGTCAGTGTCAGCGCCTTGTCCTCGAAGGTTGCGTATGCTACCGGCACAGCCATGTTTGCCACGACGAAGTCAGTCACCTCGGAGTCATACAGGCCTTTCACGAATGCGCGTGTGCGGAAAGTGCCGTTGCATTCAATCAGCACCGGTCCGGTGTAAAGTGAGCTTTCTGCAGTAGGCTCGCTGCCGTCTGTAGTGTAGCGTATCTCAGCACCTTCGCTCAAGCATTCCATCACGATGTGGGTGCCTTCCTCGTTGCGCTCGATTGTGGGAACAGCCACCTGCCAGTCTGATTTCTGGAACACGAACGTCTGCACGTCTGAAGCGTTTGCATCGTCGTCGCCGGCGAAGAATCGGTATGTGCAGTCGTCACCTAAGTCAATGGGAGCTTCGTACAGTGTCCAGTCATCCACGTTGTCGAGGCTCAGGTCGGGATCGATCGTGTACCAGATGCCTGCACCTTCGTCGACTGTGGAGAGCACAAGTGTGAAGTTGTCGTATGCTGCGGTTGGCACTGACAGTTTGTCGTTGCCGATCACGTATTCCGATATTTCGGAATCATACATGTTGTCTGCGAATACGCGTGCACGGTATACTGACCCTTCCTGGATTCGGACGGGTTTCTCATAGAGCTCGCTGGAGGCAGTGGGTTCGCTACCGTCTGACGTGTACCGTATCACCCCACCTTCCACGGCGGTTGTCATCACGATGTGAGTGCCCTGGTCGTTACGCTCGATCGCAGGCGCCTGAGCCTGATATGCCGAGTAGACGAAAGTGAGGCTCTCGATGTCGGAATCGTTGAAGTTGTCGCGTCGCGAGAAGAAGCGCAGCGTGCAGTCGCCGGTCATCTCGAAGGGAACGGTGTATAGATTCCATGCAGATTTGTCATCAGTGGCAGCATCTGCATCTGTGGTATACCAGATCTGAGCCTTAGCGTCGGAGCATGCAAGGCTCATGCGTAGGTTCTCGAAGCTTGCAGTCGGGTTGGGCGCAGCCATGTTGGATACCACATAGCGGTTCACCTTTGAGTCGAATAGGCCATCGGCTACTGCAAAAGCATTGAAAGTGAAATTGCCCTCGATCAGGATTGGTGCTGTGTAGACGGCACTATTGGTGGTTGGCTCATAGCCGTCGACGGTATAGTAGATTGTAGCTCCAGGCGTTGAGCTTTCCATCACGATGTGAGTTCCCTCCGCATTGCGTTCGATAGTCGGGTCAGCAACGCGATAGTTGGAATATACGAAGGCGAAGCTCTGTATGTCGGAGTTGTTGAAGTTGTCGCGGCTGCCGTAGAATCGTACAGTGCAATTCTCAGTCAAGGCGAGCGGAGCGTCATAGGGCTTCCAAGCTTCGGCATTGTCCGGGGTTGCCTCTGCATCGAATGTGTACATGATCGTGGCCTTTGGATCAGCGCATGAAAGCACGAGCACCTTGTTTTCGAAGACAGCCGTCGGAGTTGGCACTGCCATGTGCATCACGATGAAGTCAACGATATTGGAGTCGAAGAGACCCTCTTTGAAGGCGCGGGCTCGGAAGGTGCCGTTGCCGGTGATCTCCACTGGTTCCGTGTAGAGGGCACTCCCGGATGTGGGTTCGCTACCGTCGGTAGTGTAGTGGATATCAGCTCCTTCAGTACCGCACTCCATTACCACGTGTGTCCCATCTGCGTCTGCCGTAAGCATGGGAGCCGCAACTTGATAGGCAGAGAAGAAGAAAGAGAATGATCCCTCATCCGAGTTGTGATAACCGTCATGGCTTGCGTAATACCTTACAGTGCAATCTTCTGTAAGGGCAATGGGTGCTGAGTACAGGGTCCATGCATCTGTATCGGAGATGGGGGAGTCGCTGAAGGTGTAGTGGAACCTCGCATCTGCATCGCCTGAGCTAAGCGCAAGGTGCTTATTCTCAAAAGAAGCCGATGGAGTCTCAGCTTTCAGGAAATCCACTGCATATTCGGCTATAACAGAAGGGAACATGCCATCCGCGAATGACCGGGCTCTGAAGGTTCCATTGGCGGTCAGCGCGACCGGGCCTTCGTATACCATACTCGATTCGCCGGGATCTCCTCCGTCAAAGGTATAGCGGATTGTGACGTTTGGAGTTTCAGTCACCATTACTACATTTTTCCGTTCCATATCCGGGGCCACTGTGGGTGCCGAAGCTTGGTGGTCGGCATATACGAATGTGTAGGTCTGAATGTCGGAATCGTCGTAGCCTTCACAGCGGGCAAAGAAACGTACCGTGCAATCTTCTTTGAGTTCAAGAGGTTCGGTGTATTGTGTCCATGCGTTTGTGTCTTTTGGATCAGCCTTTGCATCCGTTGTGTAGAGAATGTGAGCATCGGGCAGTCCACAAGAAAGAGTCAGTCGGAGACCTGCGAAACTTGCCTGAGGAATATCCTGAAATTCGAATTTGAGCTTCGGATCATCATCATCCCAGTCGCCGGGTGTCACTTCAGTAGTGTGTCCTGTGCCTCCGGGTTCGTCAGCTCTGGTGGTCATTCCCATGCCCAGAAGGGCAGAGATTCCCATTACTATGATTGATTTTTTCATGTAGTTCTGATTGTTTTGTTAATGATCTGAAATTGAGCGTTAATCCTTCACGCCGCGCACACACATGAATCCGTTGTAGTTCCATCTGTTCTTATCCTGAGTGGCAGTGGGCGAGCCATTGTTTTCCGCTATTTGGAACAGCCATATATAGCGGTCTTCAGCAATCCAGTAGGATGCCCATGCATGCATCTTCTTGCCGCCACCCGGGTATTCATCCATTGTTGCACCCTTCAATGCGCAGACAGGGAAGATGAGGACGTTTCCGCTGTCGAGCGACTCGAAGCGTATGTAACGCTTCAGCAGGTTAGCCTTGTTGGCGGCAGCGCTGGGACTGTCGTCGAGAGTGCCAGGAAGCTCCACTATCTCCACCTTGATGCTTTCACCGTTTGAGGCGGTATAGGTGGAAGGAATGGTAGTCCCTGAAGGAATGAGCATCAGCCATTCGGCATTTGTGGCCACATGATATCCCGGGGGAAGCGGCATGCAATCCGGATCGCTCCAAGGGATATTTCTCGGAGTTGCCTCGTTGCCGTTCGGGTCATTTTTTGTCCATGGAGAGTAGCCTTTCTTGCGTCCATACTGGAAGAAATTGCCTATGGAGCTTGCCCAATGTTGCTGATAGGTCTCTTCTACAGTCAGACCATCTGCGGGGAATACCTGGTCTCCCAGATCGTCAGACATTGCATTGAAAGCCATCCAGGTGAGTCCACCCATTTCTACTGTCTGTATCTGATATGGAGACTCAGCCACGCGGATAGTAAGATTGTCATGACTGAGGGTCATGTTCATTTTCCTTAGATCGATCTTTATCTCATATCCCGGGCGGGCCTTAAGCTGCTCATTGATGTTGATGTTGACTTTTGTCAAGACTCCTGTTGGGGTATTGACAGCTTTTCCAACCTCAATGTTAACATGTTTTTCCTTAATGGAATCGACCTCCACTCTCTCTCCGTAGAAATAGATTGAGTCAACGTCAACCCTTAGGTCTGTATTGAAGGCTACTGTCATGCCTGCCACGCCGGTGCTTGGCACATCTATGATATTGTTGGCATAGTCTACTGTCACACCTTCCGGGAAGACTGAGTTGTCCATGTCGAAAGCCAATCTGTTTGCGGTGTCGGTATTGCTTGATATTGACCCGCCGTCGACCCATTCAGCGACATTGAAAGATGCTTTGATTGAGGCATTCTGGTCATATACTCGCATAGTATAGACCTTGTTGCGTTCCACTGTCTCGATCACTGCAGGGACAGTGATCTCATTGCCGTCGACAATACCATGTACAGTCAGATGCACTTCCTTGTCGCTCTCGAAGATCATGAAAACACCTTTCTCTACCCCTGTGGGAGCTGTCGCGTAGACATAGCTATAGACTGTAGTGGCGGCATCGGTGAGTTTGCCGTGTTCTCCTTCAAACACGTAGGTGGAAGCCGGAGCATCATCAACAGTGATTTCTGTTATTTCCATGTCTGCGTCGCGGGCGTCAAGGTCTATTCGTGCCACACCACGGCGCATGGTAAGCTCACAGTTCATTTGGGAGGCTCCAATAGCTGTCCAGCTTGAAAGGAAGAGTGGTGCAGTATTATCTCCCTCGTTCGTGCTGACGGTGGTAAGTGCAAAATCAGTCTCAGAGGTTTCTTCAGCGGCTTCTATGTCGATGCCCGATACGCAGTAGAGGGCTCTTGTGGTTCCTTTCACGAGGTTGATACCCTCCGGGTCGTAACTATTCAGGATATTTTTGCTGAAAAGTCCTTCCGGCCCGAATTGAAATACACTTATTGCCTCCTGTCCGGAAGCCGAAGGAGCTCCGGCCGGAGCGGTAGGCATTCCTCGAAGTACAATGGAGAAGTCTGATTCGTCGTTGCCTCCACTTGCCATAGACATTTCTTCCTTGTCGGAGCAGGCTGCGAGGCCCAGCATCCCAATGAGTGCGAAAACGCCTGTCTTGGCTTTAAATATATTGTTGGTCATTTGTTTCTGATGTTATGAAGTTATTGTTCAGATTGCAATGGTGATGATTCCATGGGCAGACGGGTGATGTCGGAGCGTCTGCTTACCGGCAGTCGATCTGCCCAACCCAACTCTACAAGTACTTTCGCACACAGTACGGTCCATGCCTGTCCATAGGTCATGTTGCCGTTATGGCTGTAATCGAGACAGTGGGCGAATTCATGGAATACAGTCTGTCGCGCTCCGTTGAAGGTGTTTCCTCCCACCGGGGTGGCGTCAGGATAAAAATCGGTGTATCTGTCGGTAGTCATACCGAATGTCTGGCCACCGCCAAGACCGAGCACACCTTCCACTCTGCCCATCAGAAGACCTGCATGCCTGCCCAGCCTTGTCTGTATTTCCTCGAGTGTGATGATTCTATCGTTGTCAATAAGTTTTCCCTCCCAGTTCTTGAATTCTTCCGGGAATTCCGGGCTTGAGAACATATAGGTCATGTCGTATGCCAGTCCTATGCCAAAGCGGCAGAGCAGTGGAGTCATGTGCCGCCAGGAAGCATGCCCTGCATCCGCGCCGTATGGGCTGAAGCGTATATACCAGTTATATTTTATTTCGGCGACCTTGTTCATAAATGCATCGTCCTTGTCCCATTCGAACTCCAGTGTCACATCAGCAGGGCTGAGGTTGGGCATCGCCGGGATTTTTATTTTTCGTCCGCTTTCCCCGTCAAACACACAATCCTTCTGGGTTATAGGAAGTGTGAAGAACGCCTCCATGAAAGGATTGACCTCTTCAATTTGGGCAAGATCAACCCATTCTGAAGAAATCTTGTTGAATTTCGCTTTTACTCTTACATCCTTAAGGGTATAGGGTGAATAATATCTCACAGCGAGTTTGCCGTCATCGCGTATCCATATCTGGAGTGGGGCGGTGGTATAGAAACCGCGTTCGCTATTGTTGTAGAACACCTCCCTTGGTTCGTCGGCGAGAAGCATTGTCCGGATATCGAAACGCCATTGCTCATTGGTGGCTACATACAGCAATCCGGTTTCCCTCTCAGGGTGACGGTAGTGAATATTTATGTGCGCTATCTTTCCTGCTTCAAGCTTCAGGTCTGAAAACTCATATCGCTCGATGAAATTATCTGCATTTTCAAGGGTCGATTCTATTTCCACATAGCCGCTTAGCGGCGTTTCGGAAGGAAATGTGGTGAATGAGAAGTCTCCGGTGGAGTTATAAATATCGTAGTCTACCACTTTTGCGGAGCCGATATATGATCCGCCTGCATCCATAGCGGAAGGAACTTCCTCATTGAAGCTTACGGAAACTCTCTTGATATGACGCCAAAGTGATTCTGTCGGTATATCGACATCCACGCAGACTTTAGATGCGCTGTGCTCAAGTATGACATCGACATTTGTGCTATCCGGACCTACAGAAAAAGGCACTTTTTTATAGCAGTAGTATCCGTCGAGAGGTTTCCCTTCTTCAGCGATGGCCAGCCATGTCTCTGTGAAATTGCGGGGTGATTCTATCGATGCATTGTCTGAGCCTTCCAGCGTGGCGAGAAATATCAGATTGTAATCTCCGTATTTCAAGCCTTCGAGTGTCAGCCTGCTGAAGTCATTCTCCAGGCGGCCGTAGTGATGATCGATGATATTGCCTTCTGTATCTGACACAAGCCAGATCAGATCTGAGATTGTCTTGCTGTCATTCTCACCTGAACGTGTTATGACTCCGATCTCCGAATCATTGGTTGTGATGGTAAAAGTAGCTGTTCCTGCTTTGCCTGCATCAGAGAGGTCGCCCATAAAGTCGTCGGAGGCACATCCGGCGAGCAGGAGGACGGAACATCCCATCAAAAATTTATTTATCTTGTTCATGTTGTCACAAATCGTTTTAGTCGTGGTCCTTGATACCTCTCACTGCCATGAAGCCGTCATAGTTCCATCGGCTCATGCCTTGCGTTGCGCTTAGCGAACCGTCACTCTCTCCTATCTGGAACAGCCATAGGCAGCGGTCGTCTGCAATCCAATATCCCGTCCATGCACTCAATAGTTTACCGCCTCCGGGATATTCGTCCCATTTATTGGCTTTCATACCGCATATCGGGAAAATGAGGACATTGTGGCTGTCGAGTGATTCGAACCTCACATAACGCATCTTTAGTTTTGCTTTGTTGGCTGAAGCGCTTGGCGTGCCGGTGAGTGTGCCGGGCAGCTCCACAACCTCAGCTTTGATCTGTTCGCCATTGCCGGCTGTATAGGTGGAGGGTATGGTAGTTCCGGCAGGCATCAGCTGCAGCCATTCTGCTGAAGAGGAAACGTGGAAGCCGGGAGGCATGGGCATGCTGTCCGGATCGTTCCATGGAATGTTTCTCGGGGTCTCAGAATTTCCGTTCGGGTCGTTTTTAGTCCAGGGTGAATAGCTCAGGGCTTTCCCGTATTGGAAGAAATTGCCGACACTCTGAGGCCAGTTCTGGCGATACATCTCCTCTACGGATATTCCATCAAATGGGAAAACCTGGTTGTCAGGGTCGTTTGACATGGTATTGAAAGCCATCCATGTCAATCCTGCCATTTCCACTGTTTCGATAAAGTGATAGTCCGGCACACTGATTTCAATGAAGTTGTAGTTGCCGGCTGCATCTTTAAGGTGAAGGAGGACATTATAGCTTATTCCTCCATTAGGTTGAGGATTGATATCGACATTAAAAGATGAGATATATCCATCTTCCACCTTGACGGGATCGTTTGCTGAAATTTTCACAGCATCGGTCTTCCCTTCTACATTTATGATCTCCACTTTTTCAGTGGAAATAAAGGCGAGCTTAAGGTCTTTTACACCGGATGCAGGTACTTTCAGGCTATTTGCCATGTAGTCGACTGCCACGTCTTGGGGTATCACGGAATTTGCTTTGTCGAGATATAAGCCCTTGATGGTGTTGGGTGCCGCGTCTACCTCGCTTCCTGTCTCCCAGTCTTTGACGGTCACCACACTCTCAGTCTTAGACTCTATGTTCACCATCTCAAGAGTGTAGATTTTATTGCGCTCCACTGTCGGGAGTACGGTCAGCACATTGAGGGGCGAGTCTTTATATTCTCCGATTATGCGCACTTGCACCGGAGTCTGCGACTCGAAAATTGTGAAAATCTCGCTCTCCGTCCCTATAAATGGCTCTGAAAATTCTTTTGTATAGGCTACAGTTTCTTCGCCCGGCATGCTGCCGTTGGCAAATACGAAGGTAGAGGCAGGGGCATTCATGACGACGATTTTGGATATCTTTACAGAAGTATCCAATTCGTTGGAGAAGTCAATCCTTGCGATGCTTCTTGAAAGATCGACCTCTACTTGGCCGCCACGTAGGCTTTCCTCATTGAAAGCTGCTGTCCCGGAATAGAATAGAGGGGCAGAGTCCTTTCCGCTTTCCACTACATAGCCGGTGAAATCCGAGAGTTTAGTTTCTCCTTTGACGGCGTTCAGATCGATGCCGGACACACAGTAGATGTCGCTGGTGCCTTCGGTAGGCAATCCTAAGCCTTCGGCATAAGGATCATTGACATCGGTGCGCATGAGGAAGTCTTCCCCTTTAAAATGAAACACTTTGACCTCCGACAACTCTTCCGTTGTCACTTCAGGCGCGTTCTGGCGTGGTATTCCCTTGAATACGAGGGGAACCATACCATCACTTCCGACACCACCTGTCGTTGCAGGCTCGTTCCTGTCCGTACATGCTGTAGTTGACAAGATTGCCATTGCCGCTACGATAGCGGTTGGTGTCTTGAGAAATACTTTGTTCATGTAGAATTATTGATGTTAGTGAATAAAAATAAGTTAAAAAAAATCAGTTTCTGTTCAAATTTTCGCAAATTTAATAAAATTTCCTCCCAATTCCTAATTTCCCCCACCATTTTTTACATTTTTCCCTCCGCTCTCCGCTCTCCACTCTCCACTCTTCACTTTTCACTTAAACTCCGACGGCTTCACCCCAAACTGCTTCTGGAACAGACGTGAGAAGTAGCTGCTGTTGCTGATCCCCACCATATAGCTCACCTCCTGCACCCTGTATTTCCCCTCGGCAAGGTACTCGGCCGCTTTCTTTAGTCTGGAAATCTGGATAAGCTCATGGGGTGTGACATCGGCGAGACTGCGGATCTTGTCATAGAGGCCGCTGCGGCTGATGCCGAGGCGCTCAGCGAGGAAATCCACATTAAGGTCAGCATCTGCCAGGTTCTCGTCGATAAGCTTCTGCATGCGCGTCAGCAGCTCGTTGTCAACTTGTGTAGGCGCAAGGGTTGTGATCGGCTCGAACGGAGAGTTGGAGTATTTCTCCCTGAGTTTTCGGCGCATCTCAAGCAGATTTTCTATTCGTGCATCCAGATATCCTATTGAGAATGGTTTCTCCACGTATGCGTCAGCGCCGCAGCGCATAGTCTCGATCTTCGAAGTGTTGTCGGTCTTCGCCGTGAGCATCACGAAGGGAATGTGGCTGTAGTTCTCATTGCTGCGCACAGCCTTCAGGAATTCCACACCGTCCATCACAGGCATCATCCAGTCGCAGATGATCAGGCTCACCTTCGAATGCGACATTCGCTCGAGAGCTTCGCGTCCATTGGTGGCTGTCACCACCGTATAGTTAGATTCGAAATGCGATGCCACAAAGTGCAGCATCTCTTCGTTGTCGTCTACCACAAGAAGCGTCGGTTTCTCATCGGCTCGTTCTTCTGCCTTGACGTCGTCAGCCGGGCTCTCTTCTTCAATTTCCCTTTCAATAGGCTCTGAAGGGATCACCACAGCCTGTGTAAGCGGAAGTATGGCTACGAAGCATGCCCCCTTACCGGGAGTGCTCTCTACCGACACCGAGCCTCCATGCGCCTCCGCTACACTCTTGACTATGGAGAGTCCAAGCCCTGTGCCCCCTTTCGATTCGTTGATGTTGTCGAGCACCTGGAAGAAGGGCTTGAATATCTTGTCGCGGTTCTCTTTCTCCACTCCGATGCCGTTATCTTCCACGCTGATGATGAAGTGCTTTCCATCGTCTGCCTTGCGACAGCTGACCGCTATCGAGTCTTTAGTGAACTTCCTCGCATTGTTGATAAGGTTGCTGACAAGCTTTGTGATTGCTTCCGGGTCAATATCGGCAGTCAGGTCAGGGTCGGGGAAATCAAGAGAAAGCATTATTCCCTTATGCTCCAGCGAAGGTCGGAACCTGTCGGCGATACTCTCGATGATAGGCACTACTTTCTCGTGCCTGAAGCCCATCGGGAGCGCATTGTCTTCCACCTTTTTGTAGTCAAGAAGCTGGTTTACGAGCGATAACAGTCGCCGTGAGTTGCGGTCGATGATCTTCAGGTCTTCCTTCACAGGGGTGCTGAACTTCTCTGAGGAGTCCATTATCTTCTCCAGCGGGCCGATTATCAGCGACACTGGCGTACGGATCTCATGAGCCACGATGGTGAAGAAGTTGAGTTTCGAGCGGAACATCTCCTTCTCCTTGTTGCTCGATATGCGGTCGAGCTCCTTGATGTGGGCTCGCTGCATGCGCTTTACCACGAGATATACAAGCAGCAGGATCAGGGCAGTCCCGAGCACATAATAGATTATCTTCATGATGGTGGAGGCGTACCATGCAGGGTGCACCACTATGCGGAGTGCGATTCCCTCATCGTTCCATACACCGTCGCTGTTGGCTCCTTTCACTCGCAGTGTATAGGTGCCCGGGGGAAGATTAGAGTATGTGGCGCGGTTTTCCTTGCCGGCGTCAAGCCAGGTCTTGTCAAATCCCTCAAGACGGTAGCTGTAGGAGTTTGCTTCCGGTCTGGCATAGCTTAATGCAGAGAAATATACGCTGAAAGTGTTCTCCGCATGGCTGAGGTCGAGGGTCTCGATGTCATTGAGCGATTCCTTTAGCGGACCGTTGCCTACTGCGACCGGATTATTGAGGATGTCAAGTCCGGTGAATTTCATCACCGGAGGATTCCCTTTGCCGTATATCCCGCGTGGGTCGACACGTGAAAGACCGTTTACAGTCCCATAATAGATCTTTCCGTCCGATGCCACAAGCACTGCCCCGGGAACAAACTGACTGTCGCTCAAGCCGTCGGCCATACCGTAGATGCGGCTCTTCCCATCATTCATATTTATGAGTCCCTTGCTCGTAGATATCCAGAATTCATCACCGGTCCTGCATACTGACTGCACAGACAGGTTGTCTATCCCCATATCGAAAGGAAGGAATGTATCCGTCTTTGCCTGATATGTGCATACTCCCTCAGGAGTAGAGATGAACAATTCACCATCAGGATCGATATATAGGCTTTGCACATGATTGTTAGGGAGTGCCCCTTCCTCGGTTGACGCGGAGTAATGCCGCCATTGTCCGTCGGATGGAGAGAAGCGGTGCAGTCCCCCTCCCGGGGTTGCTATCCAGAGGCGCCCTGCACGGTCTTCCTTTATGCTTGTGATCCATCCGTTCAGCTTCTTTACCGGGCGGAAGATGTTGTCATGTGGATCATACAGTGCAAGGGTCTCTGTGGCCCCCATCCAGATGCGTCCCTCATGATCTTTGCAGATTGCGTAGCAGCTGTAGGAGGTACTCCGGTCTTCCACCTTCATGGGAGTCCAGTGTCCGGTCTCGATGTCGAGTATGCCGGCTCCTTTTGAGTATGTCCCAACCCAGATCCGTCTTCCGTCGGGACACAGGGCATTGACGTTTTCCAATTCTTGCGATGAGTAGAGAGGAAAACTTCGGAAAGTTCCGGCATCTGGGTCAAACCTGCAGAGTCCCCCGTCGGCAGTACCAAGCCATATGCTTCCACGGTTGTCTTCACATAGTGTGCTGACAACGTTCCCGCTTACTGAATTGATAAATCGGGAGTGCTTCCAGCTGCGGAAACGCTGCGATCCAGCACTGACATAGTTCACGCCACGGTAGTATGTACCTACCCAGATGCCCCCTTCCGAGTCAATCGTGACGGGATACACGAATCGGTCGCTGAGGCTCTGATGGTCGAGCTCGTCGGCGCGATACGCCTTGTATGCCCCGGTAGATGTGTCTATGAGGGTCATTCCGCTGTCAGAGCCTACGAGCAGTCGGGTAGGGGACAGCTCTGTGATGGAATGGATGTGCCAGAAGTTCCAAACGTCGGCAGCCGGAGTTGAGTAGATCACGTCGCCCGTACGCGGATTGAACTTTACAAGTCCGTTTTCCCACGTCCCGAGCCAATAGTCACCATGGCTGTCGGCTGTCATGGCGAGCACTCCACGCCTCAGTGTATTTTCCGGGTCGCTTATAGGAAACGGACGGAAATCTCCGGCTGACGGTTCATATCTGTATAGTCCACCTCCCTTGATGTTGCTCATCGCCCACACCATGTCGTTGGCATCAATATATATGTCACCGATATAGCCGTTAGTCTGCTCAAACGGAAAATTGGCAGTGACTTTGCCGCCTGTGTCGATACGGAATATCCCCTGACGTTCCACTGTCAGCCATACATTCCCTTTGCTGTCTACGGCTATGTCGTGGACAGAGCCGGCTATGCGTCTTCGTACGTCATCGGCATAGCTGACTTGCATGGTGTCAAGCGACTCAGTGCGCGGATCATAGCGGTAGAGCCGATGGTCGGTGCCAACAAGCAATCCTCTCCCGTAAGGGCAGATGGAAAGCACATATACGTCGTTGTCACCTTCCTTTTCTCCCGGGATGAATACCTTGGTCCCGGCTCCGTCATAGCGCACGAGGCCGCCGTCAGAGCCGAACCACATGAACCCCTCCTCATCCTGCACGATAGCCCGCACGCAGTTTGATGGCAGCCCATTGTCGGTCGTTATATGCCTGAACTTGAAGTCCGGTGCCTGAAACGCCCCTTGTGCTGAAAAGACAAATGCCGTTATGAAGGCCAGTATGGAAAATCTGATATTCATCTGCCGATTGTTGATTTTTAAGGTCTTTAAGGTCTCTCCGCTCTCCGCTCTTCACTCTCCACTCTCCACTCTCACAGAGTAGGGCCACTGCGCATCCCCCGGATTTTCTTCACCGTCGATGTTCTGCCAGTGTTCGGTAGGTGCTCCCATCACCACGAGCCATAGATTCGTGATCTGTTTGTCGGCGGGAGCAGTATAGGTCACACGTCCCTTTGCATCCGACAGCATATCGCCATAATATGTATTCCCTTCGGAGTCTACCGCTACGGTCCCGTATCGCCAACCGGCCTTCTCCTTGTTTTTCGTGAAGTAACCTTTCTTCCCGGCTTCTCCACGGAAATCCACTGTCAAAGTCTTGCCCTTATCCGGAATCGGAAGAGCTATCGCGTTGAAGCCATAGTTTTCCGGTGCATTCTCCGGAGCGACACGTTGCCATCCTCCTCCGGCATCAATGAGTTTCGTATGCCATTGGTTGGCGTAAGGACGCGCGTTTTCACGCACGCGGTCTATGTCCCAGTTGATAAGCCGGGCATAGTTGTGCCACATCTCGTCGTTGAACTGTTTCTGGTCGATTCCTGTCAGTCGCTTGTAGGTCATCACCGGGTCTTCTCCACGTTTACCCTGCCTGAATAGCTCGGCGATAATTGGGCGTCCGTGTTTCTCTCCCCACATTTCAAGAACGTAGGGGGAATGGTAGATATTGTCGATATGCAGGAATGCCTTGTGTGTCAGGTCGCGGAAGGCGTTGAGGTGGTAGTTCTCGTCGGTCTGCCAGTCGGGATTCACCTGCCAAAGCATCCATTGCGAGGCCATCTCAAACATCCCGGCTCCTCCCCATGCCTCACCCTCGCCATCGCAGGATATCTGCAGCTGGAAGGAGTGTCCGAGCTCATGGGCGATGCAGTTCAGCTTGTCGTCTTGCACGCGGTTGGGTGCAATCCATAGAGCCCCGATCTGTCCGTCGTAGTCGCCGCCGTAGGCAGTCCCTTCAAGCGAATAGTCGAGCATCACCATCATCTTGTACTTGTCCGCTTTCGTTCCCGGTTTGACAAAAGCAAGGTCATTGTAGAAGTAATCGTAGAAATGCTCGAGCTTCGCGAGAAGGTTGGCTAAGTCTACCTTCATGTTCTGCCCCTCGAGGTCGGGAGCTTTTGTTATATCGTCGCCGAAACCGTCAGCCCAGAAGAGCGCAATGTTGGGAGTCTCCACCATCCGGTGGAAGCTCCATTTGCTTTTCGGGTCGTTCAGGTCCATCCCCCGTAGGTCATTGGGAATATATATTTCTTTCCCCTTATGTGTGACGACAGGGATATCCGTCTTGATCCGGTAAGCCTCCTCGTCATTAAGCGCGACGGTCCCCGGCTCGGAGGGGTCTACGACCTGTGCTCCCGCGGAAAGGGTGATAAGTGCTGACAGTGCCGGTATTATAATTTTTTTCATGATTATGAGGTC
>JAIDTO010000159.1 GCA_029060625.1 Muribaculaceae bacterium | reverse complement strand
TGGGTGACGGCAATCTCTACGAGAAAGAAACATGCTCCCGTTCAGATATCTATGGTGCTGTAGGAAGCATAATTCGAAATGGAGAGGAACTGTCCCTCATATCAAAAAAGGCTCATATGCAAGCCCGAATATGGAGATTACTTCTCCCCATAAGGCGATTGAAGGCAAAAGTATCATACAAGATTAATCATATATGAAAAAGATAGACGGATTTGTCATGCGCCGGCTTGGTCAAGAGGCCATGATAGTAGCCGAAAGTGTCGACCTGATTGATTTTGACAGGATCGTATCACTAAACTCCTCTGCTGCTTATGTCTGGGAATCTCTTCCCGACACAGGTTTTACAACCCGGACCATAACTGATATTCTCATACGACGCTACGACGTTGATGACAAGATTGCTTGCAAAGATGCAGAGGATTTGGTCAACGTTTGGCTAAAGGCAGGTATAATAAAGGAATGAATCTTATTTTCTCACCATCTGCACGACAATTACTGGCTCTTGTCAGATCTTCACTTTGGCAAAAGCCGGTTGATGATGTGCTGTTTTCAAAAGAGAGCGCCGATTGGCAAGAGATCGCAAAGCTGGCGTGGCAGCAGACCGTCGGAGTTTTGACTTTTGAAGCTGCTTTGTCATTGCCTCAAAACCTTCGACCTCCTAAAGAATGGATCAAGAAGGCTTTTGCTTTCATAGAGACCAACCGACGGACCCATCTGCTTGTCGATAGATCTGCTTCCGAAGTTGTCAGCAAACTAAAGGCAGAAGGAATAGAAGGGATTCTGCTGAAAGGGCAAGCATACGCTCGCGCTTATCCAAGACCGGATATGCGGCAATGCGGCGATATCGACCTTTTCGTCGGGGAATCCTATTATCATCCTGCATATGAAGCTGTCAAGAAGTTCGGATGGAAACATGAAGAGAAGTTCGATCCCCAAGCAAAACATTATGGATGCTGGAACAATGGGGTTAGGATAGAATTGCACAGATTAGCCGGTCAACTATCTATACCTTCAGCAGATAGCCGCTTTCAAGAATGGAGCAAGTCACAACTTTCTAAAACCAAACGAACTATTCTTATAGCAGGACAGAATATTACCGTCCCTTCTCCAATATTCGATATTGTTTTCGTCTTTCTCCACATGTATCATCATTTCCTGACCGGAGGCATCGGACTAAGGCATATATGCGACTGGACCATGCTCATGCATGCTCACTCAAAAGAAATCGATAAAAGTGAACTTAAACAAATACTGAAGGATTTCAATCTGATGAAGGCATGGAGTCTTTTCGCCCCTATTGCTGTAGATCATTTAGGTCTTCTTGAATCAGAATGTCCTTTTTATTCTCCTAATAATAAGAAAAAGTCAGACCGAATACTCACATATATTCTTAGGGAAGGAAATTTCGGAAGAGCCTTACGAAATACATCTCGTCGCCCGAAAGGATATCTTGCAGGAAAAGCATATTCTTTCTTTCATCACACGAAGAGATTAATGCCAAAGCTATGGATTGATCCTAATACATTATCGAGGACATACGGCAGTTATGTTATAACAGGACTCTCACGTGTCATAAAAGACATAAAACTGAAAATCAACAATTTGAAAATTGTCGCTTTCTGATCTAAAATTGTCGCTCACATTTTTGTCCTGATTTGCGACTTTTATATTAATTTTGAAGTGCGGATGAGGAAACTTTATTCGTAGCCCTTATCCTCACTTCAATACAAATCATAATACATACAATGAAGAATAAGATATTCAAATGGATTGCCCCTATGACGCTTCTTTTTGCCATGGCTTCATGCCATGACAACGGAACCGATACGGACGAACCAATATACCCCGGAATTGACAATTTCGAGGGCAGGATCAAGGAGTTTTTCCTTAGCGATGAGACCGACCGCTTCGACGCAAGCGACTGCAATATCAAGATCCTCGCTCCCGACAGAAGCATTATCTCACGGAAATGCACCCATGCACGTGCCAACGGCAAATCCACCTTCAATCTTGAAACGGGTCTTAAGGAAGGGGAATACCGACTTCTCTACATCGAATATCCGATCGAACCTGTTATCTCGGAAGATGGATCAAAAACTATCACAACTCGCCAATTCGGACTCGGCTGCACCATTTCTGCCGACAAGCATGGAGTCTCAGTGACAAGTTTATTTGATTCTCTGGTCGGGATGTCTGGCAGTGGTACAAAGGAAGATCCTTACATCGTAAGCAGTTACGACCATCTGATGAATCTCGCACATCAAGTGAACAGTGATGCCACAAACTCAATCTACACAGAGGAGACATACATAAAGCAGATAGTTGACATCGATATGGACGATGCTTGCTTCTTCACCGACCACCGTTATGGATGGGAACCGATAGGCAATGACTGCAACCTTCCTTTCAGAGGGAATTATTGTGGCGCAGAGCTATCAAATATTTGGAGTTATCGCGACAAATCTCCGGCAATAGGCCTGTTCGGATATATCCACAAGGCAAAAATCGACGGAGTGAAAATTTCAGACAGCGAATTCTCTGGAAATTTCGGAGTCGGAAGTGTAGCAGGAGCTGTTATCACTTCAGGAGCACACCGGGACAGGTCGGAAGTCACCAACTGTGTCGTAAAAGACTCCAAAATCAAGGGCTCCAATGGATCATTAGGTATCGGTGGAATCATTGGCATTGTCGACATGAACACAAAGATAGCTATGTATGAATGTCACAATGAGAACTCTTCCGTAAGCGGTGACTATAATGTGGGAGGAATAATGGGAGGCTCCTCAGCATATTCCATCGCCTCCATAAATTCATGCAGTAATGAAGGGAAAATCATAAGTGGATATTCGGGAGCCGGCGGTATTATCGGCTCATGCGATACTATTTATGCTACAGCCTGCCAAAACCTTGAATCAGTGATAGGTGGTGATTCCTATAGGGATGGTGATAAAAACAATGCTGCCATTGGTACCGGGGGAATCGTAGGTGGCTCAGGAGTAGCTTTCATCACAGGATGCAAAAACTCAGGGTCCGTAACTGGCAAGGAAGGTGTCGGTGGTATGCTGGGTAGCACCCGTATCGTTGGGGACGAAAAGTCCGGATTAGTCTATAATAACGCAGCTTTCCGCTATTGTGAAAACAATGGGGAAATCAGTGGAGATCGCTTTGTAGGTGGCATAAACGGCGAAAGCCAGTTTGGTAGCTTTGGATCTCTTAATTCCGGCAATATCAGCGGAGACTCCTATGTTGCCGGCATTGTAGGAAATGCTTCTGTATGCGTAGCTCACAACAATGTTAACACCGGTGACGTATCAGGTGTAGACTATACCGCAGGCATAATAGGAAAGAGTACGTTTGGATCTATCGCTATCAATGATAATTACGGAGATATTTCTGGCACAGGCAAAAACACGGCTGGTATCGTTGCTCTTGCCGGCAATAATATGATAATCCACTACTGCTCCCAAAACTCAAAAGTAGATAATCCTGGCGGGACACATGTCGGTGGAATCGTCGGGGAAATTGGTGATCCAAAAAAGTGGACCGGATGGAACATAGCTGAGTGCGTGATCGGAAGTGCTGAAATAGCTATGTCGGTCGTTGGACCGGCTCTTTCCATCGCCATGCCATTCCTCGAAGAATCCGTTCATACTATCTCTGCATTGCTTGAATTCAGTGAAATAAGTTTCGACTGGCTTCTCCACGCTTCCGATGCCATTCTATGGGCAGATGGGATTGAGGGTTTCATATCCGGTGAGAGCAGTGAAGAAGTGTCTGATGCAATCAAGGACCAGACACTATCCCTGGCTGAAGGAATTATTGAAAATTTCAAGACAATTCGTAATGACGCTTCAAATTACGGTTACGCCGGGGCAGGCATTGAACCACTATATACACATGGCAATTATATTGCCGATCTTGCTGATTGGTATGCCCAATCAGGCAATGATGAGCTGTTCAACGATGCTCTTAATGAGTGCAGGATCGAAAGAATGGAAAAAGTGGAAAATTTGGCAAAGGGGAAAGAAATTTTTCATCAAGTGATCGGTGGTGTCTGCATAGCGGTCGGAACGGTTGCCTCGGTCGGAGCAATGGTGGCCACCGGAGGTGCAGCCGCACCCTTTGTCATCGCCGGAGCTGCTGCAAGCTTTGTCGGTGGCGTTAATGCAGTTTGGAAGACATGTGCTGAATTTGAAGAAAACGTCGTCATTATTTCACAATGCATCAACAGTGGTTTAGTGATTGGCGGAGAACGCACAGGCGGCCTTGTCGGCACTCTCCATGAGCAATCCATCATCACTGACTGCTTAAATGCAGGGAAAGGAAATGGAAAAGTAAAGCCCTTTGCCGGCCACTATGATCAATTTGCCGGTTGTATCCGCTGTGTTCTTTCCGGAACCGGTTGGGATGGACATGATATTGGAGCACTCCAATACGGATCCGGCGTTGTCCGTAGAGATGGAAAAGGACCGGATAAAATTTCTTATCATCTCACTGACCAGACCTATCTTGTAGATGGGAAGGAACTTAACAACCCCAAATACTATCAGGATGTCAATAATGAATGGGACATTTCTTCCAAGTCGACAAGCTATTGGATGCTATCCGGTTATACTTCCGATGAAGTTCAATATCCTGTTCCAACATTTTCAATGATGCGTAAAAAATGATAAAAGAAATGAAAAGATATCTGTATTCATTGGTTGCCCTCGCTTTTCTTGCGGGCAGTTGCTCTGATAATACCCCTGATTTTCCCACCAACTCTTCAGTTGAAGAAAGTGATGAATCCCGCATATCCTCGTTTGACATCAACCCTGCCATGCTTGATGGCGAAATGATATCCAAAATCGGGTATGCAAACCTAAAGAAAGGTTTCTTTAATCTTGAAACTTACCACGCTGAACTCCGCCATCTTGGATCGAGTGTAAGATGCGGACTGCACTTGGGAACAGCCTCCAATCTTGAAGACGGTGTGTATCTGCTCACTTTCTCAGACACCGACGGCAAGCCTCTTGAAGGAATGCTGCGCATTGAGGTGAAGGAAGATCAGGTGATGAAGGTGAGTGAAGCCAAAAGTTCATTCTCACTTCGCTCAGGTTCCGGAACAAAGGAAGACCCATACCGCATCGGAAGTGCGAGAGATTTCCTGATGTTTCTCGACGATCTTCGTGAAAACGAGCTGACCAACGGACGCGACGTGTGGTTTCAGCAGACAGCAGATATAGAACTGATGGATCAAAGCAGCACTAAGCCGGGACGCGGATACTTCGGCTATTCATTCGCCGGACATTACAATGGCGGCGGCTACGCACTCAAGGGTATGTACTATAGAGGTGCCGAAAATGCTGAATCGGATACACGTGTCGGCATCTTCCCATCCCTGCTTGATGGTGCTACTGTTGAGAATCTCACAATCTCCGGAGTGAATCTGTCTGCCACTTATGCTGATACAGGAACCCTTGCAGGCACTGTAGCCGGTACGGTTTCCATATCAGGAATAAAAATGACCGGAAGTGTGATATCAGATAAAGCAACAAATGTCGGGGCTTTTATCGGCCGCTTAGAAAAGGGCTCTTTTACTGCGACAGACATGAAACTCTGCGGATCGGTAAAAGGAGGCAAAAATGTCGGTGGCATCATAGGCTGCGTCGAAAAGGGAGACGCTGAGTTTTGCAATATTGAGACACCGGAATCTCACTTCTTGGTAGAAGGATATGAGTGTGTTGGAGGTATTGTTGGTAGTGTCAATGAATGTGCAATATCAATAAATGACTCTAAGCTGCAACACGTTGTGAGCAAAGAGGATGCCGACATCCGTATTGTGAGTACCACCGGCGGTGAGGCCACAGGAGGATTAATCGGACTGCTGGAAGGATCAAAAACAGTTGACCTTAATAATGTGGAGGTTGGTTGTCCTGTCGGTGGATTGAATAAAAGCGGAGATAAGGTCGGAGGACTTATTGGACGCGCCTCAATATCCGGCAAACTCTCTCTAAACGGTTGCCGCGTCACATCTATAGTAAGTGGCGGACAGGAAATAGGCGGATACTTTGGATACTGCAAACTCTCTGGCAACTCTCAGATAACAGTCAAAGGAAGCGCTTGGAGCAACTATATAGTCCCTGACGATAGCGCAGCTGGAATTGAGGGAATCTCGCAGATAGGCGGAGCATTCGGATATTATTCAGGACATCAGTTGAATATTGAGGATAATGCTCGAATCAGGATTGGAATAAATGTAGACGCATCAGATACCGACTGCGGAGGCGCTATCGGAAAACTTGCATCATCGGAATTCAATCTCACTGTATTCAACATGTCCTCCGGGACAATGCAAGTCAAGGGAGGAAAGAGCACCGGGGGAATGATCGGGTATGCTGAAAAGTCTACAATTACAGGAAACTCGGCTTTCGACTACGTAGTAAAAGACGGGGAGGCGGAGTTACCAGAGAGGGATTCCTTCAGCTCCATCTTCATTGGAATCGTGAAAGGGACCGGTGATACCGGAGGAATACTTGGAAAAGGGCGTAATGTATCCCTGAAGGCGCTTACGTCCGGAGGTTCAGTCAGCGTCTCGGAAGGTGACAACATAGGAGGCATCGTCGGATGTATAGTCACCTCTGGAAGTGAAAACACGCTCGAAGACCTCTCTTCAGCCTCTCTTATTACAGCTGCCAACAGCAGCAATGTAGGTGGAATCGCCGGATATATGGAGTGTGACGACAATTGCTACTTTACGGATTGCATCAACTATGGAGAAATAAAGGGAGGACCCGACACCGGAGGCATAGTGGGGCATTTCCATCGCACTTGGCCTTCTGTCAGCCAGACCGGATATTACAAAGTGGATCTTAGATGGAGTGTAAACATCGGTGAAGTTTCCGGTGTCAATAGGGTTGGAGGCATCATGGGATACTACACTCATTCCCTTTATTCTGATTTCCTTGATCGCACATCTTTAAGAATATACAAATGTGGCAACTACGGACATGTCTCCTCCGGGACCAAGACCGAGGAAGCATCAGGTATTGGTGGAATAATTGGTTATTGTGAAAGCACCTTGAAACTTGAAAACAATACCAATAATGCCACCATTACCTCTACGGCATCACACAAGGGTGTAGGAGGAATAGCAGGATCTCTTGGAGAAGACGCTTTCAAGGATTATCGCACCACAGTGCTGAATGTCGAAGTATATAGCTGCATCAATAACGGCAACATCGACTCAACGGATAAATCCTCAAGAGTAGGCGGAATCCTCGGATTTATGGAGGAAGGTCCCGATTCTTATCTGAAAAATTGCCTCAATACTGGTATGGTTCTCAACAAGCACAACAGTGACAACGGTGGAATTCTTGGATATGTGGATCATCTCGGCAAGATCTATGATTGCTTCAACAAAGGAACAGTGGAAGAAGGCAACGCCACCATAGGCACCCATAAAACCGGATCGGTGTTCGACCACGATGATCTCTATATGCTCGATGGAAGTGGCTGGACCTGGCCCAGCGCTAAGGTTATAAAGAAGGAAGACCTTTGCAATCAGGCAAAATTTTCAGGACTTGATTTCGAAAACCTTTGGATGATGACAGATCTCGGTCCGGTTCCGCGAGACTGTCCTTTCTGGCGGATTTTCAGTAAATAACTCAAACAAACTGTAATTTTCTACCCACCTGCTCCGTTATTTAATATACATTCAAAATTCTAAAACTCCTAAACTAATCAATGACATCATTCATAATAGCGCTCGCAGCGCTGATCTTAGGATATTTCATCTATGGCGGAATAGTGGAACGTGTGTTCCGCACAGATTCCTCCCGCCCCACTCCGGCCAAGACTATGGCCGACGGCATCGACTATGTGGAGATGCCAACCTGGAAGGTCTATCTTATTCAGTTTCTTAATATAGCCGGTGTTGGCCCGATTTTCGGTGCCATTATGGGCATCATGTATGGTCCCGCAGCTTTCCTCTGGATTGTACTCGGCACCATCTTCGCGGGTGCTGTCCACGACTTCATGTCTGGTATGATCTCGCTTCGCCTCGGAGGCAAATCACTTCCTGAGATTGTAGGCAGCGAACTCGGCAAGAAGGTGAAAATGGTGATGAGCGTATTCACCTGCATACTTCTCGTCATGGTGATTGCGGTATTCGTTCGAACACCCGCCAATCTTCTTGCTACTCTCACTCCTGAACATCTGAATGCCACATTTTGGGCTATATGCATTTTCCTATATTATATCCTCGCCACTCTCCTACCGGTGGATAAACTTATTGGCAACCTCTACCCTGTCTTCGGTTTTGCGCTCCTGTTTATGGCTGTAGGAATCATGGGGTATATGATATTTAATGCCGTTCCTATTCCTGATGGATTTTCGGACGGTCTTTTCAACCGCCATCCCGCAGGGGAAGCCGCTCCAATCTTCCCGATGATGTGCATATCGATAGCTTGCGGCGCTATCTCCGGTTTCCATGCCACACAGAGCCCGATGATGGCACGTTGCCTCAACAATGAGAAACATGGTCGCAAGGTGTTCTACGGCGCTATGGTATCGGAGGGTATTGTAGCCCTCATATGGGCTGCTGCTGCCATTGCTTTCACAGGAGGCTATGACAAGCTTGCCGGCTACATGGCAGAAAACGGATCGGATGCAGGCATACTCGTTCATGAGGTCTGTGTGACCTGGCTCGGCACTTTTGGCGGCGTTCTCGCTATCCTCGGCGTTATCGCTGCTCCTATCACTACGGGCGACACAGCAATGCGTAGTCTCCGCCTCATCATTGCTGACTCTATAGGATTGGAACAAAAGAAATTTATCAAGCGACTGCTCGTGACGCTTCCAATCGTTGCCATATGCTTTTTTCTTCTCAATATCAATTTCGATGTTCTCTGGAGATATTTTGCATGGTGCAACCAGACACTTTCCATCTTCACCCTCTGGGCATGCAGTGTCTACTTGGCGCGCTACCGCAAGGCTTACCTAATCACTATGATTCCGGCTATGTTCATGACTGCCCTTTGTGTGAGCTTCATATGCTATGCTCCTCTTGGAGCCTATGTTGAGGGTGTCGGACTCCCTCTTATGGCAAGCGAGGCATTAGGCCTCATAGCTATGGCTATCTGCACCTTCCTCTTCTTCAAGTGGCAGCGAACCCTCTCCCCCGACCTTGCACCAACAGAATAAAAGAGGGGACGCACGGCTCG
>JAIDTO010000158.1 GCA_029060625.1 Muribaculaceae bacterium | reverse complement strand
GACAATGAAGAGCTCAACTCCCTATTGCTCACCATACGCAACCAGTCTTCCGAAATCGAACAGCTCAAAAAGGAAGCGAAAGCTCTACGCAAGAATATCCTTGAGGCTGAAGACAGCAACTATGCTCCAGTGGCAGCAGTGGCAGTAGTAGAGGAAGTACCCGCTAAGAAAAAAGCTTCTGCTAAGAAAGTTGAAGAAAAGAAAGAGGTGGCTGAAAAGAAGAAACCCGGACGTAAACCCGGACGCAAGCCTGCCGCCAAGAAAGAAAAAGATTCCGCAGAGTGATAGATTGATCTATGCGTGTCAAAAATATTTCAATTGTTAAACTATTGTAACACGCTGAACTTTAGCAACTCTAACGTTGTTTTGATTTCAGAAAGTAAGAAAATCGTTTCATGATGTTAGGTTAGTTTAAAATTGAATTATGGAAAAAATTGAGTTGCAGCCGCCTGGGAAGGTGGCTGCAATTCTTTTGTAAATATAGCTTCCTGCTAGACTCCTGACAATTGTGGTGCGAACGAAGTGAGCACATCCCGGACATTCCTGCATTTAAATGAACCCCAGACCCATCCCAAACGTTTCATTATTGAAATAATTAATTTAACCTCGCCTTGAGTTGATTTTAACTTTTATTGGCATAATATTTGATACCATGAACTACAGAAACAATCGTAAAAACCGTAAAAGAGGTTTCAAACCCTCCTTCAATAATAAAAATAAGACTATGAACGATAATACTGATTATAAAGAGATGGAGCAAGCTGAAGCAGCTGACCCCACTAAAGATGAAAACGTTGTCATTGATGGCGATTACGCCGGAGATGCTGAAGATACTCAGGCTGAACAGGAAGTCAACACCTTGGAAAACCAGCTTGTCGAGCTTCAAGCTCAGGTGGAAAAGGAAAAGAAAGAATATCTCTTCCTTGCTGCTGAATTTGACAACTATCGCAAACGTACCCTTAAAGAAAAGGCAGAGATCATCAAGAATGGTGGAGAAAACGTCCTTAAGGGACTCCTTCCTATTGTCGATGATTTTGAGAGAGGCCTTAAGGCAGCAGAGTCTGACTCTGATGCAAAGTCTGTGCTTGAAGGGATGACCCTTATCTACAATAAGCTTGTCAAGTATCTTGAAAGCTTGGGAGTAAAAGAGATGAACTCCACCGGAGAGGTGTTTAATTCAGATCTTCATGAAGCCATTGCCCAAGTGCCCTCACCTACTGAAGACATGAAAGGAAAAGTTCTCGACACAGTCCAGAAAGGATATATGATCAATGATAAAGTGCTTCGTCACGCTAAAGTGGCGGTTGCCCAATAAGCCGACAGAAGACATTACCTAAAAACGATCCACCATCATGGCAGAGAAAAGAGATTATTATGAAGTGCTGGGCGTAGGCAAAAACGCTACAGCCGACGAAATAAAAAAAGCCTATCGCAAGAAGGCCATTCAGTTTCACCCTGACAAATATTCCGACAAACCGGAATCTGAACAGAAGGCAGCTGAAGAGAAATTTAAGGAGGCTGCAGAAGCCTATGATGTTTTGAGCGACGACAAAAAGCGTCAGCTTTACGATGCTTACGGCCACGATATGGGTCCTAAAGGATTCGGTGGTGGCGGTGGTGGCTCCTACAGCGGCTTCAGTGGTTTCGGAGGAGGTGGCTTCTCAATGGAAGATATCTTCTCAAACTTTGGAGATATCTTCGGCGATGCATTTGCAGGCGCTGGTACTTATCGAGGTTATTCAAATGGAGGTGGACGTGCCCGTAAGCCTGTCAATAAAGGCACCGACCTTCGAATCACAGTCAAAGTAAGCCTCAAAGATATTGCCAACGGAGTCGATAAGAAACTTAAGATTCCTAAATTTGTTGCCTGCTCTCACTGCAATGGCACTGGTGCAAAAGATGGCACTGCATTCCATACTTGCCAACGTTGTGGAGGCACCGGCTACGTAACTCAGATGCGCCAGACATTCCTTGGTGCTCAACAAGTGCAGTCAGTATGTCCCGAATGTAATGGTGAAGGGAAAGTCATTTCTGAAGAGTGCAAATACTGCCACGGCACAGGGGTCGAGAAGAAAGAGACTATCGTTGAATTCCACATTCCCGCAGGCGTACAGGATGGTCAGACTCTCGTTCTAAAGGGAGAAGGAAATGCTCCTCGCCACGGAGGTGTAAACGGCGACCTCCTCATTGTAATTCAGGAGGAGAAAAATTCCGAACTCATCCGCGATGACCAGGACCTTATCTACAACCTTATGCTCGATTTCCCGACAGCCGCCCTCGGTGGCAGTGCAGAGATTCCTCTTATCGATGGAAAGGCGCGCGTGAAGATTGCCCCGGGGACTCAACCTGGGAAGGTTCTCCGCCTTCGCGGTAAAGGACTACCGGCGTTCCAGAACGAACATGTCAAGGGCGATATACTTGTCAACGTCATGGTCTACGTTCCAGAGAATCTCTCAGATGCTGAAAAGAGTGCAATTGAAAGTCTTAAGGACAGTAGCAACGTTGTTCCCACTGAATCAACATCAAAGAGAATTTTCTCAAGACTACGCCACATCTTCAATAAAGAAAACAGAGGAGAATAATTTATATAAATCACTAAAAAAACGTCATCCCCGGCAGCTTAAAACTGTCGGGGATGACGTTTTCTCATGCACCCACCGATTGACGACGAGTGTGATATATATCTATAGAATCACCTTCTTTCCATTCACAATATATATTCCTTTACCGGGATTCTTAACCCTACGTCCGGTAAGATCATAATACTCTTTCTGCTGATTGTTCACTTCCTCTATCCCCTCAACTGCCCCGGGATCATTTGATGAAGAAGACGCCACAGCATTGAAGCTGATGACTCCATCTTCCGACTCCGCTATATCCTCAATGTCAAAGGCAAGGCGCTGTTTTGCCCAGCTTGCAAGTTGAGGCTTAGTGTCGAATCCAAAAGAAGTTATGTTCTTTGTGCCGGGGAAAGCATCGGCTGCCCTTGTAGATGCCGACTTGACATTGTCTGCCTCTATAAGGTCTACATGCTGATGGTTAGCCTTATTGTTAACCACATTATTTTCCCAAACATCCGCATCATAGTCTACATGCCATACAAGCATACCATGGCCAGGAATAAACTCATCATTTCCGTGCTGCTGTCTGTTCTCGAAAAAATAAAACTCATTCTCGTTTTCTGTCGGAAGCACGTATGCCACATTAGTCGTTGACAAATCAGGCAATTCTACACTTCCCTCTTCAAGTGGCAAGAAATCAAGCCAGCCAAGTGCTCCCTTCTCAAATGATGAATAGTTGGGTGGGGTCAGACGGTCATTATTGTAGGGACCCTGATCAAGAACACTCCATTCCCCCGGAGTAAATCCTCCCGTGTAAGTTGTCACATAAAGGTCTGGCAATCCCATTACATGGCTAAACTCATGAACAAATGTGCCTATACCGTCAGGTCGCTTGTAACCACTCGGATACTCACATGTGCATGCATACCTGTCAAGTTTGACTCCATCATAAATGAACTCTTCATCAGGCACTGCCAAAGAAATATCCCATGAATGAGGCCAAATTGCGTTTGCCACTCCGCTGTCATGCTCCCCTTTACCCGCATAGAAAATAAATACGTTGTCAATCACTCCGTCGCCATCTCTATCATACTGAGAAAAATCTACCTCTTCATCAAGAAGGTTGCACGCATCGATAGCCATCTCATGTGGCCTCTTGTCGTTGCCATATCCATCGTTGCCTCCATAATATGCTCGATTCTGTGGAAGCACTATTGGACCGTATACATCGAAATCAGGAAGGAATGTCCCATTGGAATTGAGCACAAACCAGTCTCGAGCTGAGCTCAATGATCCATAGTCGGAAAAGCCCTCTTCATTGAGCATTCGGTAGAAATAATCATAATCTCCATATGTGAAACTAATATCTTCATATTCCACCAAAATCACGAGTCCTTTCTGCTCTCCGCTGACAGGAAATGATACATTATATCTCCCGAAATTATTTGGTATAAGGTTGCCATCATTCACATCGGATTCGTTTTCTCCAGAATTTTCTGCATCTTGATCATTATCTGAATTTTCATCCACGGCTCTTGTGACATTTTTTTCCAATGAAGCCTTATTCATAAGCTTAGAAAGACGCGTATTTCTATTAGCCGTCATAATCTCAGCCCATTTCTCAAGATTGCCCTGCGATTGGATTTTCATTTTAGCCACTTTTGATTCATTTTCATTAGAGGCTATAATTCCGGAAGCTGCTGGAATACCATTTTCATCAAAGCTTGCATACTCAAGATGTCCGTTAACCTCTATAAGGAGTTGTCCACTTTCTGAATATGCCATATGTCCATGTTCATCACCTACAAGCCTCACTTTGATGACGCTTCCATCGGGTTGTGTGTATGCGACAAAACCCGGTTTTGCCGGGATTGCCATGGCTCCGGCAAAAATTCCGGAAGCTAATATTGAAAGTAAAACTCGTTTCATCAGCTATTGTTTAGATTGTTTTTATAAATGCAGACGGCCTCACACCGTCAGGGGAGGCCGTCACTTGCATCTTTGTCGATATATCCGTACGTCTTACCATTGATAAGAGACAGTGCCCCCTAATGAATTTAACGTACCGGAGTTCGAGTTATTGTACCACCAGTAGTTACAAGTCAGCAATTGATACGTTAATCCTATGTTCATCGAGCGTTTTCCGTTCTTGCTGACCGGAACACGCAACCCTATCGAAGGCTTAAGCATGAAATATTCCGATCCATTGATGTAACCATTTTCTATGGCAAGGTAGTTCTTACCGATCAGAAACGATCCGCCTGCCTTTATATCAATGAAAAAAGAAGGTCCTGTGTTTCCTCCTATATTAAATCTGAAATCCGTAAAGAGTGGTATCATTGCTCCACTGGTACGCGTAGTGCGGTTGTAGTTCCATTCGTTAGGACCTTTGCCGACCTTTGAATATACAAGATCCACACCAAGACCTGCACCCATGAAGAACCAATCGGCATATTGCACACCCTGCACCGTACTTATGCCCACGAAGTCGGCCTGTAGGTTGCCGAAGCCACCTGTGTACGATGCTTCGACATAGCCTCGGTAGCGCATGCCTCCCATCATCGCAGTCTGCATGAGGCTGGCTGCCTGATTCACTATGTTGGTATACTGTGCGGCTCCATTCGAAGGCATAAGGAAGGATATGAGGGCTGCAAAAATGATGACGTAATTCTTTTTCATGTTCATAGTATTATAGTGGGTTTGTTAATGCTTTTAACATTAAAACCATTTTCTGGCAAAAAAGTGCGCATGACTCTCCATTTTTTTAATTTTATATTTTTCACACCTTCGATAGTCGAATCCGAAATCATTTACCTTGCAAGATAAGATATCGCTTTTTATACCTTACAAGGCAAAATCATCACTTTTGTACCTTACAAGGTAAAATCTTCGCTTTTGTACCTTACAAGGTAAAATATTCACTTTTGTACCTTGCAAGATAAAATCTCCACTTTTGTACCTTACAAGGTAAAATCTTCACTTTTTTACCTTACAAGGTAAAATATTCACTTTTGTACCTTACAAGGTAAAATCTTCACTTTTTTACCTTACAAGGTAAAATATTCACTTTTGTACCTTGCAAGGTAAATTTTTCACATAAAACAATTTGTCATTCAAAATATTTTATTTAACTTTGCAGTATATTTTATTCAATTTGTTCAATATGGAAGTGCTCAATTATAGATATAGGAAACTCCTTAAGGAGACCGATATGAAAATCCATAGATGCCTCTTCTCTGAAATCGACTGGACTCAGCCACTGATAGGGATCGAAGGTCAACGCGGAGTAGGAAAGACAACAATGATGATGCAGCGCATCAAAAAGACAGACCCTTCAGGTGATAAATCCTTTTATGCCTCTCTTGACAATCTTTGGTTTGCTGATCATTCACTGATTGATTTTGCCGAGCATATGATAGTAAGAGGTGTCGAGCATCTGTATCTCGACGAAGTACACAAACTCCCGGGATGGGAACGGCAGATAAAAAACATCTACGATTCCTATCCAGAATTAAAGGTAGTGTTCACGAGCTCGTCGCTTCTTGAAATAGACCATTCCATAGGAGACCTGTCAAGACGCGTATCCCTATACTTTCTTCCCGGCCTTTCATTCCGGGAGTTCCTTCTTTTTGAAGGTATCGATGCCGGAAAGTCACTCACCTTATCTGACGTACTATATTCCCACGAATCCCTCGCTCCATCCATCTCTGCAGGATTGGATATACTTTCCCTCTTCAAGTCGTATATGAATAAGGGGTATTATCCCTTCTACAGACATATGCGCACCAATGACTATTACAACCGTCTACAACAGATAGTAACTACTGTAATAGAGTCTGATATTCCGGCGGTCGAAAAGAAAATCGAATATGAGACATTGCTGAAAGCAAAACGTCTCCTGACTATTATTGCGGCCTCACAGCCTTACATACCGAATATAAGCACATTGGCTGGTTTGATGGGGACCAACCGCAATCAGCTCTTAAAGCTATTCGATCTCCTTGACAGGGCCGGGCTCATCAGACAATTGTTTTCAAGCACGCCGACTCCCAACAGTCTTGCGAAACCCCAGAAAATACTCCTTGATAATTCTTCAATAATGCATGCTCTGGAAAACCCGAAGATAGGAGCATCAAGAGAAAGCACCTTCGCGTCGTTGCTCAGTGTGGGACATAAGGTAGGATTTGCCAAAGACGGTGACTTCATGGTCGATGGGCGCTACATATTCGAGATAGGCGGTAAAGGAAAAGGTTTCGCCCAAATACGCAACATTCCCGACAGCTTTGTCGTAGCCGATGAAATAGAATTCGGATTTGAGAACAAGATTCCCCTCTGGCTTTTCGGATTCCTTTACTGACTCTCTAACCTCTCAGCTGAACTGCACCCCAAAAGTTTTTTGTCTAACTTTTGGTGTGCAGTTCATAATCTTACTTATGACACAGTCTCATAACAGTATTCAAATTTACTCGATTGCAAGAGATAAGTGAGTCAGGCGACAGATGAAATTACAATTAATTCTCCGAGAAAATCTCCTCTATCTTCTTTACAGCATGGTGGTAACTTGCCTTAAGCGCTCCAACCGAAGTGCCAAGTATCTCAGAGATATCCTCATACTTCATGTCATCAAAATAGCGCATATTGAAGACAAGCCGCTGTTTTTCCGGAAGCTTGGCAACAGCCTTTAGTAATTCTGCCTGCAACTCATCGCCGTCAAAATATTCATCTGCTTCTATATTATTGAGCAGATATGAATCATCTCCATCCTCTACATTCATCTGATTGCGCGTACGCTCCTTGTTGAGGAAATTTATCGATTCATTTATGGCAATTTTGAATAGCCATGTCGAAAGTTTCGCATCCCCTCGGAAATTCTGGAGGTTGTTCCATGCTTTTAAAAAGACATTCTGAAGGATATCGTCGGCATCATCATGCCTCACCACCAGCTTCCTTATCTGCCAATACACCGGCTCGCCATATGCACGCATCAACTCATCAAAGGCGGACGATGCCGTCTTTGGATTCTGAAGTTGCTCTATTAGCTTCTTTTCGTCTATTGGAAGTATAGTTTTTGCCATTTGGATACAAAGGTAATAAAAAGATTCTGATTCCACAACAGCAAAATTTTTATTTTTCTATTAAACCTTAGCCATAATAAGTTGTCAATTAATTAAAACGGAACATTATAGCTTCCGACTATTTTAACAATTATTTGAATTTCAATTTTTTATAACGACATATCCCAAAATGAAAACTGAACACGATATACTCGAAAAAGTCGGTCGGAAGACTGGATTCACTGTTCCCGACAATTATTTCGACAGTGTCAGGTGCAAAATAATGGAAAATCTGCCGGAATATCAAGAGAAAAAGCCGGAAAAACTTTCGATGTGGCGCAAAGTGCAACCTTATTTATATATGGCTGCAATGTTTGCCGGCATTTGGTGCATGATGAAGATGTTCCATATGATGACTTCCACCGACCTAAGCCTTGACAATCCGCCGGAATCCGTCGCTCTTGCTATGGCAGACGCCGACCATTCTGAATGGTTCATTCCTTCAGACAACGCTGAAGTATTCATGATAGAAGACGATATCTGCTCCCAGTATTCTTCTTTTGATGACTTCAAAAATGATTTTGAGAATCCCAACCTTTAAACTTTCCATTCTCGTCGGCTAAGACGAAAACGTTGACAACTCAGAAAACAAATATAAAATCATGAAAAAATATTTTTTACTTCTCCTGTTATCTTTATTGACCATTCCTTTCGCAGGGGCTCAGGAAAAAAAAGACAAGGCTAAGATGATGGAGGAGTTACAACAGTTTAAACTTGACTATATCTCCAAAGAGATGCAGCTTTCTGAAAAGGAAAAAGCTGAGTTCGTGCCTTTATATAAGGAGTACGATAACGAGCGCCGACAGGCTGGCGCTGAAGCCTGGAAGTTTGAAAGGGAACTCAAAAAGAAAAGTGACCCCTCGGAGGCTGACTATAAGAAACTTTCAGATCTTCAGCAGAAAGCTCGCGCTAAAGACAATGAAATAGTAAAGAAATATGACGCCAAATTCGAAGCGCTCCTTTCAGCTAAGCAAATCTACACAATGCATCAAGCTGAAGATAAATTCTTCGAAAAAATGAAAGAGATGCGTAAGAAGAATCATGGAGGCAAGCATTCCCATGCCAATCCAGATCCCAGACCCAATAGGAAAAAGGATAAAAAGGACTCCCCTTCTCCCAGTGAAGACTATACACAAGATTGCTCCGGCGCATATTAGGACATAAATATATCATCGTCAGATTACACCGACATGAAAAAAAGCTTAATTACCATACGTGCAGTTGCCTTATTGGCAACTGTTGTGCTTTTTGGAGGCATGACTCTTTTAGATGCCTCTGCTAAAACAGTAAAAACACCTAAAAAACCTATATCATCTCAGATGAAGACTCTGGATTTCGCTTATCCACAAACCGTAGCTAAAAATGCTGATGCGGCTCTTCAAAATGCCGTGGCTCACGGTGATTGGCCAGCTTCCGTAGAGGCCGCCATACAATCTGTGACTGCCGACAATTTGGTCAGTCATGAAAATGCACTGAAAGGCATTGCGAAAATTGATAGCATTGCCGACATAGCTCCTGCTTCATGGCAACCCGCCTTCCTGCTCATCAAGGCAGATATCTACAACTCAATCTATGGGCAAAACCGCTGGAAGGCCGACAACAGAAAACTGCCTCTTGATTCCATTCCAGAGAATCCTTTCGAATGGAGCCGAGAGGTATTCGCCGACAAAGTTTTCGGTATTTGCTCGAACATAATGGAAAAATCATCCAATGATTCTCGCCCTCTTAGCGATTGGAGTAATTTCATAGAGAATGCTTCAGATGCTTACTCTCTCAATATGACTGTGGAAGAATTCCTGTGCAGTCGCTGTTTCTCTTTGCTTGAAATTTATGCCGATTCTTCACGAGACGTGATTCCTTTTTTTGCTATCGATTCACAACCCTCCACTCCGGCACAGAAATGCGCTGCATTGCGCGACAAAGCTATCGACCGGCTTATAGAGTCTGCTACACGTCGCGGACAGTCAGTGCTTCTCGCACTCGCTCTCACCGACAAAGCTAATACTCTTTCTCACTCAATGAGGATGAAATTCTTTGTGGAAGCTTATGATAAGGTCAAGGCTACTGAGGGAGAACAGATTATATTATCTCAAATGCGCGACTTCGTGTTTGAAGAGCCAGCAGAAGGCATCGAGTCGCTTTTTCCCTACGGCAAGAAAGAATATATTGATATGCTAAGGAAGTCAATAACCGACTTTCCCAAAGGTCGCTATGTCAATAGCCTAAAGAACATTATCAATGACATGACTCGACCTTACTCTGAGATTTTATATAAGAGGCAATACCTTAGTTCATCAGAGATTACGTTTGATGTGAAACTGTCTAACTGCAATGAGTCATGGGCTCTCGTCTATGATTACTCGCCTTATGCTGATATTACCAATAACCCTCCAAAGACAAAGGAGGTGGCTGCACGCTGCCGTCTTGTAAAGGCTATTAGACTTTCTGTTGAAGGAAATGTTCCTTTCACCGCGAGTACTAAGGCGAATGTCGGCAAACTTTTGAAAGGCACATACGTGGTAATCCCGAGTGCTTCTCCCGACGCCAAAGGCATATACTCCAATATTCTGAACGATTCATGGCGCGAGCCTTTTACTGTCAGCGACATAAGTGTGATGACATTGCAGGGGCCCGATGCAAAGACTCTTGTATTCGTTGTCGACGGTTATAATGGGCGCCCCATTGAGGGAGCGCAGGTTAAGATATATTCCAGAAGAAACTATACATCGTCTCGCCAACTTGTTAACACTCTTATGACCGACAAAGACGGTTGCGTCTCGGTATCTACAGAAAGGTTTGAGATAGAGGCTCTCTTCAATGGTTCGAAATGGAGCAGCGACTCCCGTTATTATAACTCATCTTCAAAGCCAGACACAACCGAAAGGAAACGTGTGCAGATTCTTGCCGAACGTGCCTTGTGCCATCCAGGCGACAGTATTAAGGCAGCTGTGATAGCCTACAGCAGCAAGGAAACTAAGATGTATCTAAATGAAGGATCATCGCTTGACATCATCCTTCGCGACGCTAACGGAAATGATGTGTCGACAAATTCTGTGATGACTGATCGTTTCGGACGCGCTACGGTTGAATTTTTAATCCCGGAACAGGGACTTCTTGGCAACTGGCAACTCGTTGCACAAGATGCTGATAAGAAATGGCTCGGCTCAACTTCAATACAGGTAGCAGACTATGTTGCGCCCACTTTCTTCATATCTTCAGAGCAGTCCGAAGAAGATGTGAATCCCGGCGACATCGTATCGCTTAAAGGTCAGGTTCTGACATATTCCGGTATGCCGGTGGGTGGAGCAACCGTACGTTATAGCGTCTCCTACACTCCTCCGATGCGTTGGTTCTCATCAGGATTCGCTACTTTTGATTCCTCTGTAGTAGCCGATGCCGATGGGAAATATACAATTGAACTTCCAACGGCCAACCTCAAGGGCACACAATTCGAACGCGGAGTCTTCTCTGTGCGACTCTCTGCCACATCTCCGGCGGGTGAAACACAGAATGGTCCTACCGAACGTTTTTCCATCGGAAAGGAATTCCATATCGAGCCCGCACAGTCAAACTTGAGAATAAACATATCTAAAGGTGAAAAAGATATAATAGTCAATGTGACCGATATCCTCGGACGCAAGGTTAAGAAAGAAGTATTTTATGAATTATCTGACTCTAAGACTTTTGAAACTGTCGACAGTGGATATTTCACTTCTCCGGTTCTTCGACTTCCTCTTTCCGACCTTCCTTCGGCATCATATGATATTGATTTCTATCTAAAGGATGATAATGACGTAACGTCTGAGATGGAAATCGTAACCTGGCGTGACAATGACCTTACGGCTCCTGTTGGCACAAGTCTTTGGGTTCCTGAAACCAATATCATTGCAGAGGAAAACAAATCCGTTGTCTCTGTGACCATTGGTAGCGGTGTACCTGATAGATGGATTCCCGCTGTCCTTTCTACTGATGGAGAGATTATTTCCACTGAATGGCTGCACGTTGAGAAAGACAATCTAAAGGTTCCTGTCAAGATTCCTGGTGGTAACAATAAATATAAACTTAACCTCAGCTGGCTCTCAGACCTTAACATAGAAACGGAAAATGTAAATATCCTTCCGGCTTCTTATGAAGAAAGACTGAAGGTAGCTACAGAATCGTTCCGAGATAAGGTTTCGGCAGGAGACGTTGAGAGATGGTCGTTCCGTTTCTTCCGTAAGTCATCCTACGCTTCAGGTATCCCTGCCATGGCTGTGATGACTGATGCCGCACTGAATGCAATCACCCCATTCAACTGGAATTTAAATCCGAATCCAAATAGATACGGCTCATATTATGATATGCGGGTGTCTTACAATTCATATCGCAATCTGCACACCTCTCTATTAAAAAGCTCCTATCTTCCTTGGTCCACACTCTCAATGCCAATAATAAACGACTACGGACAAGGTTGGGGACTTAACAATAGGGTGTATTTAGACGGTGGAGTGGCATACTTGTCTGGTTGTGCCATGGGAGAAATGGCTATGATGCGGAGTAGTGCACCACAAAAGATGATGATGAAGGCTGCACCAGCTATGAACACAATGGCGACAGCCGATCTTGATATGGCCGTAACGGAAGAAGCGGAAGAGGAGGCTGATGATGCTTTGTCAGAAGTGGTCGTGGCAGGATTCGGTTTCTCCGGTGCACCTGAGACGACTGACTCACAAGCTCTTCGCGAGACGGAATGCCCCGTGGCATTCTTTATGCCGAATCTCATTTCCAACAACGACGGTATAGTGAATATTGATTTCACTGTCCCTAATTTCAATACTACTTGGGCTTTCCAACTCTTGGGTTATGACAATGAACTCCAGACAGCGAAGACAGCGTTGGAGACTGTAGCTTCTAAACCGATTATGGTTTCAACCCACTCTCCTCGGTTCGTTCGCACAGGCGATGTAATTGAACTTACGGCTACCGTATTTAACAATTCGGATATCTCATGCTCACCTAAATGCCGTATCGAATTGGTGGATCTTTTATCCGGAAAGTCTGTTGCCGAAAAAGATTTCACACCGGGATCAATTGATCCCTCCGCGAGCACTCTTATAAATATGTCTTGGACTGTACCCTCAAATGTGTCTGCCATTGGTTTTCGTGCTTATGCAGAGGCTGAGAATCACCGCGATGGAGAGCAATCTCTTCTTCCTGTGCTTCCGGCATCCTCTCCCATTGTGGAATCTACTCCATTCTGGATTGCTCCCGAAGAAAAGACCCTCGAAGTGAAACTGCCAAAGTTCAAGGATACCGACCAGGTGACTCTCCAGTATTGTGATAATCCGGTGTGGTATTGCATAACGGCACTCCCCGATATAGTGAAACCGGAATCAAAGAGCATTATTTCAAAAATCAAGGCTCTGTTCGGGAACGCGATCGCTTTCAATCTTATCTCTACCCGACCTGACCTTAGGAACGGTCTTGAGATTCTTCTCAGTGATAAAGATTCTGAATTTGCCGCCATTAAGAGCAATCTTGAGAAAGACGGGAACTTGAAGATAACACAGATTTCTAATACTCCCTGGGTCAACAATGCTGAATCTGAAACCCTACGTATGAGCCGGCTCGAATCTCTTCTTAACGATTCTGAAGCTCAAAAGACAATAAGTGATATTCTCAACGATGTTCGCGGCCTTCAGATGCCCAATGGCGGATGGAGCTGGTGCCCGGAAATGGAAGCATCTCCATGGATATCACGAGATGTTCTTCGACACTTTGCTATGATAGTCAAAGCCGGTGCTGACGGTTGCCTCGACAATTCAAGGACCATGATCAGCAAAGGGATCAAATATGTCGATTCTGAAACTGTGAAAGACTACAAGAAGTATCATAAGAAGGGAGAATCACTCAGCTATCTGCTCGACTGGCTATTCGTGCGCAGTTCCTTCCCGTCTGACTATTTGCCTTCGGATGCTAACGGACGTGAGATGACATCTATTGCCGCGAAGGCATACAAGGATATTGCCTCGGAATGGAAGGAATGGAGTGTCGGCGAGAAAGCTAAGGCTGCTTCCGTTCTTTGGAGGGCAGGAGACCACAAGACTGCCAATGAGATTCTTGAGTCCCTGCGTCAATTTGCAAGTGAGACACCTGAAAAGGGTATTTGGTTTGACAATCTTAACTCCGGTTGGGGCGGCATGTCTGCACTTCAAACCACCACTCTCGTTCTGGAAGCATTCTCTGAGATACAACCAATCAATAAAATTGTCGATGGACTTCGTCAATGGCTCGTTCTTGGGCGTCAGTATCAGGACTGGGGCAAGAACACTTACACCGTCGAGACCGTAAATGCAATTCTCACTTCAGGTTCTGACTGGCATGAAAATCCTGCTTCGAAAGCTGCACCATCACTAACCGAGTTTTATCTCAAAGGCAAAAAGCTCAATATCCCTGACCCTGCAAAACTGACCGGAGCCTTCACTCTCACCTTGAATCCCAAAGATGCTTCAGGCAAGACGCTTTCTATATCAAGGAATGGGGCTTCCCCGGCGTGGGGAGGCGTGATATCACAATATGAGGCTCCGATCATTGATGTAGTGCCTGCTGATGTTCCTGAACTTTCCATCCGCAAGAGTGTCGTTGCTCTGGTGGAAGGGAAAAATGGAGAATTAATCCCCAAAGAGGGAATAACCCTTGAAAAAGGCATGAAGGTACGTGTGACTCTATTCATAACCGCAGGAAGAGACATGGACTATGTCGCTGTGACTGACGAAAGAAGCGCTTGCCTCGAACCTGTCGACCAACTCTCCGGTTATACCGCATCTGATCGAGTAGGCTTCTATCGTGAGATTCGTGACGCTCAGACCAATCTCTTCTTCGAATGGATGCCCAAGGGGCAGCACGTGATCAGCTATGACTGCACTGTCAGCCAAGATGGCACATTCAGCTGCGGAATCGCAACTGCACAATCCCAATATTCTCCTACTACCGTCGCTCATTCCGCAGGTTCTATCCTCCAAGTCAAATAAATGCAACTACATTTATATAAAGACATATTGGGGCTTATATTCCGGATATATTTCGATTAATCCCGATAGATCGGAAAGAATCCTTTTAGGGGAAGAGTTCTAAAGCTCTTCCCCTAATCTTTTCTATTCAAAAAATGCTCAGGGCAAGAGCATGAAATTTAACTTTCGTTCATAACCATAGCCAGGTAGTCAAGATTTCGCATACATTTCTTACGTCTTCTCTTAAGGCTGAGCTTGTCAGTCTGTTTCTTCAGGAGCTCCAGTGCATACTTTCGGATTATTGAAAGGTTCACGGCACCGTTCTTAGTCCTGACACGGCATTGGTCCTCCTTGAACGTCACATCCAGATGCCAGTGCAGCTTGTTCTCGATTCCCCAATGGTTGCGTATGCATCCTGCAAAATAAGCAGCCTCATCACAGTCCACGCTGCTCAGATAATAGACGGTCTCCTTTGTCCTGACACCGTTGCACAGCCGTTCACGCTCCATCCTGACGATCCGCCGCAGCCCCGGCCACTCCTCATACATCCCCTCCTGTAGAAGAAGTTTTGTATCCATTACCGAACACACACGTTTCTCATGACGGCCATGGCCTTTCTCTTCCGTCGAATATGTCGACAGTGGTGTCGTGCTGCTGAATATGGTCTCGACCAGATCCTTTAGAATGGGCTGGTTGTCCTTGAGAGCCATCAGGTAGTCCCCGTCCTGCATTATGATCTGTTGCGCGATATTGCGGTGTGTGCCCATGGCGTCCACAGATACAAGGGCTCCGACAATACAGAGGGAGGCTATGACCGATGGCAGCACCGTCAGCTCGTTTGTCTTGTCCTCCACACGTTCCTCCTCCACGCATATCTCATAATCCGACACCATCGCATTGAGGATGTACAGTCCGTTGCATCCCCTGCTGGTCGGATTCTCTCCCCTCAGCTTCTTGCCGTCGATGATAACCTGACACCCTTTCAACGAGGACAGTATGTTCTCCCTGCTTATTGCCAGCGAGGCCTTCATCTGGTCGGGATTGACCGATTCAACGACACGCCGGATGGTGTCGCCTGACGGTACCCCGTTGGTCAGCCTCAGAAAGCCCATCTGCTTGAACTCCTCCGCCCTGTCATCTATCAGATCGGAGATCTCATCGTAATCCTCACAGGAACACAACACTCCGATAAGCGCTATCCGGAGTACATCCTCCAGCTCATGCTTGACCTTGCCAAGCACGCGCGGATCCTTTACCTTGCTGAATATCTCATTTTGCATAATGCTAATTTAGCAAATCTCAGCAATATATGCAAGAATATAAACAATTATTCACTAAATCCTAAGCAATATTAACCAAATCTTATATAAATTTCATGCTCTGACCCTGTAAGTTCTTTGAGCTTTCTTGACATGCCTCCGGTTATTGTGGTGCCTTTTGAGATGAGCGGGAATATAATCTCATATATCTTCTGGCCGAGCTCCGGACCAAAACGTTTTATTAGGTCTGTACGTCCGTAAGAATTCGGCTTTGAAGTTAAATGCCATCCGCAACAATGGCAACAATAATATGCCCTTACAGGTCTCTTCCCGGTTTCTTCTTCAATGGCGTCAGCGTTATACTTAAGGAATCGTATCGCTTCTTTCTTGCTTCCGAACAACATCTTTTGATACTTGCACCCAGGGCAGTAGTAATGATTCTTCGTCGGTTTCGTAGTCTATAATATTTAAAGTGTTAATAATTTGTTGTAAAAATGAGGAGGCGGGAAGCTTCCCGCCTCCTCAAGCATTTAGTCATCTTCCCAGTCGTCATCTTTAGGGATTTCATCGCAAGGCCAAGTGCGATCACAGTCAGGACATACGTATTCCACGCCGTCACAGTAGGCATTATCCATGCCGCAGAAAGGACATTCTGTTGTCATCGTCTCTGTTTTTTAGATTTATAATACTTATGAATTCCATATCCTAATGCGCCAACAGCGGCAATACCTCCAATAATAGGGATGGCTGTAAGAACAACCGTACCTCCCGCCATTCCAAATCCTCCCGCTGACAAGGCTCCCCCTCCAAGCCATGCTGTGGCTGCATTAGTAGCAGCAGCTCCAGAGAGTGTGCTTATGGCTGTACCAGTTGAAGCTGTTCCGAATGTCGTTGCAATGCCCATGGCGGCTGTTTGACCACCAATTGCAGTTGCCGTACCGGCTGCGGCACCTACGCCGCTCTTGATTTTGTCCGTTGTCTTCATTGTTGTTTATTTTTTGTTTTTCGATGCAAAATTAGGAAATAATTACGAATATTTATTTCGCTTTGATATTAAATGCTGAAGATGTTGACAGAACACTAAACTACCTTATTGAAGCGAATATTACTTCGATCTAAATAAGGAAAATCTTATATTACGAATAAATATTTCGTATTAATGTTGCATATGTGAATAATTCTTTTTAATTTTGCGCCAAAATTTATTTCTTATGAAAAAGGACACGGTAGACTATGAGAAAGTTGAAAAGCTTGGGTATCGTAGAGCAACTCGCCTGCGAAAAATTGAGCATGCCTTAGTTAATCATCCAGAAGGGTTAAATTGGGATAAACTATGTTATATAATTGACCTAAACACAGCATCCAAAGCACGCACATTACAGAATGATTTAAATGAATTGCGCGGGCTTTATTGTGGTAAACAGTACATATCTCCATCACCTCATAAACTGGAGCTTAACGGAGGAGATTTAGCCTTTCCTGAGGCGGAATTCTCGTCAAATGATCGGAAACAATTATCATCTATATGTCGATTGATTGCCTTTTTTGATGGCGCTGTACCTATAAAAGACGTTCTTAATGTCACTGTAAGAGACGCAGAAGAAGCATTAAAAGGCATCTCTGATAATATTGATATTTCTACGAATAGCAAGGAGATTACCTATATCAAGGAGATATTTGAAGCTATTGAGGGCCGATACGTTTTAGATGTCATATTTCCGCGACTTAATTATGGGAAAGAATTCCCATTTGCCCCCTATATGCTCAAGCGGTTTAACAATAAATGGTTTGTCATAGGTCGGATGTATGTTGACAATCCTTTTGATTGGACAGTGATTCCTCTTGCTGGTATACCGATACTGAACAAGCACAAAGGGGATTGTATATATTTGCCTAAGAAAGAGTTTGAAATCCGCGAAATCAAACAGCGCATTAGAGCATATTATGATAAGGTATTGGGATTCTATGTGCCCACCAACGAGACCGACCCGGATAAGGTCCCCCGAACTTTAGACGCGGAAAAATTGAAAACGGAAGACATTCTAATCAAGTGCACGCCAACGGCGCTTCGATTAATTAAAGAAAACCCTATCCATGACAGACAGTGTGTTTCAGATGAGGATTCAGAGGTAAGGCTAAACCTTGTTATAAACCCCCTTCTCATTAAACGAATCCTTGGAATGGGAGATGAGATCGAAGTCATGTCGCCTCAGATTCTCAGGGAGGCGGTCAGGGATAAAATTCAGAAGATGGTCCTAAAGTATCAGACGAATTAAATATTCGTATAATAGTTTTAACTTTGTGCCAAAATCAGAGTTGCTTATGGAAACCCCGATAATTTATAGACCCGACTGGCAATACGACCTTTGGTCTGATATTGAGAATTGTTATCCAATATTAAGTTCGGTTAAGGCTACTGTGACAGCCGTCAACCGCAACTATGCTTTTCTGGAGACAGAGGACGGCATCAGTTGTTTTTTGAGCAAAACTGATGTCACGTCCCCATGGAAAATAACTGATCTGACCGAGCACTTGATCGAAAGGGATGAAATTGAGTGTATGGTCAAAAAATATAATAAAGAAAAAGGACGTCTGGAGGTATCTTTGGACTTAAACTGAATGTTAACTTATACCAATTGTCTATGACACTGGATGAATTATCTAAAGAACTCGGGAAATCTGTCAGCTCACTTGCAAATACCCTTAAACAAGTAGGGCTGTCCGACGGCATATTGGCCGGAAACGCTCATCTTACTAAGCCGCAGGAGGCAAGGCTCCGCCAGAATAAGGCGAAAGGGCGAAAGGCTCCCCAACAATGGGATGAGGCTACGCTCTTTCCCGAGAACTCCATAGGTGCATTAGCCCGGACTCTTGGTCGTCCGTTAGCCGATATGCTCAATATCGTTAAAATGTCGCGCCTTGCGGAAATCGAAAACCTGTCGCCATATACTGTTCTCTCCAGTGATGTCGTCAGTAAAATCGCAACAAAGCTCCAGAAGCCACGCATAAAGGTCCAGAAGCTTGCCGAAGAGTTAGGTGTTGACCCCAAGAACCTGGCAGAGGATCTCTGCGGAAAAGGAATTATACCCAACGCGAATTGGCATCAAAAAATCGACCATGAGACGGCGGATAAGATACGCTCGGTTTACAACGAATCTTCTGACTGCGATAAGAATGATGATGATTCTGAGATAGAGTTCGAAGATGAGGGGGAATGGGAAGATGACGAGACTGAGGAGACTGCCTCATGTAGCTATAATCTATCGACATTGGCAATAAGGTTAGGACTTCCTTACGATCGAGTGAATGAAGCATTAAGGTATTTATGGGGGGAGTATGGTTTGGACGCGAATTCTCCAGTTGATGATAGAGTAAGCGAAGAAATAATCAGGGATGTTGATTCCCTGGATGACAGCAAGTGCAAGGAAAGGTTCGAGGAACTATGCGCATTACCGGCTTTAAGCAGGTGGAATGATGTCAAAGTGGAGCCGGTAGACACAAAATATCTAAAGCCGGGTGAAATAGCTTCCGGAACGGTGACGGGAATCGATATGGAGCGAAGGACTGTTAAGGTAAGTCTCCAATGGTATTCTTGGTTTTCTGGCACTAAAACAGCGGATGGTGAGGTATCTTTCGACGAGTGGGGATGGGATATCTTCCCTGGCTATCCTTCTGACATTACCATTGATAAGCATGAACAATTCCTGATTTTAAGTCACCCTGATGGAGGCCCTATAAAACTAAGTAAACGCTTGTCACCTATTCCGCCGGCCCCCAAACTCTCAGAAGAGCCGGCAGTCTTGGTAAAAGATTTTGCAGAACATAATTTCAGAGTCTATAAGACGTCGAGCGGCGCCTATGGTTTCCTTCCTTACTCTCAAACCATCGGGATACGTGAAGATGAAATGGAGAGCTGTGTGGTGAAGGTGAATAAAACATTCGTCAGCCAGCTTGATGGGAGGGAACTGAGGTATGCCGAGTTTCGTTTGGCTGCCGAATCCCTTCAGGATGCCAACGAATGGTTTATACGTCACCTCACCGGAATATCCGATATTTCGACAAGAGGTGTAACCAAGATTTTAGATTGGGAGGATTTTGTAGATGCCTATAAAAATCAAAAAACCATACTTGCTGAGATTAGTAATATCAATACGGGAGGCTATTTGATGAGTCCAGTAGGAAACGAAGATATCGAGCTCTTCTGTCCGTATAGTAAGGCTCCCTCGTGGATTGACAGGTCAGCAACCCCCGGCTTGATTGGATCGGAATGGCTTGTAAAAATAGAGTCTGACCCGGATGAGTATGGCAACACAGTAGTATCAGCAAAACTTGAGCCGGGTGACTACGACGGCATGCTTCTGGAAAATAGATTTTATTCTGCTCTGGTGTGTTCTTATAATGACAGTGGAGCGAATCTCCTTGTACAGAATTGTGTACCTGTGTTTCTCCCCAACAAGTATATCTGGTGGAAAAGGGGTAACGACGCAAAAAAAGATCTCAGGATTGGAGACACCGTCATCGTGAAAATTATCAATGAAGGTAATAGAATCAGCGCTAGTATCCGTGACGCCTCCATCGACCCCTGGCTTAGAGTAGCTAGGGAATATCCAGTAGGTTGTGTTCTTGATACAACTCCACCTACATATATCGATAAGGGCTTTATAAGGTTTGATTTGGGTGAGTACACCGGCCATCTTCCTGCATCCGAAATCTCCTGGACCGAGGGCTACATCCCTGATTGCAGGGAAGTGACACTACCGGAACCGTTGCGCGTGGTGGTGACGGGCTATGATGAAAAAAGTAAGACGGTTCAGCTAAGTCTGCGGAAACTCACCCCGGACCCGTGGGAAAATATTGATGCGCATCTGTCTAAAGACCGAATAGAAATAGCGGTGGTCAAGGAATTAACCAACAATGGTGTACTACTCAGAGTCGGAGAGTCAGGATTCAAAGGATATCTTAGCTACCGGGATGTGGACTGGTGTCAGGATGTAGACAAAAACAGTTTTCTTAATTCTGTCGGAGATAAAATCAATGTGAAGGTGACTCATATTAATAATGACCGCCGGCAACTTACGTGTTCGCTGAAAGCACTGATTCCCAATCCGTGGGAGGCACTGACGGGGAAAGAGTCTGTGGAGGGCACGATCATCGAAGTGTCTGACTCCAAAGCCGAAGCCAGAGTGCGTATAGAAGGAGGAATAGAATGCACCTGTCATGAATCTTTAGATTCCGATTTTGAAGGGAGGACGTTGAGGTTCGACATCCTGCGGCTCAATGTTACCGCCCAGCAGGTTGTCATAAGTTATAGGAAACAGGAGATTGCACAGCTCAACACACTTGCGGTCGGTGAAATGTTTAAAGAATACCGTAATCTCACTGAGGCCGACAAGGGACTTATTGAAGAATCAGGCGATGAAGAGGAGTCAGAGGTATACCGCAACTTCATCGTTAAGGAAGTCAGTTCAACAGGTCGTGTCATGGCTGTCTATGCCGAGGAGGATGGGGAATACGAAAACGGTATTCTTCTCCCGGGGGCAGTAACAATGAATGGATATCCGGTCAATGTGATTTTTGCCCGTCAGATAGTAAAACAACATGTCAGGCCGGGAGAGATACTGGAGTTCAAAGTCACTCACCGGTATGAGGGATTCAACTACGCGGTCCTTGCAATCGATGCCGCACCATTGCTTGAGCTGAATGATATCGCCACAGATGATCTGGCCTCATTGTCGTCGACCAATGGTGTTGAGGCGATGGTATTGTATGACATCTGCACCAACCGCAACTTATTTGTCCAACATAGGGGTTATTTTGGCTATATCCCGCGGATAGAATCAACAGGAAACAGCAGTGAGATTCCGGAGACCATTCGTGTAAAATCAGTTATAGCCCCCGAACATCCTGGTCAGATGATAAGATTCGCACCTATCAGTAATGAAGACCTGAAAGAAGAACTTCAAGGAGAAAAAATTGAAAAGGAACTGATAGAAAAGCTCGACCGGGATCTTTATGATTGTTATGTAGAAATCAATGGCCTAAGTGGCTTTAATCCTAAGTTGCCGGATTATTATCCTTTTGCCTTGCAGCTTAGATACAATCCAGAACAGCAGGAAGAATTGGCAGAATTGCTTGCATCCGATCCTACATATTTCTCTTCCCAGACTTTTTTCCTTGACTGCTACAAGGTCAAAGATGGCAAAGGATATATTTTGAGCATTTTCAACAACAATATAAGCATTTCGGCATATTGCCGTGAGAAAGAAGATGGAGATGAGATAAGGATCAACGAATTTACTTCTGACGTATCAGAAACGAGTCCACGTGGAAAACATTATGGAAAGCCTCTTAGAATAGCAGGTGAAAATGTACAGATAGTAGGTTTAAACTCAAGCGCAATGCCACCGGCTCAGCAGGACGCTGATCTTGTCATGGCCTTCATCAAGTATAATAGGGATGTTCTTCCGGAGCTCCGGAGGCTCAGTCGAGATGGATTGCAAAAGAGAGGCGAACATTACTTAACGCTTCAGGAACTTCTTAAGATGGACCTTAAGCGCGAAGAAGCCCTTTGCTGCAAAGAGGTGAAAATCAAAGGGCGTATAGAAGAGGACGCTGGATCGCTGGGAGGTTATGGGATAGTCTTTTGTGCGCCGCCTGAGGCTTTCGAGTCTATTATGTGCAAGGACGATTCCGGGGAAGGGATTGTGGTTATGATAAAGGCCGACGACAGCGAACCGTTCAGGGATAGCCAACCCAGCGGTGTGCTTAAGTATCTGGGATCAGACCGCTGGATCGTTGAACTCTATGCCAATAGGGACATCGATATTGCCGCCTTGAATCAGTCGGGACTCATGGTAAAGCGGTCCCCCAATACCCGACATCTTAAAAAGCAGATATTGGCGATCGATAACTTTGTCTATGAGCGCAACGGACTTGATATATTCAGCAAGATTGCCCGAAATAAGCTTCAACCAATTGAAATCCCGGGCGCCGAAAGCATTGAAGCCAACGACCGATTCAATCTTCAGGATTCTGGCGACTCTCAGGCCACTGCACTGAAGATGGCTCTCGGCGGCTCTCAGATATCTTTGATTCAAGGCCCTCCGGGAACCGGCAAATCAACAGTGATTATCGATATTATTCGCAATCTTGTCAAGCGTCACAAGAAGGTATTGGTCTGCACTCAATCCGTGGCTCCAATTGAGGAATTGTACTTTAAGTTGTCCGGCCGTAAAGATGGCAAACTTGTGAATGAACCCGTCAAAATTGCCGGGTATCCTTTGCGATGCGCATATCTTCGTGATGATGAATCTATAGAAATCAGTGGTAGTGTAGTCGAACAACGCAACGCGCTTAAGGACATGATGCTTCTTGTCAAAAAGCTTAATGATATTAATTCATCTGTCAATAACACCTCCATTGATGAACTCAAAGTATTAAAAGATTCTTTGAGTGAACATCATAAGGAAGAGTGCGGTGAAGTGGCCCGTAAATTTGCCAAGGATATATTGCCCCAATATAGTGATGTGTTGGATATTATGAGTGAATATCACGGCGCATTGGATAAAGAGGATGTTGAGAATTTTGCTTCCGAACATCGCACCCTCAATCTGGAAGCCGTGGATGTGGTGTTTGGGACCTGTATAGGTGTCGGTGTAAATCCAATCCTCAGAGATCTTCATTTCGACACTCTAATTATAGATGAGGCCGGTAAAGCCAACTATGCTGAATCATTGGTTCCAATGATGATGGCCGACGAGTATGTGCTCGTCGGGGACGACAAGCAGCTTCCACCATACACGAACTCGGAATTGGTTAAGGAACTGGCAATAAAGCGAATGAGGGATAAAGGTTTAGAAATGGAAGAAGAAGGGCCGAACTCTCAATATCTTGCTTTAGAAATTGAAGATATAATGGAGGATGTCGGGAAATCTCTTTTCGGTGACCTGCGGCCCCGGCTCCCAGAATCAAACCAAATCATGCTGTCCAGACAGTTCCGAATGCATCCGATGATAGGAGACTTTGTGTCAAAGCTTTTCTATGGCGGTAAAGTCGAATCAGTACCCAAACCTACAGATAGGATTTTAAACATCAAGGGGTTGGATAACCCCATAAAGTTTATTGACACGTCCGGAATGGGCAGCGAAGCCAGAGAAAGGCGGCAAGGATTGAGCCTCTATAATGACGGAGAGATTCAAGTGATCGAGGAGATGCTTCTCCCTATGTTAGAGACGGCCGTTGACTCCGGTAAGTCAGTCGGTATCCTCTCTCCCTACGGTGCACAGGTTGCAAGAATGCGAGAGCGTTTTCCCAAATTTAGGAAACAAATCTTCACCATCGACTCCATTCAAGGTGAGGAATACGATATCGTGGTATTTTCTTTTGTGCGTAATACACGCTCCGGATCCCTCAACTTTGTTGATGATTTGCGTCGTCTCAATGTGTCGTTCAGTCGTGCAAAGTGCAACCTCATTATGATTGGACATCTTGACACGCTTAGAAATGAATCATTACACAAAGTTGATAAGGAAGCTGTGATGGCAGTATACGACGAAATCCTGAACAAAAAGATAGAGCTGGTGGTGCATCATGGGGCAATGCAGCGTATGTATGACGACTTCCCTCCCGATTCGTGTCCTCTCATTGAGAATCTCGACGACCCATATTATGTGTTTGAAGATTGCCACTCCCTCGGTAACGGTCAATTCTCAACGTTCTATAAAGGTAAGTTGCTTTCCCTATACAATCCTGTGCTCAAGGGTGTCCCCGATGACGGGTTGCCCGAACACTTCCGTGCAAGCCTCATCGGCTATGTAGATGATAAGCCTCATACCCGGATTGAGCCTCTCGGTCTCTGGCTGACATCCCAGAACTCCTTGAAAAACTTCCTGTTCGAGGCGAAGGTCAAGGCGGTGACTTCCTCCGGACTCACACTTGAACTGGATGATGAATCCCTCATCTCACTATCAATTTTAAACTCATCTCGTTTCTCCGAAGGCACGGCGGTAGAGGTCGAGGTGAAGGGGAATCGGAAATTCACTGTAAAGACAAAAGGCAATGAATGACACTATAGTTTTAGAATATGCGAAGGCCAATGGATTGATCCCATTTGCTTGGTTTGAAATCAATTATCCGGCCTATGCCGTTAAAGTGAAGTATAAGTACCCCACGTCAGACCCCGCTGATTTCAGGGATCGAGCACTTCTTCAGATGATAGACATAGGTGTGCCATACTCCACAGCTTGTTCGCTTTTGATGGTTAACGATCCGTATCAGTCGATTCTTCAAAGATTTAAATCAGATAACCCGGGGCCTCAGCTTGTTCACTTCGACAAGATGCTTAACCGACTTGCATTGACACCCATAGGACGTCAGCGGAACGCACAGATAGAACTGGCAAAAGATGGGGTTAAATGCTGTTTCATAGACGGATTTACCGGTAAACCGTTCCCTATCGATGTGGTTAATCTCAAAGACCGATTTGAATGTAATGAGATTTACAACATCCCTGGAGGCATATATCCTTTCGACGCCAATATTGAACACCTGATAGAAGGACTGAATGCCAGAATCAATGACGGTAAAGGAAGATATTATCAGAAAAGATTGGGCATCCCGGAAAAAGCTCGAGAAACCTCTATGTCGCCATTGGGCCCAAAATGGATGAGAAACCTGTCAATAGGCATATTCTTGAATGGATCTGAGACCGTACGCAGGATTTTCTGCGATGACAAGACAACTGCCATATCTCCATTTGGCTGGCTTGAGGAGTTGAATTACTTTAGGCTCGATGGTGACGTCAAGAGTAAGAAATTCATCTATGTCATCGATAAATCTGACTCCACAAATGTTTTTGTCAATAATTCAGCTGATATAAATCAGCTTATACTGTCTTCCATTGAGACTGAATATGGGGCAGAATTTGTCAAGGGAATAGACCTGGCATGTAGCCCGGAGATGTCTCGATTCCAAATATTTGTAAACAGTATTGACAAAACGACCCGAAATCTATCCAGAATGCTATCAACAATTGAAAATGGCATCATGTCAATCAAGATACCGGGAATGGCAGGGTCGATGTTTATCGAAGTCAAAGCCTCTGAAAGCATAAATAATTTAGGCCATTTACGCAGCAAGATAGATAAATCAGGGCTTGATTGGCATGAGATAATTGATATGGTTCGCAATGATTATCCCGACAACTGGCGCAAGACTCTCATTGCAATAAATCGCCATGACCTCGTTTTCAGACATGATATGGAAAATTTTATAAAATATGGGAAATGAATAGCATATTCTATAATAATAATGCTGAAAGAAATCTGACCGATGAAGTTATCCGGCAGATACGGACAGCAAAGATGTGGGTCAAAGCCTGCAATTTACTTTTTGATGATCCTGATATCCTCAGGGAGCTCTTAGACGCGCTTGACAGAGGCGTGGCAATCTTTATCCTCACAAACCTCGAGGGGGTCTCAGGCGAAGTCTACACCGAAAACTTGACCGGCAAGAAGCACCATGCGAAACAAACGATACAAAACCTTTTCCATTCTCAAGCGATCAAACGGCTTTATCAAGCCGGAGCCCATATATCTGGTCTTGACGGGTTGCACGCCAAATTCCTGCTCACTAACGTCGGCACCGGTGTGATAACAAGCCTCAACTTTACTCCCAACAGTGTCGGAAAAATATCCGAACTCGGAGTTTTGCTGGATGGAAAGGAATTCGATGAGGCCGAAGAGATATTTGACCACCTGTTTCTGCGCCCTGACAGATTTCGTTTTGCCAGTTATGACACACACTTCTCTTATGCGCGCCCCTCAGAGACAATAGACAGCGGCCGGCTATCTCGATTGTCGAAAATCAAGTTGACATTGGCCCCTACCGGGCGTGGACGTGGAGAGGCCTTGGCCGAGTGCGACATTCATGACCTTCGCGATGAGATTTTTGACATCATAAATTCTACCAGTAGTGGTGAAGACCTCTTTATTGCCACCTACTCATTGGGCCCTCAGGCCGTAGGCCCCAACGGAGGGAAATTGAGTGACGCCTTGATTAATGCAAAAAAGCGCGGCGTTCACCTCAGCATTGTCATGAGGGAGGAAAAAAGGCAGATTGTAAAAGGGGTCTTTATCCATTATCATAAAGACAATCATGCTAAGATTGTAATGAATAGCCGTCGCGGCATATTGTTCACCGGGAATCTAACGACAGAATCGTTTGAGAACGGTTTTGACCTCGGTGTAACCCTCACCCCCGAACAAATAAGTGAGGCAAGGAATTTTATTGAAAAACTGATAGAACAAACAATGCAATGACACAATTAGAAAAGTTCATCCAGCAATGGATAAACGAAACCGGTAATCCGGAAAAGCACGATGCTGCCAAAAGATTTTATGCAGACAAGATAATGCCCGAGCTGCTCGCAAGACTGAAGGAAACCGACCCTGTAGGCAGGCAGCTAAGAGAGAAAGGGGGAGTTGACACCTTATTCTCAGTCCTTGGCATGACGCCGGCTCCAATCGTTATGACCCAGCATCTGCTGCAGCCAAAAAATCACGTCATCTTTTATGACAAAAATATCAAAGTCAAGGATGACAACATCCTTGCCCACCTCACCTCCAATCCGACCTATGTGATGCTTGAAGATGAATCTTTCGGAACAATCTACGAGACTATGAAGGAGATGCTTATCGTAAGTGAAGGCGGCAATATGGTAATTGACATTACCGGAGGAAAGAAATCAATGACAGCAGCCGCTTCAATCTTTGCGAAGGACTTTGACTTTAGCATAGTTTACGTAGATATGAATGCCCCCGGCTCCTATATCCCTGCAATCCATCAGACGCGCCCCGGATGTGAGCGGCTAAATCTTGTATATTCCCCGTTGCGCGATTTACCGGAACTTTTCCATTAATTAAACGCTACGACAAAGATAATCAAATGGATTTCCTACGTGACAATTATGATTTGAAGACATGGATTGAGAGCCATCCGAAGGAGTATGGAGAGGTTGCTATGGGAATGGGTGAGACTGATTTGTTGGAGACGTTTCTCATGGGGCAAGCTGCATTTATTGCCTCTCCGGAATTTCAGAAGCGGTTGGAGGATATGGTTGATACTGATAGCGTAAATGTCGATGAGCTTGTAGAGATCCTTCATCAGTCGGGGTTTACCGAAAAGATACTAACTAATCCGAATGGGGACGAGGATTGGGAGAAGTATCGATTACCTTTTGACGCTTGGCTGAGATATGGTCGGTCTTCGGAAATGGTGATTGAGAATATAGAGGATGCAATCGCGCTGTCTGACAATAGGCAATCCAAATGGCAGCTTTCCAAGTTTCTTAAAGATGTCATGAAACGTCTGGTCGGAACCAATCAGCGGTCACGCGAAGAATTGGGCGAATATCTCAATTACAGGAAATGTCTTGAAAGCGGTAATATCGCGGAATGGGCGTTAAGTGGGATTGATGA
>JAIDTO010000157.1 GCA_029060625.1 Muribaculaceae bacterium | reverse complement strand
GTAGGACGGAAACGCTGGAAGTCCTTTCCGCCGGTGATGCATCCGCGCTCGCTGCCTAAGGTAGTGTTGGCGAAGTTAGAGAACTGCGGATTGAAGAATGCTCCCGGGTTGCGGGCTGCGGTACGTCCGGAAAAGTTGGCATCCTGAGCACATACGAGAAGGAGCTCGTTGCTCTGCTCGAGAGCACAGTTGACACCTGTCCAGTTGCCATATACATCAATCACGTTGTTCTCAAGATGACGGGCCGAAATAGCATAGTTAGCTGCCTCAAGACCTGCTTGGAGGTACCGTGCCTTGACATCGCTGTTCCAGTCGTCGTTGCGCTCGGAGGCGGCAAAAAGATAAGCCTTAGCGAGGAAGTGGGCAGCTGTAGCCTTTGTCCAGCTCACACCGGGACCCGCCAGGTTGTTAGTCTCACCGTCGAAAAGGTTATAAGCCTGCTCGAGGTCGGATATTGTCTGCTCCCAGCACTGCTTAGCAGTCGTATTGGGTAGATTTCGCACTACTCCGGTAGTAGGCTCTGTCATAAGGGCGCAGTGCCCGAACTGAGATGTCAGCAGATAGTAGCTGTAGCCCCTCATGAAATAGGCATGCGCGAGACAGAGATTAATGGTAGTCTGATCCAGACTGTTATTACCATTCTCTACAGTACCGATAATTTCGTTGGCAGATGCGATTCCGAAGTATACCTGATCCCAGATGTTGGCATTCGTGCCGGTATTGCCGTTGACGGTTCCCCAGATAGGAGCCATTCGGTAGTCATAGGTGTTCCACATCTCGTTGCACTGGTCGGTACCTAGACCGAATTCGTCGGAGCCACCCATAAAGGCATTGTAGCCCTGCGATTCATAACCGCCGATCCAGCGCAGCTGACCATAAAGAGCCAGAGTCAGTGACTTCAGTCCTTCTGGTGTCTTCAGATAGTCTGTAGAATAGCCGGTGGTGTAGTGCTCGTCAAGGAAGTCGCTGGAGCAGGAAGGAAGACCTGCGGCAGTGGCTGCGATAAGACCGGCTGCTATATATTTATTGAATTTCATTTTAAGAATTCTGTTTTATGGTTAAATATTAGAAACCGAGTTCGACGCCGAATACCCAGCTGCGGTTGTAGTAAGAGTTGCCGGTGTCAAGATCGAGTCCGCTTACCGACTGGCAAAGGTCAAACGGATTGATAACCTGTGTGTAAACTTTCAAGCTCTTCAGATCGACATTCTCAAGCAGATGGCTCGGGAGGTTATAGCCGAGCGAGATGTTGCGCATGCGGATGAGGTTTGCTTTCTTGTAGCCAAGCTGGCTTGCAAACTGATCCTTGGTGCCGGTCTGCACACTGCCTGTGAAGAGAGGAGCCTGGAATTCAGCATCGGTATTATCCGGAGTCCAGTAGTCGACAGCTGTTCCAAGGTTGCCGTAGCCGGTAAGATACTGGGGAGCGTGAACGGTATAGTTGAAGCGTCCGTACAGCATGAAGCTCAGCTCGATTCCCTTATAGTTTAAGGTATTCGTCCAGCCTGCTGTCGCAGCAGGACGCTTGTGCCCTACAATCACACGGTCCTTGTCGTCCATAGTGTAGTCTCCGTTCTGATCGACAGGCTTAACCATACCTGGCTTGAAATTATAGCCTTCCCATTTTGCCATTTCTGCACGGTCTTCGGGAGTGTCCTGCCAGAGGCCGTCGGTCTGATAGTCATACCACACGCCAATCTGCTGTCCGATAAACCACTTGTTGGCGATATCGTCTTCCTTGCCATTGGCAAGTTCGTCGATGCGGTCTTTCTGCCAGCCGATATTGAAAGAAGTGTTCCACGAGAAGTCGTGCGTTTCTACGGGGATAGCATTGATCAGGAACTCAAAGCCCTTGTTAGAGGTCTTACCGATGTTGGCGATGGTGGAGGCGTAACCTGTGACTGTAGGTACAGACATATTGAGAAGAAGATCGGAAGTCTTGGAGAAGTAGAATTCCAGACTACCGTTGATGCGTCCGTTGAGGAAGCCGTAGTCGATACCGACGTTCCACTGGGTGGTCTTCTCCCAGCCTACCTCTTGATTAGCCATCACGAGGAGATCCTTTACATAAGCGGGGTCGTTGAGGAGGTAGACCTTGTCATAGCCGTTACCGGTAGGAATGAAGATCGACTGCAGCCTGTTGAGTGTAGAATAGGGAGCGATGGCTGAGTTGCCGGTAGTACCTACACCTGCACGGATCTTAAGGTCGTTGAGCCATGACACTTCGCGGAGGAATGATTCCTGCTGGATTCTCCAACCGAGAGACATTGAGGGGAAGAACGCCCACTTGCGTCCTGCGGAAAGCTGCGAAGCACCATCCCAGCGTGCTGAGGCGGTCAGCAGGTAGCGGTTGTCGAAGCCATAGTTCAGTCGGATCATGTAGGATTCAAGCTGACGCTCTGTGATACCTGTGCTCATGCTCGCGCCGTTCTCCTCTTTCTTGATGTCGAGAGAGCCCATGGCGTTCCATAGATACATATTCTGCTCGAGGCCGCTCAATGCCATAGCGGCATCCTCGTAGTTCCACTTTGATGCTGTCTGCAGCAATGTCAGACCTACATTGTGCTTATCGGCAAATGTATTATTGTAGGTGATCATATTGTCGAGGGTCCAAGAGAAGTCTCGGCGGGTCTCCCACTTTGCCTGGTTCTTTCCGCCGTTATTCCACTTGTAGGCAGAATCATCCTGAATGAAGTTTCCGAGACGGTAGTGACGGTAGTCCGGGCCGAAGGCAAACTTGTAGTCAAGACCCTTGAGAGGCTTCCATATCTCACCGAGGTGGAGTGTAGCGGAGAAATTACCCATAAAACGGTAGGTCTCTCTCTCGGATATGTTGTGCTCCCATTCATCGATCGGGTTGTAGCATGCGTTGTCACCGCCAGGATACTTGATGCGCTCGCCCTCTGCATTGTAAGGCTGAGCCCACTGATAGCAGCTCTTGTATAGCTCATAAATCGCAGATTTGGAGTTGGTAGTCGAAGGCGCATATGTGTTTGACATACCGTAGTCCTGGAACTCGCGCGACCCGTTGAGCGAGAGGCTGAAAGTAAGCCACTTCACCGCGTTGAGGTTTAAGCCCACGCGTGCTGTATAGCGGTTGTAGCGCTGACCTTTTTGGGTACCCTTGTTGTCAAGGTAGCTGATAGAGCCATAGGCATTCATCTTTTCCACACCGCCTGAAGCGCTCACTGTGTGCTCCTGGATGAAGCCTGTTCTCAGACACTGGTCAGTCCAATCGTAGTCATATACGTCGGCGGCATTCCATCTGCCTGACTTCCAACCGCTCATAACGTTGTTGAAGCCTGTAGGGTCGTCGATCTGACCGAACAGGAGTTCATCGCTCTCCTTGGTAGGATTACGGGGATCTGCATATTTTGTCGGGTCATCGAGATACGCTGCCCAACGACGGTAGTTGATCAGCTGTTCTGCGTTCATCGAAGGGCTACGGTCTACAAGGTGCTGGAATGTCACTGAACCGGCATAGTTAAGGCTGAACTGGCCGGTCTTACCCTGCTTTGTAGTGATGATCACGACACCGTTGGCACCGCGTGAACCATAGATGGCAGTAGCGGAAGCATCCTTAAGGATGTCGATCGACTCAATATCACGTGGGTTGATGGTCTCGATACCGGAAGCCGACATGATGGGCACACCGTCTACTACATAAAGAGGTTCGTTGGATGCAGTAAGAGAACGCTCGCCACGGATACGTATGGAACCGATGGTACCGGGACGCTCGCTTGATGTGATGTCTACACCGGGAGCTTTACCCTGCATGGCCTCGAAGGCATTGCTTACGGGACGGCTTTCAAGTTCCTCAGCGCTGATGTGGCTAAGGGCTCCGGTGACGTCAGACTTCTTCTGCACACCATAGCCGACCACTACGAGATCGTCGAGCATTGCGGAGTCGTCTTTCATTGTCACGTTGATCTGAGACTTGCCGGCTACTTTAACTTCCTGCGTCACACAGCCGACATAGCTGAACACGAGAGTAGCGTTGTCAGGCACATTCTTAAGTGCGTAAGCACCGTCGAAGTCCGTTGCTGTGCCGTTGGATGTGCCCTTGACCATAACAGTCACACCTATCATAGGCTCGCCTGACTGGTCAACCACCGTACCTGACACCGTCTTGCCCTGAGCGGCTGCCGATAGGCTTACCACTGCCATGAGGGCCACAAACAGGAATCTACGACATATGGCCGCGATTCCTGAACTTTCCTTGCGGTAGTTCATAATTAGATGTTGGTTAATTAAATTATTAGGTTAATATTAGTTATTTTTCTTTTTCAGGTTATTCCGACTGTAATGACCTATTCGGACAACTTATCTTCGATTAAATACTGATCACTCATTCAGCATATGCAAAATTAACCAAAAAATATTATCACTTCATAATAAACCTTCAAAAAAGTTAAAATTTTATTGCAAATTTAACATTTCAAAGCCATAATTAACATCTATTAAGAACTGTTACGTAACTTACACACTATTTTTTATGAACTATTAAGAAAAATCTTGAATGAACAATTAAGAAAAAAGCGTGACCATACCGTCACGCTTCAATCTGGTTTAACTATGAGTAACAATGCCACGATACCGGTTCAAGACTCCACTGGCTCGGGATGGCAAACCTTTACCAGCTCAATCCTCGTTGTAGACATCCGTGCAATTATAAATCTCAATCCTCCAATCTCAAACTCATCCCCTTCCGCAGGAAGAGCCTCAGTATAGTGAAGTATATATCCCGCTATAGTATTATAATCCTCAGATTCCTTAATGTCAAGACCAAGACCCTCATTTACAGCAGCAATCTCGGCACGTCCCGATATCTCATAGCTGCCATCAGGAAGTTTACGGAAAAGCTGGCGTTGGCGGTCATGCTCATCCTCAATCTCCCCAAAGATTTCCTCAACAAGGTCCTCAAGTGTAGCCAGACCTGATGTGCCTCCGAATTCATCTATCACCACACAAAGCGATCTCTTTTCAGCTATCATCCTGCGCATCATCTTATTGGCAAGCATGGTCTCAGGTGTGAAGATGACTGGCTTAAGATGCTCCCTCCAGTCTGAATCTATATTGAAAAGCTCTGAAATGTGAATATAGCCAACCACGTCGTCGATATCCTCACGATATACCACTATCTTCGACAAGCCGGTTCGTGAAAACAGGGAAAGAAGATCTTCCCGCGTAGTAGTGTCTTTCTCCACTGCCACTATCTCATTGCGAGGCCGCATGCACTCCCCTATCGTGGTATCCTTGAAATCTACTGCCTTCCTGAAGATCTTCACCTCATTCTCCACTTCCACCTCCGACTGCTGCGTTGAATGAAGTGACTCCTCGAGATAATCATCCAGCTGGTCCATTGTGATAAGGCTCGCATCCACCCTGTTTTCCTTGATTCCGAAAAGCCCCATCAGTCCCTTTGTGATGAAGGAAATAAACTTCGATACAGGATACAGAATGATATATATGACATATAGGGGCAACGCAAACATCCTCATCATAAAATTCGGATTGATGCGGAAAGTAGCTTTCGGAATAAATTCACCACATAGAAGAATCACGAGAGTAGAAAACACCGTGTTGGATATCAGAACCATCGCCTCCGAATCTCCAAACCACCTTTCAAGCACCGGATTGATCAACACCGAGAGCGTGATGCCATATACAACCAACACAACATTGTTGCCAACCAACAGTGAGGATATAAACATGTCCTCATTTTGGCTGAAGCCACGGATGATGCGGTCTACCACACCTCCCCGAGAGCCATCAATCTGCATCCTCACCTTGTTTGATTGCACGTATGCTATCTCCATGCCCGAAAAAAGAGCGGAGAAAACAACCGCTATGATAGTGAGCACCAAAGCTACGGTAAACGTCATAATCTCTCAATTAATTAATATTTTAATTCCTTCCCTTCAATCCTACGCACTACGCATCACGCCCTACGCACCAAGCACCACGCAAAACTCACCTCCTCATATCTTCGCTGACAGGGAAAATACCGGTCGGCCGACGTATGGAATATTTTGTAAGCCGGTCATTGCTCTCAAATCCGTGCCCTTCCAGCATTCGTTCTGGCGTTTCTATATGAATAAAAGAGTCGCTGTAGAGCTTGTTGCGACGCTGGTCCCAAAATAGTTGCTGTGTAAGGAACAGTTCTCCCGGCTCCTTCTTTAGCTCAACGTTACCATCAAGTTTCCAAAGGTTCTGGAGTCTGAAAAACTTCGCCGAATCAGCCGCTACAGAAGCTATCACATTAAACTTCCTGTCAAATTTCTGAAGATAGATCCCTTTGGGGAAATTCCAATAAGGCGTGTCCACTTCGTCATATACATTCCAAAGTGGAGACACTATCTTATATTGCGTGATGCCGGAGTCAGAAATCAAAGTAGCCACATTGACAGTCGACATCGATGGCATTTTCTTGGGATCTATACGCGTAGCCACGCCAAGCTTTCCGTCTTCCTTGCATCCCGAAAACAGAACAACCAAGGCGGCCGCAAAAGCCACGGCCATACCCGAAAACCTGAAAACCTGACAACCTGACAACATCAATTAATCTTCCGCTTAAAGAACCAAACCTCATTGAAGTTGACTCCAACCATGATATTGAAATAGTTTTCTGAAAGCATATTGACAGGTGTTGTCTTACGATGCCGCCACTCAAGTCCGAGATTTATCATCGTCTTGCCTCCGGGAGCTGCAAACCCCGTGCCGAGTGAAACACCATATTCCTTCATCGTGTTGCCGTTGATCTTCAAATAGTCGTCAGTATAGAAAGCTCCCAAGCGCCATGGAATTCTTTCAAAATAACTGCCGCGCACATTGTGGGTATATTCCCCTCCCACTGCAATCCTTCTTCTGTCGTTGAACTTCATTCCGGCGAACACCTCCTGGCCGGAGGCGTCATAAAGCGATGAAAATTTCGCATCACTCCACTGCTGCAAGGAGAAGTCGGCTTCTACCACTATCTTGTGCACCTTCTCATGGGTATATGCCAGTCCGACTCCAAACGACTGCGGGGAATAATAGTTCCCTTTCATACCGGCCTTTGCGACTGTGTCGGGACGGGAATCTGACGTCAGGTCCTGCATCGTAAGCCATGTGTTGCCATGAAAACTCTTCTTCGGGGAGTATGACGCACCGATCGTCACATAATTATATCTGTTGACAGGCTGCTTATACTGCACTCCTGCCACCACATTCCAGTCTCTGATCTGCATAATCTGCTCAAACAGCGACTGGGTGCCTGAAGAGGGTGTGGCATACACATCATTCTGAATCGTACCGAAATCATACGACACATTGACTCCGATTGAAAATCCTCCAATTTTTCCTGCTAAGCCGGCATAAGCCTCAGTAATGCCCCCACTACCCTGATTCTGGCGCGCTCCAAACTTTATATCATCTCCGAAAGAATAGCCCACCTGGGTAAGAGGCACCATACCTATCGACATTCCCATATATTTGGATAGAGGGAACTCCATAGTCACATAGTCAAGCCCTCCTCCGAAGCCATGATTAGATCCAGAGTTGTCCTTGCTCCATTGCATCGACATATTGGCCCCCATATCCCAAAGGAACGTCAACGAGTCAACCGATGCATACGATGCCGGGTTCATTACATTGATCTGGCGCCCCGACTGCATGGCATACCCCACGCCACCCATCTGCCGCTGCATGGATGTGGCCCGGTCTCCCAGGACTCCATAGCCATACATCGAATAGGGTGTGTTGACGTCGGCATTCGCCACGCCTATGATCGACAGCAACGCCACTACGGCGCCTAATGATTTTAACTTAGATTTCATTGTAATTATAGATATAAAGCAGACCCCGGGCTATTAGATCCGGAACATGGTCGGCAGGTATGCGTGAATTGATGCATTCGGCAAGCAAGCCGGCATCACCTCCGGCAAGCACAAGCCTGCTGCATCCAAAAATGTTTTTATATTGTTTAAATGTCTCTATTATCTCGTCTGATAGGCCGCAGACCACTCCTGAGCGGATAGCCGTCTCTGTGGAGTATCCGATCAAAGGATGCTCGCCATTCGCATCAAGCAGCGGAAGGGCGGAAGTATGGGCATGAAGGGCCTCAAAACGCAAGCGCATTCCGGGGGTAATGCGGCCTCCTCTGAAACAAGGACTGGAATCCACCACATCCAGCGTGACAGCAGTCCCGGCATCAGCCACCATCACTGTCTCCCCGGGATAAAGCTTGGCCGCCCCCGCAGCCAAAGCCACACGGTCAAGGCCCAGGGTCGCCGGAGTGGCATAGTCTATCCTGATGGGCAGACGCGTGGAGCGTGAGAGTATCAAAAGATGCCCGTCAAGAGCTATGCGAAGCGATTCCACCATCCTGGAGTCTATCTTCCCCACCGAGCAGAATGCACCACAGTCAGGGTTCCATCGCTCCACAGCGGAAAACGCTTCCTCAATGGCATCAGGTGAAAACCGGCATACCTCCTGCAGCTCACCATCTTCAAACAGTGTAAGCTTCAGCAAGGAATTTCCTTGGTCGACTGCGATAAATCTCTTATGCTCCATAAATATTATTCACCTCATCTGGCATTATATTCTTTCTTCATGCGGAAGGCAATCATCCAGCTCGCCACTATCTGTATCACAGCCCCTGCCATTGTGAAAGCCACTGTCTGGCGCATCACTGCAAGCGGCCCTGCAAACAGTCCGGAGAAATACTGCAGCTTATAAAACCAAAATGCAGCCCCGACAATAAAGCAAACCCCTGCCCAGAATTCAAGTCGGCGCAAACGGCGGAGCCTTAGGGAATCGCCGGGAGCATTGACATCTACAACGCGTGCACAAGTATACACAAGCGCACCGCTTGCATACACCCATTTAGCCCACATCATGGAGCGACCTATAAGCCCCTCAAAAAACGGAGCCATCATGGCAAAGAGCACAAGCAACAACCCTATGGCAGATGCTATCTCTACATATTTTCGTTTCGCCTCCAGTTTGGCCGGCACTCCGGCCTCCTGTAAGGTTTCCTTTCCATCTTTCATCTGAAGGTCATTTTGTAGCTGGCACCAATAAGAAAACGTCTTCCGTAGGCCGCTTCATATGATACTGTTCCCTGGCTATAAACTCAAGGGCATCATCCCCACGCTCTATCGCAAGCCTTCGGCTTCGGTAGTAAGCGGCGGAGTCCTTGTTTTCCTTTATCTCCTTTTTCAGCCGGAGTATCTCCTTCTCAAAGATCATGCTCTGCGAGAAAGATGCATCCTCATTGAGCAACAACAGCCCAATGAAAAATACTCCTATGATAAGGAGCGGTATGTTGGCACTCCTTTTAAACCAATATGCGGCCTTTCTTGAAAAACTGCTCACTTAGTTGTGTATATTTGTTGAACCAAAATGCAAAATTAATCAAATATATGCGAAAAAACTAAAGAAGAGTCTAAAAAAATGTGAACAAACTTGTTTTTCACACTTTTCATACTCTTGCAATATAAGCTTAATATAATTTACACATATTCTCCTGTTTTTCTTTGTTATTAAATCAAAACAAACATGCGGACGAATACTTGCCCGCAAACACTTCCGACAGACACTCAACAAACAATATAAGCATCTTCAAAAGCATACACTCACTTAACTCTACCACACATTACGATTCCATCATTCTATATAAAGCACTGAAATCAACATTTCACAATTATCACTTCATCCTAATCCTAAGTAACATACTGCGAGGGGTGCCACCTTTTCAGACAGCACCCCTCTTTCTTATCTCCTTATAATACATCGGTCCCTTCCCCTATCTCAAGAGAAAGGGGAATCCTCACGCCCCTCCAAGAAAGCTTTCGGCATGCAGACGGTCGCGTGTATTGTCTACGTCAAATGCAATTGAGAATTCGAATGGACGCACCTTCACAGGTGTTGCCACAGCAAGCAGCCTCTGGAAGTCGCTCAGCGATTCCGGTTCAAGTCCCAATTCAGGAATGACATTCATGATCCCACCGGATAAGCCGTACAGTCCTGCCGAAACGATCACCCCTTCCTCAAATGGGGCACCCCCATATCTATAGTCTATCACCTCACCATCTTCAGTCACCCTTGCATAAAGCGGACTTTCATCCTCCACAAATCGGGTCAAGCCCATCAACGCCACATCAGCCGGAGAGTTATTCACACATTCCACATATTTCCGAAATTCATCTGTAGGGAAAATGGCATCGCATGTCATGGCGATAAACTTTCCCTCTATTCCTTCAGAAGCAGCCTTGAGTGTGCAATATGAATTGTCCGTAATGATAGGTCGGGTGATTACCGGGAGCCCTTCTCCACGAAGCTCCTCGAGATAGTCAAGCAGCATCTGCATCCTGGCATTCGCTCCCACATAGATATGCTCCGCACCACATTTCATAAGTGTGTTGATCAGCACGCCTATCATCGGCTTTCCGAATAGCGGCACCAACGGCTTCGGGCACTCATACCCTTCCTTCACAAATCTCGATCCCAATCCTCCGGCAAGTATCACAAAATCCATATCTTATTTCGTATAGGTTATCATTTATCGTTAAGCAAATCCGGCCTCAATGCCTTGGTCCGTTCAAGTGCCTGGTCCATCCTCCACTGCGCTATCTTCGCCTCGTGCCCACTTAACAGCACCTCGGGCACCTTCCATCCTTTGTATTCAGCAGGTCTTGTGTAGACGGGAGGTGCCAGCAGATTATCCTGAAAAGAATCTGACAGTGCCGACTGCTCGTCGCCGATAGCACCCGGTATGAGGCGCACCACAGCATCAACCACGCACGCTGCCGGCAGTTCCCCGCCGGTCAACACATAGTCGCCGATCGATATCTCCATTGTCACAAAATGCTCCCTTATTCTATAGTCTATCCCTTTGTAATGGCCACAAAGTATTATTATATTATTGAGCAACGAAAGGGAGTTTGCCATAGGCTGGTCAAAAGTTTTCCCATCCGGGGTCATGAATATCACCTCGTCGTAGTCTCTCTCGCTTTTCAGCTTCGATATGCAGGCATCCACAGGCTGCACCTTCATCACCATCCCGGCCTCTCCTCCGAAAGGATAGTCATCCACCTTGCGGTGTTTGTCGGTAGTATAGTCTCGCAGATTGTGCACGTGGATTTCGGCGAGTCCCTTATCCTGTGCGCGTTTCACTATCGAGCAATTGAGAGGAGACTCCAGCATTTCCGGCATGACAGTCAATATATCTATTCTCATATATTATATAATATTATATAAGTTTTATCGAAATTCCCAAATGCACCTATATATTTAACGCCAAAGACCATTCTTTTTATCATAAAAGCGGGACGTCCTTTCACAAGGGCGTCCCTGCTATCAGAAGGATGTCTGTATCCTCCATTGGAAAAAGCTATCAATCGATTTCTTCGTCTGCCTCGTAGCCGCCCATCTCGCGGATTGCGTTCTTCAGCATCACATACTGCTGGAAGAGATGGTTGACAGGCACCTCGCCCTTGGTGTAGTCGTGCATCGGACTCTTCAGGAAGAAGCTCAAGAAGCGCTGGATGCCACTTCTGCCGGCACGCGCAGCAAGGTCGCTGAGCAATACAAGGTCAAGGCAGAGCGGAGCGGCAAGGATGGAGTCGCGGCAGAGGAAGTTGATTTTGATCTGCATCGGATATCCCATCCAACCGAAGATATCTATATTGTCCCAACCCTCTTTGTTGTCGTTGCGGGGTGGGTAGTAGTTGATACGCACTTTATGATAATACTGTGTGTCCTCATCGTTGCCGTGGCCATAAAGGTCAGGCTGGTTTTCCGGAACGAGAATGGATTCAAGTGTAGAAAGTTTTGAAACTTCTTTTGTGCGGAAGTTGGCTGGTTCGTCAAGCACCAGACCGTCGCGGTTTCCGAGGATATTGGTTGAGAACCAGCCTGAAAGGCCAAGGCAACGGGTGCCGATGATAGGAGCGAAGCCTGACTTCACGAGAGTCTGGCCTGTCTTGAAGTCCTTTCCGGCGATTGGCATACCGGTCTGCTCAGAAAGTTCCCACATGGCAGGAATGTCTACCGTTGTGTTGGGAGCACCCATAATGAAAGGAGCGCCTTCCTTCAGGGCTGCATATGCATAGCACATCGAAGGTGCTATCTTCTCCTTGTCGTCAGCCTTCATGGCTGCCTCAAGCGATTCCACTGTAGCATGAACCTTCTCATCTACCGGTACATATACCTCTGTTGAGGCTGCCCAAAGCACTACTACACGGTCAAGACCCTTTTCCTTCTTGAAGTTGCGGATGTCCTCGCGGAGCTGTTCTGCCATCTCCCAACGAGTCTTTCCTTCCATCACGTTGTCGCCGTCAAGACGCTTTGCATAGTTCTTGTCGAAAGCAGCCTTCATTGGCACGATTGCCTCAAGCTCCTCTTTCACAGGATTGATGTCCTTTTCCTTAAGCACTTCCGCATTAAGTGCTGACTCATATGCATTGGCTGGATACACATCCCATGTTGCAAATTCTATATCATTGAGGTCTGCAAGTGGCACTATGTCCTTATAGTGGAGATATTTCTTGTCCTCGCCTTTGCCGACGCGGATCTTATCATACATACACATGCTGCCAACGGGCTTGGTAAGACCCTTGCGTGCCATCAGGACACCGGTCATAAATGTTGTGGCCACGGCACCATTGCCTACCACCATCACACCCAATTTTCCGTTGGGCTTTGCTGCTTTATTTGCCATAATTTCTGTTTTTAGCAAGCGGAAATCCTATTCAGGCTCCCCTTATTTTGATTTTGTTATTGTCTAAATTTCCTTTATTTTCCGCATGACACATAACGCATCGCATCATATGCCTTTCCGAAAAACATCGGCAAAGTTAAGACTTAATTTTCATTCCACAAAGATATTTATCACTTTTTTACATTATTTATATGTTAATGTTTATTAAATTATTTGTAATTTATTAATTATTCTTAAATTTTATTCAGCATTTTACCTATTTATTAATTTTTGTTAATTCCGATAATTAATCTCCTTCATCTTTAGCCATACTGTGCTGAGGACATAGTCCGAAGAATTCCAATCTTAAATCTTCTACAATCCTTTAATAAGTTTCCGCTCTTCATTTGTTATAAATTTATAAAAAACATATAAACACTTATTAAAATGACCGGAAATATATTCGAGGTCGCTCCGGACATCATCTATATCGGTGTCGACGACCACGCCATAGAAAAATTTGAAAACCAATACATTGTTCCCAATGGAGTAAGCTATAACTCCTATCTCATCAAGGGCGAGAAGATAGCTGTCGTCGACACCACCGACGACCAGACTGGCACCGAATGGCTTGCCAACCTTAACAAGGCACTCGATGGTGCAAAGCCAGACTACCTTGTCATTGAGCATCTCGAACCTGATCACTCCTCTCTCATATCCACATTTGTTGAGATTTATCCGGAAGCTACGCTCGTGATGTCAGCCACAGCTGCACGCATGCTTCCAAACTACTTCGACCCGATTCCTGAAGATTGCAAGATTATGACAGTGAAGGAAGGCGACACGCTCGACCTGGGCGGTCTTACCCTCCAATTCTATCTTGCCCCGATGGTCCACTGGCCGGAAGTAATGATGGCATATTGCCCTGAAAGGAAGGTGTTGTTCAGTGCCGATGCCTTCGGCACATTCGGTGCCCTCGACTCCCTCTCCGACGACTGGGCGGAAGAAGCTCGAAGATACTATTTCAATATCGTAGGCAAATATGGCCAGCAAGTTCAGAATGCTCTCAAAAAACTTGCCAACCTCGACATTACGACAATATGTCCTCTACATGGACCGGTGCTTACTGAAAACATTGGTCATTATATCGGCTTATATGACACTTGGAGCAGCTACCGCCCGGAATCTGATGGAGTTTTCATTGCATCCGCTTCCATCCATGGCAATACCCTTGAAGCAGCTGAATACCTTGCCGAAAAGCTGCGACAGCTCGGTGTAAAGGATGTATTTGTAGCCGACCTTACACGCTACGACCTCTCTGCAGCCGTAGCAGAAGCTTTCAAATACCCCACAGCCGTATTCTGCGCATCAAGCTACGATGCAGGTCTCTTCACACCTATGTATACCTTCCTCCACATTCTCGCTGCCAAAGGCTACTGCAACCGCAAAGCAGCTATTGTAGAAAATGGTTCTTGGGCTCCATCAGCCGGGAAAATTATGCGCACCATGCTTGAAAGCATGAAAGGCATCGAGATCATCCCCGACACTGTCACAATCCGTGGTGCCTTCAAAGAAGCAGACCGAGCTCCCCTCGACACCCTTGCCCAGGCCCTCCTCTCCTAAAGAAATCCAAGTCATCGCAAAGCCGTTCCCACCCGCAGCTTCTGCTGCGAAAAACATAAGGGCGCACCATCCGGTGCAGCCCTTTACTTTTTTCTCTCCACTCCCCACTCTACACTCTCCGCTACTTCACAAAATACTGATTATACACCAATCCTGCCACTATCAAAGCAAGCCCCACATAAGTCCCTATGGCAATAGTCTCCCCGAGCACCATAGCTATAAGGAACAAGGACAAAAAAGGAGACAGATAACACATCTGGTTGATTAAAGCGGGATTTTTCGTGATCCGAAGCGCCATCCCAAATGTCAGGAACGGAATCCCCATCTCAAACAATCCTATATATATTCCCGATAGCAGACCGTCAATAGAACCAACTTCTACACCAACAAAGCATCCGCACAACCCAAGCACTACGCTCCCCGCAAGAAACTCCAGAAACAACGCCACCGTTGCATCCACCTTCCCACTAAGCCTATTGTTAAGCATCCAATATGCCGCCCAAAGCACAGCACTGAAAAGGGCTAAAAGAATACCTGCCACAGACACCTGTCCTTCCACGCCCCCGCCACCGAGTGATATACATACCACACCTGACACTGATATCAACATACCAATATATTTCCGCCCCGGTATCTTCTCATGATTAAACACAGCAAGAAGAACCAATAAGAATATAGGCCATGCATAATTGAGTGGCTGCGCCATCTGGGCAGGCAACATGTCATATGCACGGAAAAGCACAAGGTAATACACCACCGGATTCAATATACCAAGCAGTGCCGTCTTAAGCACTACACCCTTTGGCAACTCCCTAAGCGCACTCCATTTCTTCTCCACTGCCATCATCACAGCATATATCACAAAAGCTGTGACTGTCGCTATAAGCAGCATACAGAACACAGAAAGATGCATCAACGCAATCTTAAACGCTGTAGCTACCGTTGCCCAGCTAAGTACGGCCACCCCTGCCAACACTATCGCCTTAGTATCTTTAGTCATATCATCATTATGTTTAAATACACCCTCTTTCCAATCTCGCAAAGCCGTTTGCCATCCTCGCGAAGCCGTTTATGCCCGCAGCTTCTGTTGCGTTCATCAGCCCCTGATTATATTCCGGACTATGCTAAAAAAAATCCGACTGCAAAATTACTCATTTTTTTGTTCTATATATATACCCAACTTAAAAAATCAAAGAATTATGATCGACAAAAAAGAACTTCAGTCCTTTGTTGAAGACCAACTCAAGGACTCCGAATATTTCCTTACCGACCTTAAGGTCACTCCATCCAATGAAATCACAGTGGAAATCGACAGCCTCACCCCAGGCGACATCGAAGAATGCGTCCGCCTCACACGCGCCATTGAGGAAGCTTTCGACCGCGATGTCGAGGACTACGAACTCGAAGTGGGCACAGCCGGACTGACATCCCCTCTCAAAGTGCCTCGACAATATGAAAAATACTTAGGTCAAGACCTTGAAGTCCTCACAGCCGACGGCCGCAAGCTCCATGGCATGCTTCGCAAAGCTGATGAAAACGGCATCCTGCTCGCTATTCAGCAAAAAGTAAAAAAAGAAGGGTGCAAGAAGCCTGTCATCGAGACCTCCGAGCTCGACATCCCCTTCTCCAATATCAAAAAAGCCGTCTACGACCTTAAATTCTAAATTCATTACAATGCTGACCTACCGTAACATCAAGAGACTATTCGCCACCATGCTGTTTGGCATCGCGGCATCCACTTCATTTGCCGACTTCATTACATTTCCCGACGGCTCACCCGTTGGGAAATGGTTCAATGATACTTCCCTACCCAAGACCGAACAGCTCGGCAAACGCTATGTAGTCACAGATTTTGGAGTAGCATGCGACAGCTGCTCCATTCAGACAGAGGCTATCCAAAAGGTAATCGACCTTGCTGCTTCGCAGGGAGGGGGAGTCATTGTCATCCCTCAAGGCACTTTCCTGTCAGGTTCCCTCTTCTTCAAACCGGGCACACACCTCCACCTTGAGAAAGGTGCAAAACTGAAAGGATCAGATGCAATCACCAATTATCAGATCATCCCAACGCGCCTTGAGGGCCAGACCATCAACTACTTCGCTGCTCTTGTCAATGCCGACCACTGCGATGGCTTCTCTATTTCCGGAGAAGGCACCATCGACGGCAATGGGCACCGCTTCTACGATGAATTCTGGCTACGCCGCAAAGTCAATCCAAAATGTACCAACCTCGAGGCACTCCGACCTCGGATGGCATATATTTCCAACTCCAAGGATGTCACTGTAAGCGGCATCCACATGGTTAACTCAGGCTTTTGGACCAATCATCTCTATAATTGTGAACGAGTAAAGTACATTGGAGTCACCATTCTTGCACCCACCGACGGATATCCGAAAGGACCATCCACAGATGCAATTGACCTCGACGTGTGCAATGATGTCCTCATATCCCAATGCCACATGAATGTCAACGATGATGGCGTTTGCCTTAAAGGAGGGAAGGGTACATATGTCGACACAATAGCCGGCAACGGCCCTGCACAGCGAGTTATCATCGACCGCTGCTCTTTTGGCAAGACCAACGCCGGGGTCACCTTTGGCAGCGAGGCCTGGGACTGCTCTAACGTGATAATGAAAGATTGCACTTTCGACGGCACATATCATGTTCTACTATTCAAGATGCGACCCGACACACCCCAGCAATACCGCAATGTACTCGTCGACGGAGCCACCGGCACTGTGAGAAATGCAGTGGAAGTGCAGACCTGGACCCAATTCTTCAATAAAGTAGATCGCGACCCGATGCCAATGTCGATTGTAGACAACGTCACATTCCGCAACGCGCATCTTAAATGCACGCGCAACTTCTACCGCGACCGCAAGACCGACGACTACATCCTCTCCAACTTTACCTTCACCGACATCGTCGCCGAATCTCCGGACATCACATTCGACCTATCAAATATCTCAAACCCCATCACCTCCAACGTCACCCTAACTCCGACCCCATCCCCCCAATAATTCAGACAGCCACCCCCTCTTTTACTGGGTGTGGCTTCAGCCACATCTATCCCAGATAAGCTAAATAAATATTAATTTTTCTTAATTAAAGTTAATACCGACCTGTTTGTATTCCTATTTCCATCACTATTCTAATTTTCTCCAATTTTTTTTGTATCTTTGCACTGGATTCCAGAGGGGACGCTTGCGTTCTCTCTGTTTATTTTGGAATATTGCTCGAAATTCCTTGCACATCCATCTCAGCAAGCGGCCTCGTGACAGATTTCAGGCTGCCGCTGACACCGGGGGAGGCCAATCGGCTTCTTCAGGTCTTTTTTATTATATCAAGCCAAAGGATCATGCCTAAGGTCTGAAAACCCGAAAACCTGAAAACCCGAAAACCTAATGAATAATAAATAAAACTCAATATAATGGCTAAAAAAGTAGAGACGGTCAACAACATGGTTGACCAGTTCGCAGAGTTCAAGGAACACAAGAACATCGACAAAACAACTTTGATCAGCGTGCTTGAGGAGTCTTTCCGCAACGTGATTGCCAAGCAGTTTGGATCCGACGAGAATTTCGACGTCATCATGAACCCCGACAAGGGTGACTGCGAGATCTATCAGAATCTCGAAGTGGTGGCTGATGACGAGGTCGACAACGAAAACACACAGATCGGCATCACTGCTGCAAGGGAAATTGACCCGGAGTGTGAAATCGGTGAAGATGTCACAAAACGAATCTATTTTGAAAAGTTCGGTCGTCGCGCTATCCTCAACCTCCGTCAGACACTTCAATCAAAGATTCTCGATCTCCAAAAAGATGCTGTCTATTCAAAATTTAAAGAAATAGAAGGAGAGGTCATCTCTGGAGAAGTCCACCAGATATGGAAAAAAGAGATGCTCCTCATCGATGAAGAACAGAATGAACTCATCATGCCCAAGGAAGAGCAGATTCCCGGCGATTTCTTCCATAAAGGCGATATTGTAAGAGCTGTTGTAAAACGCGTCGACAACCCCAACAACAATCCGAAGGTAATCGTAAGCCGCACCGACGATCGATTCCTCCGTCGCCTTTTTGAGCAGGAAGTGCCTGAGGTGCACGACGGACTCATCACTATAAAGGCTGTGGCTCGTATCCCCGGGAAGCGTGCCAAGATTGCCGTTGAAAGCTACGATGATCGCATCGACCCCGTTGGTGCTTGCGTCGGAATAAAGGGTAGCCGAATCCATGGCATCGTACGCGAGCTCCGCAATGAGAACATCGACGTGCTCAACTATACAGCCAATCCTTCTCTCTTTATCCAGCGTGCGCTCTCTCCTGCGAAGATCAGCTCTATCCGCATCAATGAAGAGGATAAGAAAGCCGAAGTGTTCCTGCACCCGGAAGAAGTTTCGCTTGCTATCGGCAAAGAGGGTCTCAACATTCGCCTTGCCACTATGATCACAGGCTATACCATCGACGTTTACCGCGACATCCAGGAAGGTGAAGAAGATATCTACCTCGACGAATTCCGCGATGAAATCGATGGATGGGTTATTGAAACCCTCAAGGATCTCGGTCTCGGAACTGCAAAAGCTGTGCTAAATGCATCTGAATCAACCCTCGCCCAGGCAGACCTCGAAGATGAGACACTGGAACACGTGATGCAGGTGCTCCGTGCAGAATTTGAAGACTGACCAATTATTTTAAACCCATTAAACGATAGCGAATGCGAACAAAATTAGGAAAAATAGCGAAAGACCTCAACGTAGGCATTGGCACTGCCGCTGAGCTTCTTCGCAAACACAACATAGAGGTGGCCGACGACCCTAACATAAGGATCGATGAAGACGCCATCAATATCCTCACACGGGCATTCAGTACCGACAAGAACGCCAAGGAACAGGCTACTGACCAAGCCACACAGCGTCGCGAGGACAAGAAGACCGCTCGCCAGGAACGAGAAAAGGCTGCCGAACCACGCAAGCCGGTTGGGCCTAAGATTGTAGGCCATATAGATCTTCAGACAGGTCGTCCGGTGGATAAGAATAAGGAAAAACCGGTTGAAAAAGCTCCGGAACCCAAACCACAGCCGCAAGTTCAAACTCAACCAAAACCTCAACCGGCTCCTCAACCAAGACAAGAGCCGGCTCCTAAGCCCAAACCGGCTGTGGAGCCTAAACCAGAAAAAAAGCCTGAGCCAAAGCCGCAGCCTAAACCCCAGCCTGCACCCGAGAGACGTCAGGAGCAGAAAAAAAGCGAGCACCAAAGCAAGCCGAAGCCGGAACTCGAGGGCACTGAGACCAACGGCGTATTCCGACTAAAGGCTACTGCCGAGGCTCCAAAGATTAAGGTGCTCGGCACAATCGACCTCGACACTCTCAACCAAAACACACGCCCTAAGAAGAAGAGCAGAAGCGAACGAAACCGTGGCGGACAGGGCGGCAATGCACAAGGTGCATCCGGCAACGACCGCAAGCGCCGCAACCGTATCGGAAAGGAGAAAGTTGATATCGATAAGGCTGCTGCCCATGGCACAAACCAGCGTCCTGAAAAGCAGGGCGGGAAGTCAGGCAAAGGTGGACAACAAGGTGAATCGAATCGCGAAGGACGCAACCGCAACAAAAAAGGCAGCGAACGCAACAAGCCACAGCAGCGTCAGGAGGTAAGTGCCGAAGACGTTCAGAAGCAGGTGAAGGAAACTCTCGCACGCCTCACCAATAAGCAGACCAAGAAGGCTGTGAAATGGCGTAAGGAGAAACGCGACGAGTTCCACAACAGGGAAGAGGCTGCCGCAGCTGCTGCCGCAGCTGAAAGCAAGGTGCTTAAGCTGACCGAGTTCGTGACAGCCAACGACCTCGCCCAGATGATGGACGTTCCGGTCAATAATGTCATCGCCACTTGTATGAACCTCGGCGTAATGGTGTCGATCAATCAGCGCCTTGATGCCGAGACTATCAACATCGTGGCTGAAGAATTCGGATTCTCTACGGAATACGTCAGTGCAGAAGTCACCAACGCGATTGCCACAGAAGAGGATGCAGAGGAAGATCTTGTGCCCCGTCCACCAATTGTGACCGTCATGGGCCACGTAGACCATGGTAAGACTTCACTCCTCGACTATATTCGAAATGCTAATGTGATCGCAGGCGAGGCCGGCGGAATCACACAGCACATCGGTGCATACAACGTCAAACTAAGCGATGGCCGCCACATCACATTCCTCGACACTCCGGGCCACGAGGCATTTACCGCCATGCGTGCGCGTGGTGCCAAGATCACTGACCTTGCCATTATTATAGTGGCAGCCGACGACGATGTGATGCCACAGACCATCGAGGCTATCAACCACGCTACGGCTGCCGGCGTTCCGATGGTGTTCGCCATCAACAAGATTGATAAGCCTACAGCTAATCCCGACAAGATCAAGGAACAACTCGCCGGAATGAACTATCTCGTTGAGGACTGGGGTGGCAAGTATCAGAGTCAGGATATCTCTGCTAAGAAAGGTATCGGTGTCGATGAACTGATGGAGAAGGTACTTCTTGAAGCTGAAATGCTCGAGCTCAAGGCTAATCCTAACCGACGTGCTATCGGTTCGATAATTGAATCTTCACTCGATAAGGGGCGCGGCTATGTGGCTACTGTAATGGTACAGAACGGCACATTGCACGTGGGTGATGTTCTTCTTGCCGGCACCCACCATGGTAAGATCAAGGCTATGTTCAACGAGCGTAACCAGCGCGTTAAGGAAGCCGGGCCATCTACTCCGGTGCTGATTCTCGGTCTTAATGGAGCTCCCGCTGCAGGCGACACATTCAATGTGCTCGAGACCGAACAGGAAGCACGTGAGATTGCTGCCAAGCGTGAGCAGCTGCAGCGAGAACTCGGACTCCGCACCACAAAGCGTCTCGGACTCGAAGAACTTGGGCGCCGCCGTGCCCTCAACGACTTCCACGAGCTTAACCTCGTTGTCAAAGGTGACGTGGACGGCTCCATTGAGGCTCTCTCCGACTCCCTTATCAAGCTCTCCACTCCGGAGATCCAAGTCAATGTGCTTCATAAGGGTGTAGGTGCAATTTCAGAGAGTGATGTCACCCTCGCAGCCGCTTCCGACGCCATCATCATCGGTTTCCAGGTGCGTCCTTCAGGAGCAGCACGAAAAGAAGCTGAGAAAGAAGGTGTGGAAATTCGTCTCTACTCCGTCATCTATAAGGCGATTGAGGAAGTGAAGCAGGCCATGGAAGGTCTTCTTTCTCCGGAAATCAAGGAAGAGATCACAGGTACGGCAGAAGTGCTCCAGACCTACCATATCTCGAAGGTCGGCACCATTGCCGGTGCAATCGTGCGTGATGGCCGCATTAAGAGCCGCAGCAAGATCCGCGTGATCCGCGACGGCATCGTGGTCTACACCGGTGAGCTTGGATCGCTGAAACGCTTCAAGGATGATGTCAAGGAAGTTGTAAGCGGCTATGACTGCGGTCTCTCCGTTGCCGGCTACAATGACATTCACGAAGGCGACCTCATCGAAGGATACGAAGAAGTGGAAGTTAAGAAGAAACTATGAAATATTATCTGAACCTTGGCAGCAACTTGGGCAACCGGTTGCTCCACCTCACTCGTGCCATGAAGGCAATCGGTGAGGAGTTCGGACCATATGAGACAAGCCATAAGGTGGAGTCGGACCCTTGGGGGTTCAACTCCACCAATCGTTTTGTCAATATTGGTCTGGCAATAGAAAGCGATGAGGAGCCGGAAGAAGTGCTCCGACGCCTGCAAATCATAGAAAAAAACATTTCCCCTCGTGGACACCGAAGATGGGATGGCTCATACAATGACCGTGAGATCGACATCGACATCATGGCTGCCGACGGAGATGCCTATGACTCTCCGTCACTAAAAATTCCGCACCCTCACCTTGCCAAAAGAGATTTTTTTCTAAAACCCCTTGCTGAGCTTGCCCCGGAATGGCATCATCCTGAATCAGGGCTCTCAGCCTCAGAAATGCTCGATAAGTTATGAATATCTTGCTAAAAGATGGATGCGTCGGCCTAAAAGGAAATGACTTCGCGCATATTGAGACGGATGCCGAATGGGTCGAGCTCCGTGCATCGTGGGAGCGCCTCGGTGATGAGAAATGGCAACAGGCAGTCCGCGCACAAGAACTCAGGAACTTCCATACAGCTCATAAATTCTGTGGATTTTGCGGAGGAGCAATGCATCCTTCCACCGAAATATCTGTGAAATGCAATGAGTGTGGGCGTGAGATTTGGCCTCAGCTTTCCCCGGCTATGGTAGTGCTTGTCACTCGCTGCAATGGGCAGGAAGCGCTCCTTGTTCACGCGGCCAATTTCAAGCATGCCGATGTGCATGCCCTGGTGGCAGGATTTGTCGAGACAGGGGAATCACTCGAGCAATGCGTCGCGCGCGAAGTGAAAGAAGAGACATCAATTGAAGTCGACAATATAAAGTATATAGGAAGCCAAAGCTGGCCCTTCCCGGGGCAATTGATGGTTGGCTTCACTGCCAAATATAAAAGTGGTGATATCCGCCTCTCTGATGGCGAACTCACATCAGCCGGATGGTTCACACGCGACAATCATCCGCCATTGCCCTCTCCTCCTTCACTGTCGCGCCACATCATCGACCTCTGGATTGAACATAAACTTTAAAAAACATAAAAAAACGATGTGACTCAATGAGCCACATCGTTTTTTTGGTTTTTGTCGGGGTGAGGCGACTCGAACGCCCGACCTCTACGTCCCGAACGTAGCGCGCTAACCAACTGTGCTACACCCCGAGTGCAATTTCCATGCGACGGTTGCCGCTCAATTGCGACTGCAAAATTAATCTATTTTTTTAGAATATCCAAATTTTTCAGCAAAAATCTTCTTTACTCGCGTCTCAATTCTTAATTATTGACTACTGTGTGTAAAGAGGGTAAACCTTCCCAATAAATTGAGGCCAGGAAAGTTCCCTCTCAAACCGTTGCCTCGCGGCCTCCCCTATTTTCCGGCGCATCTCGCTTGAGAGAGCAAGCTTCCGCATTTCTGCTGCCAGCTGCTCTGCATTGTGTGGTGGCACTAAGATTCCCTCCCGTCCGTGAGTGATATATTCAGGCTGTGCTCCATTGTCGGTGCATACAATGGGTCGACCCTCCTTCATGAATTCGATATTCGAGAGCCCAAAAGCCTCCGGGGCTGTCGATGGAAGCACTCCAAAATGCGACATCCGGATATAGTCTTCCGTATTCTCCTTATGCCTCGGCCAGTCTATCATGTGCATCACCCCTGCCGTCAAGGCCCTTCGCCTAAGTGAATCCACGTAGTCGGGATGACCCGTACCCACGATTTTGAGACGTATCTTCATCGACTTCAATATCACAAGGGCATCGATAAGCTCCTCCAGCCCTTTGTCAGGAGCAAGACGCCCGAGATACATTGCTGTGACAGGACCTTTAGCCGGTTCTGCCACCACAGGCTCCAATTCTATATTGAGACTATTATGGATCACCACGGCATTGATATCATCGTCGGCATAACGTCCCTTCCAATGCCACCCTGACAGAAACTTGTCCCTGGCTATTCGCGAAACGAATATCATATGGTCTACATTTCTATAGACAAACCTATGGAATGGCGATCTCCCTGCCCTTCTTACATAATGCCGCGTCAGAAGCACCCTTATATCATGCCGCCCCAATAGCCGACGGGCTGTGAGAGCTGCAAACGCATCGCGCGTATTATGGCAGTGCACGGCTGTAGGCGCAGTGCTTTCATTAAGCACATCGCATATCCCTTTCACTGCATGATATGAAAGGAAACCACCCAAGGGAGCAAACCGCACATCTATTCCCTGACGGCGGAACACATCGTCCACAGCCCTTGCATCGCGGGTGATGACAAGCACATCATCGCCGAGATCACGGCAATGACGGCAAATGTCGAGCGCATAACGCTCCACACCCGACCACATTACAGAAGAAAGGACATGGATTATCCTCATCCCTCAGATTTACTGATTAATTGCGTGCGGCAAGCATCACAGAGAGATCTGCTGAAGGCAACCCGGTATAAGATCCCACCAGCTTATCTACAAGTTTTCCGTGGTATGTCACTATTCCCTGCTGTACACCCTCATTTGTGGAAATCATGCTGTCGAAGTTTTCCTTCAGACGCAGTTCCTCAAAGAAGTTTACAAGAACATTACTCAAGGCCATAGCTACCGTGCGGGGCACTGATACGGATGGATGAGACTCTTTGAAATCAAGCACATAGGCACTGTCTTTCATCACAGCCGAAAGATTCTTGGGGAATTCAAATTGGCGTGTGGTGGTGCCAAGAAGGATTACGTCTGCGGTTTTCACCTTGTTGTAGAGCACACGGGGATGGATCATGATGGTCTGTATCTGGGATCCGCATATATCCCTTGCCACTGCAAGCATCGACACGTCGTTGTTGACCACTGTCACTTGTGCTCCCATATTCAGGGCAGCCTTGGCTGCTGAATAGACGTCGGTGCCATCTCCTATTATGAGCACTTCACATGGATTGATACCGGCTACACTTGCAAGAAGCACTCCCTTTCCTCCTCCTAAGTAAGAAAGATTCTCCTGCGCATACATGATAGCCGCACGCCCGTCGATCTCATCAATGATATCTGCAAAGATTGGGGTGTCGTTGTGGCTATACATGTTGTCAAGGCAACCCATCGTGATGTCCATGTCAAGCAGGGCCTTGATCGACTCCTTGTCAATCAGGCCGGATGCCATCGTGCAGAGCAATGAGCTGCCGGGTTTCATCAGCATTATGTCTGATGTGCGGAGCGGAGAGAAAGAAAGCACTATCGAAGCACCCAAAGCCTCTTCGCGCGACACTATCTTGACTCCATATTCTGCATATGCATCATCACTGAAAGAAATATCGACACCGGCACCCTCCTCCATAGCCACCTTAAGGCCAGCGGATGTCAGCAATCCACACGCCTCCGGCGTGAGAAGCATACGTGTCTCATCTGTGTCAGGATAGTTGGCAAGCATTGCTATGTCGATGCTTTCTCCGTTGCTCAGCATATTCGCGTGCATAAGCAGTGGCTCAAGCTCAAGGGTTGCTGTTTCTTTCTCTATTGCTTCTTTATTCATGGCTCTTGTGTTTATAGGAATCAGAAAAGTCAGGAACACCAAGTGCTCCGCATCGGCAAAATTAACAAATTATTCTTTTTTTTCCAAATTGTGGAAATGATTTTTGATAAAGTCTTCTACTGTCTCTGATATCTGCCGTTTATTCTCAAGTTTGTCGCCCGAGATTATGACTGATGCGCGGTCGTAGAATGGTTTCCTCACTTCCATATGCTCTCTTAAAGTCTGGAGTATCTCCTCCTTTGACTTCCCTGCCATGAGCGGACGCTTGTTGCCTGCCTGAAGGATTCTCTCAGCAATCACATCGTCTGAAGCCTGAAGGCATACGGTGATTCCTCTCGTGTTCATATACTCCATGTTGTCGCCATTGCAAGGAGTGCCTCCTCCACATGAGATCACTACATCCGACATTTCTCCCACCTCTCTGAGCATAGCGCTCTCAATTCGTCGGAATTCAGCTTCACCCTTCTGCGCAAAGATCTCCCTGACAGTAGAGTGGAATCTCTGTTCGATATAAAAGTCAAGGTCAATATGCTGCAAGCCTGTCTGGCGTGCGAGAGCCCGACCGAATGTCGTCTTGCCCGAGGCCATATAGCCGATTATGAATAGTGTCATTTGTTCAATCCTTTATGCATTAACTAATGGAAGTTCGATCCTGAAGGTTGTTCCTTTCCCCACTTCCGATTCCTTGACGAAGATTTTGCCGTCATGGTATTCTTCTATGATTCGCTTCACGAGGGTCAATCCTAAACCCCAGCCTCTCTCCTTGGTGGTGTAGCCGGGATCAAACACTTTGCTAAAGTTCTTTCTCGGTATTCCTTTGCCTGTGTCCTGCACCTCTATCCATACACAATCCTTCCCTTTCCCGGTGGTGATGTGTATCTCTCCAACTCCGGCCATGGCGTCGACAGCATTTTTTGTCAGGTTTTCCATCACCCACTCAAAAAGGCTTGATGATATCATCACCCCATGATCATCTTCACCGAAATGGAAATTTAGCGACACCTTTCCCGATATACGCCCCCTCATATATTCCAGGGAGGATTCTATTGTTTGGTTTATGTATTCAAGTTCAAGATTAGGGCGCGAACCTATCTTTGAGAATCTTTCCGCTATCTTTGATAGCCGCTTCACATCCTTGTCGATTTCTGTGGTCACATCCGGGTCAGTCCCGGATGCCTCAAGATATTGGCTCCACGCCATCAGCGAAGATATGGGGGTGCCAAGCTGGTGGGCAGTTTCTTTTGAAAGTCCTACCCATACCCTGTTCTGCTCCGCCTTTTTTGTATAGACTACAGCCGTATAAATTATCAGCACCAGCACTATCATCACAGCCAGCACCACATAAGGATAAAGGCTCAGGCGTCTGAGCAATATCGAGTCTTCATAGTAGATATACTGGTTGACACCGGGATAGACCTCAACCTTTATAAAGTGGGAATTATCCTTTAGGATATTGTCGAGGCTGCGGTTTCCAACCGCTTTTTCAAGTCTTTTCTCAAGGAATTTCCGGTTGCGCTCGGTGAGGTCAGAAAAAACTACGTGCTCCCCGTCTGCCACGCGGTCGGGGAGCTCGTAGTTTCTATATTCAAGTATGTTTTTGTCAGCATCTGTCACCATCACAGGTATCGAATTGTTCTGCGCGATGATGTTGAGGAGAAATTCAAAGTCGGCGTTGCCATCCACTTGAGCCATTTTCTCCGTAGCCGATGCCCATATATTCATTCTCTCCCTTTCCTGAATCGAAAGTTGCTTCACGAGATTAGTGGATATGATAAGGAAAATTATCACAGAAATCGTGGAGCATACCAGAAAGATAGTCTTTCCGTACTGATCGGAAATTACTGAGAACTTCATTTTTCAGGAATTCAGACGAATTTTATCCTTGCCTTCTTTGTCACCCGGCAGGTATTGTCGGCAAACAATGCCTCACCCGGCTGGAGTGTTACTATTTCTGCTGCGATATCGGCATCTTCAGGATTTTCAATCACACATCCCCCCTCGAGCCACTGCGCTACGTTGTCGACAAGACGGTCGAGGATCTCGGGATCGTTAACAACTCTGAAGAGACCATGATGTCCGTCAGGTATATCCATACGATACACTGAATTCTCCATATTGAGCGATCTTGAGGCCTTTGTGAAGAGTCCTTTCTGATTGACATAGCCGAGGAATACCACGGGAGGTAGACCTCCGGGGCGTGCCGGCGAAACCTGCGATTTCTGCGATGGAGAGCCCTGGCTCTGCTCCTGCGAGTGGCGGGATTCTTGAGTGGGCCGAGCTTCTTGTGCAGGGCGACGCTCCTGAGCCTGCTGAGGTGCAATTGGCTGCTCAGCACGCCCCTGACGAGCATTTGAAAGTTCTCTCTTTGCCGCATCAAGTTGCCTGCGAAGCGCGTCTGCCTCTCTTTTAGCTGCATCAAGCTCTCTTTCACGAGCTTCTACCTCTGACTTAAGCTGTTTTATTTCATCATTTTTAGCGGTCAAGGAGTTTGCATATTGCTCGCGCATCTTATTCTGTTCTTCCTTGGCAGCCCTTTTTGCTTCCCTGATCTCTTTCTCCCCGGCTTTATGGTCGGCTAATGAGGCGCCTGTTTCCTTCATGCTCTTGGAAGCATACATCACAAGCCAAATCACGACACCAACCAAAACTACGAGAATACCGATATACCATCCTGTGTTGCTCGATTTTTTCGGTTGTTCGTCAGCAAGTCCGGCATCTGCTTCAGCCTGGGCCACTGCCTGTGCCACTGCATCCTCTGCCTCCGGCGCAGTGGCTGGCTGACCTGCCGTTTCATTGGCAGCCGGCGCTGCTGTTTCCGACGCTGGCGTAGCAGATGGCTTGGCTTCGGCTGTCGGCTTCGCTGCCTCCTCAGTGGGTTTTGCTGGCTCAGCCGCTTTAGTGTCTGTCGGTTTTGGTTCGGCAGATGGCGCAGCCACTGTCATCTTATTGAGGTTCTTGGCAAGGACACTAAGGCATTTCTTGCCATCTTCCTTAAGTCCGGGAGAGCGGAAGAAAGTAGAGCTCCAGTATTCTACGAGCTTCTTTTTATCCCATGAGGCATAGTCCTTGGGCACTGCAACAGCATTGAAGCTCTTGATATTTTCTTGTTCCTTTGCCTTCAGCGACTTGCTGAGTTCAGCCACACTCGATGGGTTAAGTTTGTCAAGATAATCGGAGCCATTGTTGGCATATCGCAGATAGTGCTTGGCTGCCAAGGCACGTGCTTGTTCCATCTCTTTGTCGGTCACGGCAAAAGACGGAATAGCGGTGACCATGGCCACCGCTATCATGAATATTTTGAGGAAACTGTTCATCAGCGGTAATTATTCTTCAGCTTCCTTCATGTTATGGAACACGTTCTGTACGTCGTCGTCATCCTCGAAGCGTTCGAGAAGCTTTTCGATGCTCTCGCGCTGTTCGGGAGTCACATCCTTATAGTCTGTAGGGATTCTTTCAAACTCAGCACTTACAATTTCCATACCGGAGCCCTCAAGGAATTTCTGGATATTGTTAAACTGGTCGAAAGCGCCATATACGAGCCATTCTTCATCCTCTGCCTCAAGTTCCGCATCAAGGTCCATGAGTTCAAGTTCGAAATCCTCAAGGCTTGTCTCAGGATTAGGCTTCACGTGGAATACGCTCTTATGGTCGAAAAGGAATGAGAGCGAACCCTGTGTGCCGAGAGAGCCTCCATGTTTTGTGAAATAGCTGCGCACATTGGCTACAGTACGCTGGTTGTTGTCGGTGGCTGTCTCCACAACGATTGCGATACCGAAGGGGCCATATCCTTCATAGACGATCTCCTTGTAGTCAGAAGCATCCTTATCGGTAGCTTTCTTGATAGCACGCTCGATAGTGTCCTTAGGCATATTGGCAGCCTTGGCATTATGCATAAGCATACGCAGACGAGGGTTCATGTCCGGATCCGGACCGCCGGCTTTGACTGCGATAGTGATTTCCTTACCTATGCGGGTGAATGTTCTTGACATATTGCCCCAGCGTTTTAGCTTGCGGGCCTTGCGGAATTCAAATGCTCTTCCCATATTTAGTTATCTATTTTCAGTTGTCAGTTGTCAGTTTTAGAGTATATATTATCTTTGGTAGGGACGCACGGCTCATGCGTCCGCTTGCAAAATTATCGCAGGCTTGCCCCGAGCTGGGTCTGGAGGCTCTTGATGATCTTGTCCATCACGCCGTCGATCTGCTTGTCTTTAAGTGTATTCTCAGGGTCTTGGATTGTAAATGCCACAGCATAAGATTTCTTACCATCCGGAAGATTCTTCCCTTCATACACATCAAACAGTCTTATGTCGCGCAGAAGCTTGCCTCCGGCCTTGCGTGCACATGTCTCTACGGCATCAAATGATACTGAGGCATCAAGCAGGAGTGCCAAGTCGCGTCTCACCGGCTGAGTCTTCTCAAGCGGAGCATACGTAGTCTGGTATTTAGCAGCAAGCTTGCAGAGATATGTCCAGTCAATGGAAGCATAGCACACTTCCTGGTCGATATCAAGAGCCTTAAGCGTCTTGCGGCTGAGGATGCCAAGCACAGCAAGAGGTTTGCCGCTGCGATGTGCAATCTCAAGCTTGGCAGAGAAAGTGGCATCGGAGCTTTGTGTCATCTTAAGTCCGGATTCTGCCACTCCTACCTTTGCGAAAATATTGAGCACGGTTGCCTTAAGGTCGAACACGGTAGCCTCCAAAGCCTGACGGTTCCAAGATGCAGACTGAAGATTACCTGTCATCCAGATTGCAAGCTCCATATGCTCTGAATACTGGGCGAGAGGTTTTTCCTCACTCTTCTCCTTAGCAGGGTCAAAAGAGTAAACGTTGCCAAACTCATAGAATTTCAGGTCGGCAGCCTTACGGTTTACGTTGTGGGCGATGCTCTCGAGTCCGCCGAACAAGAGAGTCTGACGCATCACGCCGAGATCGTTGCTCAGGGGATTCATCACCTTCACGCAGTTATCGAGCGGGAAGTCAGCATTGCCGTCGTAGTATTTAACTGCAGAGAGTGAATTATTCATGATCTCGCGGAAGCCCTGGCCCGAGAGGTCGTTGCTTACTACCTGCTGAAGCGCATATGCATCATCTACAGGAGTGCGCTTCGAGAGATTGGCATGCATTTCAGTGCCAAACTCCACATTATTGTAGCCATAGATACGGAGGATTTCCTCCACTACATCACACGGGCGCGTCACATCGACACGATATGTAGGCACCTTGATTGAGAGGACATCCTCATCAGCCGTTTCCTTCACTTCAAATTCGAGCGCACGGAGTATGCCGACAATAATGTCGGTAGGAATATCTTTGCCTATAAGATTGCGGCAATATGTAAGGGAGAAATCCATCTCCACCGGTTTAACAGGCTCAGGATAAATGTCTACGACATCTCCGCATATTTCCCCTCCGGCTATCTCACGGATAAGCACAGCTGCCAACTTAGCTGCATAATCGCACATGTTGGGGTCGGTGCCACGTTCGTAGCGGAATGAAGCGTCAGTGCTCAAGCCATGACGGCGAGCTGTGCGGCGGATTGAGGTGGGATTGAAATATGCGCTTTCGATAAACACATCGGTTGTCTCCTCCGTCACGCCTGAGTCAAGGCCACCGAATACTCCGGCAATACACATTGGTTTCTCGGCATCGCAAATCATGAGATCATTCTCATTGAGGGTGCGCTCAGTCTCGTCGAGGGTTGTGAATTTTGTGCCTGCCGGGCAAGTACGCACCACAATCTTCTCCCCTGCCACTTTGGCAAGGTCAAAGCAATGCAGCGGTTGTCCGATGCCAAGAAGCACAAAGTTTGTGATGTCTACTATAGAATTGATCGGACGTTGACCCGCAGCCACAAGAAGGTTTTTCAGCCATTCCGGCGATTCTTTCACCTTCACGCCACGAATTGTCACGCCACAATATCTTGGACAAAGCTTCGAATCCTCTACTTCTACACTTACAGCCCCATCCTTTTTGTCTACTGAGAATGAAGCCACGTCCGGCACATTGATTTCAGGCATCTCCACACCGGCACTGTTACCGGATTCAAGGATACGTGCCCACTGATAAGCCTTCAGGTCGCGGGCACATCCATAATGGCTTGCAGCATCCACACGGTTGGGAGTCAACTCCACCTCAAGGCGATAGTCGCTCTCCACATTGAAGTAAGCGGCTGCCTCTGTTCCGGCAGGGACATCGTCAGGAAGCACCATGATGCCTGCATGGTCATTGCCAAGACCGATTTCATCCTCAGCGCAGATCATACCATGCGACTCCACGCCGCGAAGCTTACCTTTCTTGATGGTGAACTCCTTGTCGCCATCGTAAAGTACCGTACCGATAGTGGCCACCACCACAGTCTGGCCGGCAGCCACGTTGGGGGCACCGCACACAATCTGGAGCGGGGCATCGCCACCCACATCCACAGTAGTGACATGCATATGGTCGCTGTCAGGATGAGGCTCGCATGTCAGCACCTTTCCTATCTTAAGGCCGCGGAGTCCTCCGCGGATTGACTCCACCTCCTCAATCTGGTCGCATTCCAGGCCGGTGGAAGTGAAAGCAGCCGCCAATTCCTTTGGCGACTCATTGAAATTGATATAGCGTTTAAGCCACTTGTATGATATATCCATAAAGGTATTGTTATCGGTTGTTTAAGCACACGAAATCAGGCCATTTAGCCCTGCTTCCCTTTTCAACTTGCAAAAGTACAAAATAATCGGCTAATTTGCAAATCGAATTTCACATTTAGCGCTCTCAGAGCGCGTCCACGCGCGTTCTAACTCTAACTGCCATACAACTTCGGCTACTTGAGGATATTTAGAGCGAACTTTATTAGGAAATATACCCTGAGCTTAAATAGGGACATACTCGACATTTCCACTATAATATCTCATGGCAAGTGAACTATGAATGGTCTTGATCCGGGGAGACTTCCCAGCCACAGAGCGTATCAGACTTATGGGAAGGCGGTTTCCCAACCGCCTACATCGTCTATGCAACAACGTTGACAACTACGACAACCTGTATGTTTTTTTGTTCAACTGCAAAATTTAAGGATGAAAATTAACCATAAAATGAGTGGATATGACGAAAATTTATTATCTTTGCGATTGCTAAGGCACACGGAATGTGTGATGCCTTAGCAGACACCGCTTATGCAAAAGCCGAATCTCTACATAATCGCCGGGTGCAATGGAGCAGGAAAGACAACAGCTTCATTCAATGTCTTGCCTCAAATCCTGAATTGCAGGGAATTCGTCAATGCAGATGAGATTGCAAAAGGACTTTCGCCGTTCTGTCCAGAATCCGTGGCCATTCAGGCTGGTAAACTTATGCTGGAGCGAATTGAGACCTTGATGGCAGATGGTGTGTCCTTTGCTATAGAGACCACATTGGCTACACGTAGCTATAAGAATCTTGTTCTAAAGGCTCAGGAAAAGGGATATAATGTAAGCCTGCTGTTCTTTTGGCTTAAATCTCCGGAAGTAGCTTGCGAACGAGTTAAGAAGAGGGTTTCTGAAGGAGGACATAACATCCCCGTGGAGACAATATTTCGCCGATATTGGCTCGGCCTCGACAACCTTTTCCGCATTTTCATGCCGATAGTAGACTATTGGGCGTTATATGACAATAATAATGAGACAAATATTATTGCTAATTCTCACAAGATAATAGACAATACCTTATACACCATAATTCAAAACTCAATATGTCAGAGAAGGAAAAAATAGAACTCAACGACAAGCTCAATAAGGCTCTCAAGGATTCATATCATAAGATGATCGACCTGAAAAAGAAATTAGGTCAGACGGTCATCATAGCCGATGGGAATGGACAGCCCATCGAAGTCTCTGCCGAAGAAGCTGAGAGAATAGCTAATGCGCGGTCATAATAATACCCTCTCCATCAGCGATGGTTACCATGCCTCAAGCATAACTGTTTACTTCTAAACATTTATTCTGTGAGTATCTGCCAGTTCTTGCGCTGGAATAAGGTCTGGGCATAATCTACACTGTTAGGAATTTGGGAATTTTGGAGGCTTAGGCGCTGACCTCTCTTTCTGAGGCGCAGAACTGTCCGATTGGCTCAGATTTATTATTTCTGTGGGGATCTGCAAGTTCCTGCGCTGGAATAAGATCTGTGCATAACCAACTCAGTTCTGATGACAGTAAATGGAATCATTAGGCTCAAATTCCACTGAGGGCAAACGGAGTTGCATCTTCTTATATAATTATACATGAGATAATTTAATCAATTATTCCGATATAATCCTCAAAGGGGCATTGCTTCGCTTGCCCTTGAAGCCCACGGTGACTTATGCCGAATAGTTACCTGACATATTAGTATATGTTAAAATTATCAAAATAATCATTTTTATGACAAAAAATTAATAAATTTGCATAGCAGTTACGCACACATTTTGTTTTAAGCATCGAGTCTATAATTATAATCATATAACACCCATGGCAATAGCAATTAGAGAAATACCGGTACTCACAGGACAATCAGCTATAGATTTTGTCAATGAAACCGAAAAATATTCTGATCGGCCTGTTCCTCGGCTGTCACAGAAAAGAGAAATGGAATTACGCAGTATAAAAGAAGCTCATAAACATTTCGTCTGGTAATATATGGAATCACAATTTATATTGCAGAATGAATGCACATTGATGCAATATACTCAGGAAGTACAATCTCATTGTGATCCATTTTCATGTGGAGACAAAGATCTTGATGAGTTTTTTGAAAAGGACGTATTCCTCTATGAGGAAGAAATGCTTGGGAAAACATACTGTTGGGTCACAAATAGCCGACCTCACAAAATCGTATGCCTCATGACAGTTGCCAACGACAGCATAAAAAGTTCAGGACTTCCTAAGAACTCACGTAATAGATTCAATCGCATTTTCAATAATGAAAAACGCAATCTGACATATCCAGCGACTTTAATAGGGCGTCTCGGTGTAAATAAAGATTTTCAAGGCAAACACGTTGGTCGTCAACTAATGGACTTTATTAAAGATCAAAATATTGCTACAGACAATGATAATGCTTGCCGCTTTCTTGTTGTCGATGCCATTAACAAACCAGAGACACTTGCATATTATGAACACAATGGATTCTTATATATGCATAAAACTGAAGAAGTGGAACGCATAGCTTTTAAGCGCTTTGATGAAGAAGGCAGACTAGTATTTGAACTCAGAGACAATGAACCTCTCCATACAAGAATGATGTATTTTGACTTAAAACGACTTTGAGACTTGGTTTTCCTCAATCGAGCGAAAGGCTCATATTGAGGAGATAGATAAGGATACAGAAAATGAGGTTGATAAAACGAAGGATATTACTTTCTCATTATCTGAGTCCCTTCGTAAGATTTTTAACCTCATCTCATTTGATCGGGGTTTAAAATATAAAGACCTTCAAGAACTTACTAATTTCTCCAGATCATACATCGGTCAATTAATATCTGACTTAAAATCATATGGGTACATCAGCCATAATGGGAAGAA
>JAIDTO010000156.1 GCA_029060625.1 Muribaculaceae bacterium | reverse complement strand
ATCTTTTCATCCTTGCCAACTTCAAAGGCTCCCTCTATCTTCTTGTAGGTCAAGCCTACAAAGCAGGTGTTGAGACCTATGCTCTGAGCGAAAAGCACAAGCTTCTCCCCATAGTATCCCGCTCTGTATTCCAGAGAGTCGGACTTCTTCCCGACTATCATAATATAGTTTGATACATTGGAGAATGACCCATATGATAGAAAACCCTTGAAAGCTTTCCTTTCGTTGAGCACCAACTGCATATGTAGTTCCCCTTCGTGGTTCAGTTTTGAGATTTCTTCTTGTAGGGCCTTTATAGTACTCTCTTCAAGTGGACGGTCCTGATATTTCCTTACTGAATGTCGCTCGCGCAGGGCTTCAAGTTCTGTCATTTTCATTTTTTTTTTATGAGACCATGTCTCGGTTCTTTATACACTTAGGGCAGATTCCCTTGATCATAAGGTTGATAGATTTTATCTGGAAGTCATCAGGAATCTTTATGTCGGGCAAGGATATGCTGTCAAGACAATATAATTCACCACATTTCTCGCAGTAGAAATGCGGATGCTGGTCTGCAGCTGTGTGATGGTCCTCCGCATGGCATACTTCATATTTCAATGATCGGCTTCCGTCTTCAATCACATGGATAATCTCCTTCTCTGAAAAGAGCTGTAGCACACGGAAGATGCTCCCTTTGTCCATGGGAGCTAAGGCGATTTCCAGATCCGCAAGGTTTACCGGATGGGAATTCCTCATTAATTCTTTCAAGACAAGTATCCTATTCGCAGTCGGTTTAATGCCTTTGCCCATCAATATGTTTTCGAAGTCTGAATTGATCATATTTATGTTTTTCTGCAAAGTTAATAAAAAATTCGAGCTATCCGGTTATAAGGAGCCAATTATCTTAATTGAGTAGGTGAGGTTCTGCGATTAGGTTAAGGATAGTTGCAAAATCGGCAGGTATACCTGCCGATTCTCGCAAATTTGTAAGAATTGGAAGATATATCTGCTGATTATTACAATTATGTTTGGATTGGAAGATATAAATGCTTGAATAGCCACTTTAAAGTATTTAAGGTCAAGGTGTCCTAAAATTTAGGACAGAAACAAGCAAAAGCGTCCTAAAATTTAGGACACTTTTATCAAATCTTCATAAAATAAGCATTTATTCAAATCCGATGGACAGGAAATGCAGGATTGGTGCAAGGCCGGTGATCCAGTAATACCATCCGTGAACTCCGCTGCGCATTCGGTAGTCGATTGGGATTCCTTGTTTCTTCATGGCGAGAAAGAACTCTACGTTACCTTCATAGAAGTAGTCGCTGTCACCACAATCCGCATACCATCTTATCCCCTTAAGCTGTTCGATAGTCTGTGGCGTGGCGTTCTTAACAAATGCCGATGGATCATTGGCTATAAGCGAAGCCGCATAGTCTTTGTCGGTTTGAGCCATCTGGCTTTGCTCTGGATGACCGAGTATCCCGCTCATCGCGCATGACGCACCATACACTTCCGGATGTTTCTGGGCGTAGGCGATTGCAGCTTCCCCTCCCATTGATGCTCCTGTGATTGCTCGGTGCTTCTTATCCGCAATGGTCCGATATGTTGAATCAATCAGCGGAATCAGTTCTTTATGAAAGTACGATTCATAATCCCACCCCTGAACTGAAAAATAGCCCAAATGCTGCCCAAGATGAAAATCACCGTTGCCGCTGGCATCCGGCATTACGATTATCATCGGCACTGCCATCCCGGAGTGGATGGCATCGTCAGCTATCTGAGGAAGATTGCCCATACTTATCCACATCTCATGTGTCCCCCCTGCCGGGTGGAACAAGTATAGGACAGGATAACGCTGGTCACTTTCTTCATAACCATTTGGCAGATATATTGAAAAATCCTTATTGACACCCAACACATCACTGCTCATCGAGCAATGCTCCACGGTGCCGTTTCCCGGCAGATTGCCGAAATGATGCACGGCCTTACGTCTTTCCAATAACTTTCCCATAAAACCGTATTATTTTCTTCGGTCGATTCGGCATGCAACCGGACCTGAACATACCAAGTGATATTCAGGATGGCGCTTGAACCATGCTACGGCGTATGAACACGTGGCGGCTATCTTGTTGCCCTCTGCAAGGATTTTGTCTGCCGCGAGTTTTACAAGCTTTCCTGCGATTCCCTCTCCTCTCAGCGAGGGATCCACGAATGTATGATCGATTGTCGAGACTCCGTCTTCTGTCGGGAATGTTACTTCTGCTATTACATTACCTGCCGGGTCAGTCGCGTAAATTCTATCTTTTTCTGTTATAAAATCCATAGTAGTAAATTTTGATTTTTATATATTAATCTAACATCTAAATCCCCTAAGTAGTTGAGTGTTTATACTTCTAAAATTATTATAAAATAATTATTATTAAAGCTTTAGTTGACAATATAGGAGTTGAATGAATGAGCCGGAAGGCTGACATTCAGATATTTTCCATTGATTTCTATTGTCAAGGGTTGCGTATCATCAGAAAAATTGCCGGCTATAGCCACATACTTTCCATTCGGATTCTTCGCTACCAATACCGATGTTCGGTTGTCATCATTGTAAGCATAGCCCGAAATCTCTGCGCCTTGGTCTACAACTTTGGAAAAATGCTTCACTGCATAATATTCCGGGGTGTAGCGCACAGTATGGGTCTCCGGATCAAGCTCCACAAGAGCATTCTGCTCCCATCCCCATTGGCTTCGTCCCCTCTTTGGAAGAAGAAAATTCCAATTATACCATTCATCACACCCCTTCCCGATGTTGTCACCAATCAGGAAGAATGTATGTTCTCCTGCTTTCCAGTCCATATCTCCGTTTCCGCATTCGCTCTCAGAGCATATATAACTGAACTCCGGATACTGCTCTCTTATGGCAGGAAGAATTTCACGCCCCTCCCATTGGAAAGCCAACCCCGAAAGCTGACTCCTGAGAACAGAATCAGATAG
>JAIDTO010000155.1 GCA_029060625.1 Muribaculaceae bacterium | reverse complement strand
AAGAAACTACAGGAAAAGCTATCGCAATACGATGCCCCGCAGAAAGCAAAGGCTGCGGGAGTGTATCCATATTTCCGTCCCATCTCAAGCGAACAGAACACAGAGGTTCTCATGAACGGCAAGAAGGTCCTGATGTTCGGATCCAATTCCTATATGGGACTCACCAACCACCCGAAGGTGATCGAAGCAGCCGTGGAAGCCACCAAGAAATACGGCACCGGCATGGCGGGAAGTCCATTCCTAAACGGCACTCTCGACATCCATAAGGAACTTGAGGCCCGTATCGCCGACTATGTGGGGAAAGAAGATGCAATCGTCTACTCCACTGGATTTGGAACGAATCTTGGAGTCGTGAGCACATTGACCGGACGCGAAGACTATGTGATATGTGACGAGCAAGACCACGCTTCAATAGTAGAAGGACGCAGACTTTCATTCTCGCAGCCTCTCAAATACAAGCACAACGACATGGACTCGCTTGAGAATGTCCTTAAGAAATGCAAGCCGGAAAGCATAAAGCTTATTGTCACCGACAGTGTCTTCTCTATGGAAGGTGACGTCGCCAAACTTCCTGAGATGGTAGACTTGGCAAAGAAATATGATGCAAGCCTGATGGTAGATGAGGCTCATGGCATTGGAGTCTTCGGAGAAGGTGGCCGAGGAGTGGTCAACCATTTCGGTCTTACCAACGATGTCGACCTCATCATGGGTACATTCTCAAAATCATTTGCATCTCTTGGAGGGTTTATTGCTACAGACAAGGAAATCACCAATTTCCTTCGTCACCACTCAAGAAGCTACATCTTCACCGCATCGATCACCCCGGCTTCAACAGCTGCGGCACTTGCGGCTATGGACATAATGCTCAATGAGCCTGAACGCCAGAAGCATCTTTGGGATATCACCAACTATGCACTTGAGAACTTCCGTGCCATGGGATGCGAGATTGGACACACCTCTACTCCAATTATCCCGCTCTTCATCCGCGATGATTATAAGACATTCGCTGTCACACGCGATCTTCTTGAGGAAGGTGTGTTCGTTAACCCGGTTGTGTCTCCGGCTGTCGCACCCCAAGACACCCTTATCCGCTACTCACTGATGGCTACCCACACTAAAGATCAGGTGACTCGTTCACTTGAAGCCATTCAAAAGGTATTCAAAAAGTACGATATCATAAAGTGAGATCACTTGAGTTCAAGCTTCAACATACCTGCCCCGGCACATCAGCCAGGGCAGGACTTATTACGACCGCTCACGGCGAGATAAAGACTCCTATCTTTATGCCGGTCGGCACAGTGGGTAGCGTTAAAGCTGTCCACCAACATGAGCTTCGCGATGATATTAAGGCTCAGATTATTCTTGGCAATACTTACCACCTGTATCTAAGGCCGGGACTTGAAATTCTCCGCCAAGCCGGAGGACTTCATAAATTCAATGGTTGGGAACTTCCCATATTGACAGATTCAGGTGGCTTCCAGGTGTTTTCTTTGTCGGGAAACCGCAAACTGACTGAAGAAGGTGCACATTTCAGAAGTCATATCGACGGGAGCAAGCATCTTTTCACTCCGGAAGGGGTTGTCGACATCCAAAGAGTGATCGGAGCTGACATTATGATGGCTCTCGACGAGTGTCCCCCGGGCGACTCTGACTATGAGTATGCTAAGAAATCGCTCGGACTTACCACCAGGTGGCTTGAGCGAGGATGGAAGCGATATAATGAAACTGAAGGGCTTTATGGATATCGGCAGACATTCTTCCCTATCGTACAGGGGTGTGTATATCCTGAATTGCGCAAGGAATCAGCTAAATTTGTGGCTGATTTAGGTGCTGACGGCAATGCCATAGGGGGGCTTGCTGTCGGAGAACCCACAGAGAAGATGTATGAGATGATAGAAATCGTCAACGACATTCTTCCTGAAGATCGACCTCGTTATCTTATGGGAGTGGGAACTCCTGCGAATATCCTCGAGGCTATTGACCGTGGTGTTGACATGATGGATTGTGTGATGCCAACCCGTAATGGACGAAACGGTATGCTCTTCACTCGCAATGGAATAATGAACATGCGCAATAAGAAATGGGCAGACGACTTCAGCCCGCTTGATCCGGGCGGCCCGACATATGTCGATGAAGTATATTCAAAGGCATATGTACGTCACTTATTTATTGCAAATGAACTGCTTGCCATGCAAATAGCAAGCATCCACAACCTTGGATTTTACCTCTGGCTTGTAGGGGAAGCCCGAAAACACATAGAAGCCGGTGATTTCCCTTCATGGAAAAGAGAAATGGTAGAAAGAGTGACTTCACGAATGTAAGATTTTGTATTTGAGTTAAGAATTGGATGGCAAAAGAAGAAAACATACTCGACAGCAAACTCGAAGAAGAGTTGATAAAGGATGAAACAATCCTTGATGATACTCTTCTTCAGGAGGATGCAGTGATTTTGCCTGAAGAAACTGCCAACGAGGGCGCTGAGAAAGAGGTCGCATCCACAAAAGAAAGAAAGAAAAGGAAAGGATTCAAGTTGAATTTCAAATTCAAGAATCCTCTGCCTATAATTGACAGGTACATTCTTGGGAAGTTCTTGGGAACGTATTTTCTTGCCACTCTCCTTCTCCTCCTTGTCATCGCAATGTTTGACATAACAGAGAAACTTGATGCATTCCTTACGGCACCACTCAAGGAAACAATCTTCGACTACTTTGCGTCGTTCCTTCCGTACTTTGCAAATCAGCTATCGCCGCTTTTTGTCTTCATTTCTGTGATTTTCTTCACAACCAAGCTTGCTGACAACTCGGAAATCATTGCGATGCTTTCGAGCGGTATCACATTCAGGCGTCTTCTTCGCCCATATATGATAGGCGCGGCAATTATAGCAGCATTGACATTTGCATTGTCTAATTACATTATTCCTCCCACTAATGTAGACAGAATTGCGTATACCAATAAGTATGTCAAGAACAAGGCGGTAGCCTACGGCACGAATATCCAGCTTATGGTGCGTCCCGGAGAAGTGGCATATTTCGGCAGGTTTGACAATACCACCAAGCAAGGATATCGGTTTTCACTCGACAAGTTTGATGGAAAAGCTATCATATCTCGACTCACTGCAAGCTCAGTGGAGTATGATTCGACTCGGCAATATCATTGGAAGCTGAAAGACTACATGATAAGAGATTTTGATGGGATGAATGAAAAAATCCGCAAAGGAATCACCCTTGACAGCATCATTCCCATTGAACCCAAAGACTTTCTTATAGCCTCCAACGACCAAGAAATGCTCACGACCCCGCAGCTTACCGACTATATAAAGAAGCAGAAGATGCGAGGGGTGGCCAACATCAAGAAATTTGAGATCGAACGTGAAAAGAGGCTTGCTGAGACCGCAGCTGCTTTTATACTTACTCTTATCGGAATGTCACTTTCATCAAAGAAGGTGAAAGGTGGCATGGGTATAAACATTGGCATTGGACTTGCGCTAAGCTTCAGCTACATACTTTTCAGTACCATTACGTCCTCTTTTGCCATCAATGGATATACATCGCCGGCTGTAGCAATGGAGATTCCCAATATAGTATATCTCATCATAGGCATTATTTTGTATCGAAGAGCATCTAAATTCTGATCCTCTGTCATCGTAGTGATGCCCATAATTGATGGGAAAAAGAAAAAAGAGGGTTAGTTGTAAGAAAATCTATGGTTTTTCATTTTGAATATACGGATAAATTTTGTAACTTTGCAATTGAGTAGCGAAAAGGTTATTCGTCGAACGTTTTGCGTTTTACGTTGACCTCGCAATTCTGATTTTGTGAAGTAAGAAACACAAAATCAAGAAATAATAAATATCTAATATACAGCGTGCGGCGAAAGCCGCCGACCCAAAATACAAGAAGTGTTGAGATGACAAACAAGGATTTCGATTTCAGCGATATAGCTCCACACGATGACTCGGTCTTCCGCACGATCCTGGATAAGCTAATAAAAGATCCGGGGTTTCTTCATGCAATATCTTATGTGATGCCCCAAGAAGATATCCCCGCACTCATAGATGAATTAAAGCACATCAACAACCGGAATGATTTCCAGCACAAGATCATGTTCCCTTTCCTTGAGATGCTTGGAAAGACTACTACCTCAGGCATTACTTTAGGGGGAGCAAAATATTTCAATCCGGCTCTCAGCTACACTTTCATCACCAACCATAGGGACATTGTGCTTGATGCATCTTTTCTCAATCTGACATTCCTGCGCAGAGGTTGGCCCACGTCTGAAGTAGCCATCGGCAATAATCTTCTTGTATTTGACTGGATTTCAGATCTTGTAAGGCTCAACAACAGCTTTATAGTGAAACGCAATACAGGCTTGCGGGAAGGTCTGGAAGCCGCCAAGAAGCTTTCTGCATATATCCATTATGCTATCATGGAGAAGCATGAATCTGTATGGATTGCCCAACGAGAAGGTAGGGCAAAAGACTCAAGCGACCATACGCAGGAATCACTCGTCAAAATGCTTTCCATGGGTGGAGAAGGCACTTTTATGCAGAAGATAAAGGAAATCAATCTTATGCCTGTATCCATAAGCTATGAGTATGACCCCAACGACTATCTGAAAGTCAAGGAATTTCTTCAGAGAAGAAGAAATCCCGACTTCAAGAAATCGCAGCGTGATGACCTTTTCTCAATGGAGATTGGCCTACTGAAATTCAAGGGTAAAGTGCATTTTCAACTTACTCCGCGCATCAACGTCAGGATTGATGAGATTGGAGAATTCAAAGACACCAATAAGGCTGCAAAATATGTGTGCGCTCTTATCGATTCAGCAATCCATAGGGGCTATGAGATTTTCCCGATAAACTATGTGGCTTACGACACACTGCACTCTACCGACAGATTTGCTCATAAATACACACAGGAAGAAAAGCAGGAATGCCTCGCCTATTTTGAGAGCCAGCTGACGAAGATCGATGTGGAAGACATAACAGAAGAAGAGCATTCATTCATGCGTGAGATGATTCTCATCATGTATGCCAACCCGCTCAAAAACAAATTAAAATCAATATTGGGAGGATTTGAGTGATGAGATTGCCTTTACCCGTAATAATAACGCTTTTTGCTGTCAGCATACTTGTTGACTTCTATATCTGGACCGATATTCGACAGGGAAAGTCGAGAAATAGGTGGGCATTCAGCAATGCCTATGCAATTTCTTCTTTCTTGCTGTGGATTTTTCTTGGTGTTGTAGTGGCTCTCCCCAGAAGAGATCTTGATGGGGGTGTATATGCCATAATGTGGATGCTGACCGTATATCTCAGCATCTATATTCCCAAGCTTATCTACTGCGTTTTCTCTATTATCGGAAGAATTCCACTCATTTTCAGAGGCAGAAGATGGACCTGGCTCAATTATGTTGGAGGCGGATTAGGCATCCTTGGTTTTGCTCTTGTCTGGCACGGGATCCTATACACGCGTACGCACATTCAGCATGTAAACCTCACAGTAAATTCAGAACGTCTGCCGGAAAACTTCGACGGATACCGAATTGTTCAGATTTCCGACCTTCATCTCGGCACATGGGGCACTGACACAAAATTCCTCACTGATTTCGTCACAAATGTCAACAATCTAAGGCCTGATCTTATTGTTTTCACGGGCGATCTTGTCAACCAAAAGGCAGATGAAGTGAAACCATTCGCCAAGATTCTTTCAAAACTTGAAGCCACCGATGGAGTATATTCCATTCTCGGCAACCATGATTATGGCGATTATGTCGACTGGCCATCGCAAGAAGCCAAAGCTGAGAATCTGGAGGCTCTTAAGAAAATTCAAGCTGATGCAGGATGGAAGATGCTCAATAATGAACATGACTTCATAGTAAAGAGTAAATCCGGAAGGAGAGATTCCATTGCGCTGATAGGCGTTGAGAATTGGGGTGAACCTCCATTTGGAAAATATGGAGATCTCAAGAAAGCATATCCCGTTGAGAATAATAAAAGCATCAAAGATAAGAATTTCAAAATACTTCTCACACATAATCCGGAGCATTGGGTGCAGGAAGTGAGAAAAATCACTAATATCGACCTCAGCCTTTCCGGACATACGCATGCCATGCAAGTGAGTTTCGATGCTTTTGGAAAAAGATATTCTCCGGCAGCATTAAGATATCAGACCTGGGGAGGATTTTATACCGAAAATGGAATTGGCGAAATTGAAGACTTCGGTAATCCGGAGACGAGCGGTATACTGGAAAGGAATCTTGAACACCCTTCCCTCTATGTCAACATTGGAGCCGGGGAAGTCGGCATGCCTTTCCGAATCGGAGCCAGCAATCCTGAAATCACCATTATTACCCTAAAGAAGTCAAAGTAATGGCAATCGCCGACACTGCCGAAACAGATGAAGCGGCTGCATCAGAGGTCATCTTCTCTATAGGATCAAACTGCGGATGCCGATATGAGAATGTCAAAAAAGGTATCACATGGCTTTCTGGATTATTGACCGACTTCAGATGCTCTGCTATTTATGCCACCCCTGACTGTCATGGTGGAAGCAAAGAGTATCTGAATGCTGTTGCACGAGGACTCACCAGTCTGCCACCCGACCGCCTCGAAAGCATCTGCAAGAAATATGAAGAGGCTAACGGAAGAGACGAAATATCTCGGAAAATGGGAGATGTCCCCATCGACATTGACCTTGTAGTTTACGGAAAACGCATTTTAAGGACAAAAGACTACAAATGTGAATTTTTCCGTATTGGCTATGGTATGATATGAATCATACCCATAGTGCGTCGAAGATTGACTTCAACAAAAGGACGCAACTTGCCACCACCCTCCACAATCATATCTACGCCAAACAATCCTTCATATCCTGTCAAAACGTGCTCGAGTATCATTTTTTGAATTGATATGACGGTAGCTATATCCAGTTTTGATTGGGAATCAAACTTTGCTCTCATCGAAGCCTGATTCATCGAATTATTAGAAATATACTTTCCTCTATTGGACGTGGAAAAAGAAGACAGTCCCAAATACTCCACCTTGCCATGTTGCATACGCCATTCCGTGGCATAGTCAGCCACTCTGTCCGCACCGGTTTCTCCCATCACACTTCCCTGGCGCCTAATAATGCCACGACACCATTGCTCTACGAGTTCTGGCGTCATATCCGCTGAAGTATTGATCACTCCTCTCCCACTTGAGCTCCATGGAGCCTTCAACCAGCATCCGGGGTTCTCTCGATAGAAATCCATGCATGACTCTATTGATGTTAGCTCTACAGGCAGATCTGTCTGAAAACACCCTTCTACCTTTTCATTCCATAGAGAGGCAAGCTGCACGGTAGTGCGCCGATGTGCCAACTCTCTGATTCTTGAAATAACTTTGCTATCAGGGAGTCTATCCGCAGGCACCCCATGATCGAGCATTTTCCTGACAAGAGCCTGATTCCATCCCCAAGGTTCTATGATCAAATCAGGATGTTCACCCATCAAATCCCCAAGATAATCCCACTGCACAAGCTTGAATTGAGACTTTAGGTGAGTGACATCATCCACAAGAATTATATCTTCCGGCTCAGCCCAAGCCTCAGGAAGAAGTTGCATATCAAACCTCAACTTCTCTACACGAGCCGGGGGAGTATAAAAAGACGCCCCCGAAGCGAGGGCGTATTCAGTCTCAGGATTAAAGAGAAGAAGTTTCATCAATCGTTGAGCTTCTCACGCTCTTTAAGAGGATTTGAGAAATAAAGCTTATGTTCGAGATACTCCTGAGTTGCAATAAGTGTTGGCTTGGGAAGTTTTTCATAAAAACGAGAAATCTCGATCTGCTCACGGTTTTCAGATACTTCCTCAAGATTATCAGTAGAAGCAAAGTCTGCGAGTTTCTTCTCCAGTTCCTTTTTCATTTCTACGGCAATCTGATTAGCACGTTTTCCAATGATGCAGACAGTCTCGTATACATTTCCGGTCTGCTCTGCCATTGCGATCATGTCGCGTGTGACTGTCGTAAGCGGTGCGTTGGTCTTCTTGTAGTCCATAATATGCAATTATGATTTACGTATGTAGATTGTATATTTTTGATTCTAAAATTAGAGATATATGTTTATTCCCCTACATGCTTGGAGGCAATATTGAAAATTGATCTTGCTTCAGAAAGATTCTTTGACTCCGGATATGTATTGATAAAAGAATAGTACTCATCAATCACATCACGATACCTATCCTCACTCTTTTCAGCAATAGAATTCTTAGCCTGCTGGAACTTTGCTTTCAAGATCAGCATCTCAAAATCCTCGCGATACTTCGAATATGGGAATTCCTTAAGCGCGTTTTTTGCAGTTATGACACACGACTCATAGTTATTGCCAAGGAAATTTCCAAGATTGTAATATAGTTGGGCATTCTGAAGCTGCTTGAGCGTGAGTTTATCTTGCATCTCAAAGATAGAGTTCTTGGCAAGACCGGCCTTGTCACTATTGGGGAAATAATCAAGGAAGCCCTGCAGCTCCTCGATTGCCTTTAGTGTGAGTGTTTGGTCAAGCTGAGGCTCCGGAGAATCGAGATAGTAGCCATAACCGCAATAGAAACGTGCCAGTTCTGCATATTTTCCGCGAGGATACCTCTGATAGTAATTCTTGAAGTACACGCCTGAATTCAGGTAGTCTTTATTTTCAAAATATGACATGGCAAGAAGGAACGTAGCATCCTCCCCGTTTTCAGTACCACGCATCGGCATCTGCAAATCTTGCAGGAGCGTGATAGCCTGCATATACTTTCGATTCTCATATGCTTTTTTCGCATAGTCGAATTTATATTGCATATCAGTGCTTTTCAGCACTTTATTATACTCTCCGCAAGATGTCATAGCGACGGCTGCCACAGAGCATAACATACAAAACTTTAGTAGCTTTCTCATTTATACGTATAGATGTGTAGCGCTTTTAGCGCATTTAGCATGCAAAGTTAATAAAAAAATTGGAAACAACGATGATTTTTACAATAAAAATTATTAACTTTGAAGTCGATTTCAAAACAGCTATCGATTTTTGAAGAGAATATGAAAGAAAATGGATTCATTGCCAAGCATCCAGTGCTTGCAAACTTAATAATCATCATCCTTGTAGGAATTGCCGGACTTGGCATATTATACTTCTCATTCGCCATCTTCACCCGCCATGGTGAGAGCAGCGTGGTGCCGGGAGTAGAAAAGATGTCGTATACCCAGGCCATTGAGATCCTTCATTCAAAAGGATTTAAAGTGGATATACGAGATTCCCTGTATAAAGAAGACGAAAAACCCGGATATGTCATCGAACAGTTCCCAAAGTCCAACTCCGTTGTAAAACCGGGAAGAAAGATATTTTTGTATATCAATGCGGTGCACCCGAAAGAGGTTATCATTGATGAAGACAATAACCCACGTGAAGATGCGCTTAAATCCACTTCTTTCCGTCAAGGCAAGGCCCGACTGGAAGAACTAGGCTTCAAGAACATTAGAGTCATAAAGATCCTTGGTGAGAATGACTGCATCTCAAAAATATATGCCAACGGAAAAGTTGTGAAGAAACTTCAAAAGGTGCCTGTCAACGCGAGAATTGTCATGGAGGTTTTCGATGGAAATCTGCAGGCAGTGAGAGATTCCTTGCAAAGCGATCTGGATCCAGGATACAACTTGTCAGAACCTACCGGATTGGAAGAGGAGACTTCCCCTGAGATCTATCAGGTAGAAGAATCTGAACCTACTGAGACAGAATCATATGAATACTACTAACCATGGCTACTAATCAAGGATTAATGATCAACGACCAGGAAGAGATCTTGGATATTAACGAAGGTGAGAATCCGGAAGAGGAAAGCGTTGAGGAGCCGTCGTATGTGACAGAAGACGGAAGGGAACTTTATGAGCATTTCCGTTTCGAGGCTGACAAGGGACAGCAACTTCTCCGTGTCGATAAATTCTTGGTCGACAGGATGACCAAGACTTCTCGCAACCGAATTCAGCAAGCTGCCGATGCAGGGTGCATCATTGTCAATGGAAAGCCTGTAAAGTCAAGCTATAAAGTCAAACCTCTCGACGTGGTCAGCATAGTGATGGACAGGCCACGCTATGAGTTTGAAATCATTGCTGAAGATATTCCACTTGACATTGTATATGAAGACGCAGATGTCCTCGTGGTCAACAAACCTGCCGGGCTTGTAGTGCATCCCGGCCACGGTAACTATCACGGCACGCTTGTCAACGCCCTCGCCTATTACTTCCGCGACAATCCTGACTATGACGTAAGCGACCCACGTCTTGGACTCGTGCATAGAATTGATAAAGACACGAGCGGTCTACTCGTGATAGCGAAAACCCCCGAGGCAAAAACCGATCTCGGGCTCCAGTTCTTCAATAAGACAACACGACGGGAATACGTTGCATTGGTATGGGGAGATTTCGATGAAGACAAAGGGACGATCGTCGGCAACATTGCCCGAAACCCGCGCAA
>JAIDTO010000154.1 GCA_029060625.1 Muribaculaceae bacterium | reverse complement strand
AGATATTCAGCACATCGTCTGCAGCTACCATTACGGGGCGGTAATCCGGCTCTCGCACAGACATTTTGACATTGTCAAGGTTAAGGCCATCAACGTGTCGAACAAATAATCCCCATGAAGGTAATTCACCAAACATGTGAAATTCCGGATAAGAAGCAATCTCTTCAGGCACGTCATTATAGCGATACGCTCCAATATATGCCATTCCTTTGGTCCCTCGACCCGGATATGAGACATTAATATTACTCAGCTTTACATTTTCAACCCTGTGTCCGGGAATCCCGGTTATACTTGCCGGAAATGGATTGTGGATGGTGTTGATGTCAGGTCCTCTTAGGTCATAGTCGCTGTCAGGTCTGCCAAAAGGAATTTCACAGGAAAGATTGCTGATTTCTACGTTTGTGAGCGCCCCCGGTTTCTCTCCACGTCTGTGACCAAGCCGGATGAAAAAAGCGTTTCCTGTATTTTTTGCCTCTATCGAATCAATACTAACATTGTCAAGCACAGCTCCGTCAACACTTTCGAGAGCTATGGCTGACCGGAATGTATCCCTGATCTTGATATTCTTTATGATGATATTGCGAAATCCTCCGAAAGACTCAGTTCCCATCTTGATAGCGTTTGCACTGCTTGCTATCCTGCAGTCTGTAATCACAATATTATCGTTTCTATCATCTGGATCGAAAGATTTGAGCACTATGCCGTCATCTGCAGAGTTTATGTCACATCCGGATATGAGCACGTTATGACAGTCAGCAACATCGATACCGTCATTGTTCCAGTATGCCCTGTTGACAAAATCTATGTTTTTAATGAGAACATCATTACACTTGTTAAGTGAGAATCCCCAGCTTGCAGATGCCCTAAGCCTGACATCAGTGACTGTCAGAGAATCCACATTTTCGAAGTCGAGAAGTTTGGGGCGTAAGGAGGGGCGCATTCTGCGTCTATTATAGTTCGGATCCACTCGTTCTCCTATATGATGTAGACTGTCGATGGCAAGAGCGAGTTCAAGACCGCGACCATCTACAGTTCCTTCCCCGGTGATGGAAATGTTGTGAGCATCACGTGCTACTATAAGACCGAACTGAGGTTTAGAGCACTTGTCGGCAACTCCATTAGCAAGATCATCCGAAGTCTCGATATAGCCGTCGTAATCATACGGGTTAATACTTCCCAATATTACAGCCCCCTTCTTAAGATGCAGGTTTACTCCAGATTTAAGTTGCAGTGTCCCCGTGACATGAATTCCCGCCGGGACTTCGAGCGTTCCTCCCCCTTTGAGTGCAGCGATGGAGTCAACAGCATTCTGAAAAGGACTTCCGGCATTCACTGAAGAATAGATGGTTAGTGCAAGCAGAAAGACTATTATCCTAAAAGATTTATTCATGATGTAACATTAATCAATCAGATTATGTAAATTATTGTATGGTTTAGAATATCAATTTTTTCTTTTTAGCTTTTTCTGTCCAAAGGTTTGCAATCAGTTGATGCCCGGCAGGCGTAGGATGTATTCCGTCCCAAAGCCATCTTTTTGAATTAGGATTGCCGGAAGTTAAAGAATTAAAAAGATTGTTGGTATCGATATATTCGGCCCCGAAATCCTTGGCAAGTTTCTTCACGCTATCTGCACACTGATCAATTGATTTTTTCACTTGGGGGTAAATATTACTGTCTACTGCTCTCCCTTCTGCTACGAATGGTGACATCAATATTATCTTTACAGTCGGATTAGCATCTTTTGCCAGAGTAAGAATATCTCTAAAATCTGCAGTCCAATTGTTTACATCGAATTCCTCAGTTCCTCCATCCCTATAGTACTTATATACATCGTTAATCCCAACCATCACAGTAAGTACATCCGGATCTTCATCAATCATATCTTCTTTCCAACGCTTCTTGAGTTCCTTTATGGTGTTACCGGATATACCACGGTTGAGCCAGTTGCATTTCAGTTTAGGATCTTCCGCCATCATCTTTGCGGCAGAAAGCATCACATAACTGTGGCCCAAATTATGGTTCTGGTCTGTCTTATTGCGATTAGACGAAGGAAGCGCCTTACCGGCGCTTCTTCCCCAGCCTCCATCAGTGATTGAATCACCGATGAAGAGAGCTGTCAAGTCTGATTTTAGTTTGATTTTGATTACGGTAGCAGGTCCGTCGTCAGCCGGAGTGACTGTTTCTACAAAAACCTTGCCGTCCTTATCATTCCATTTTAGCTTTCCGCCTCCTATCATTGATATCTCTTCAATGTCTGAAGCTTTAATTCCCGGAAGTTCTGCAGACTTTCCATCCCATTTAAGAAGGAA
>JAIDTO010000153.1 GCA_029060625.1 Muribaculaceae bacterium | reverse complement strand
CTTTTTTAACTAAATTGTGTTTTTATGTTAAAGGGTGTGCGGTGAGAATCGCACTCTTTTTGATGCATATTTGTGAAAACAGGTAAAGAATAACAACAAAAATTAACCATATTGTTTTACTTAAACTAATTAAGATGAAAAGATTGCTAGTACTTATGGCAGTAATGACAGCGGTCATTGCATCGGCGCTCGGACAGCGCACAGCAAGCGGCTATGTCTATTCTGTCAGCGATGACCAGCCTATCATTGGGGCAACGGTCGTGGTGAAGGGAACGACGCTCGGTACATCTACCGATCTTGACGGTAACTTCGTCATCAAGAACATCCCGGCTACGGCAAGCAAACTGGTGATTTCCTATGTGGGAATGCACAGCCAGGAGGTATCAATCGGAGAAGACCTCAAGATCGGACTTCTCAGTGACTCCCAGGAGCTCGACGACGTGATCGTGGTAGCCTACGGAACAGCAAAGAAATCCGAGTACACAGGTTCTGCATCAGTCGTAAAGGCAGACCAGATCCAGGATGCACTCGTAAGCTCCGTGACCAATGTACTTACCGGTAAGGTAGCAGGCGTTCAGACGCTTTCGTCCGACGGACGTCCCGGCAGCTCACCGACACTTCGTATCCGTGGCGTAGGCTCCATCAACGCATCCAGCAACCCTCTTATCGTACTTGACGGTGTACCTTTCGACGGTGCCATCTCCGATATCGCACCATCCGACGTAGAGTCAATGACCGTCCTCAAAGACGCTGCAGCAAACTCCCTTTATGGTGCACGCGCAGCTAACGGTGTCGTTATGATCACCACAAAGCGCGGTACAGCCGGCAACGCCCGCGTGACTGTGGACGCACGCTGGGGTGCAAACACACGTGCAATCCCCAACTACAACGTCCTCACAAGCACCGACCAGTACTATGAGATGATGTATGAAGGCCTCTACAACCAGAATATGGGCCTTGCCACATACGGTGGCAACTCCCTGCTCGCATGGCAGAACGCAGCCACCAAGACCCTTACCGGTACCGGCTATCAGATCTATACAGTGCCCGAAGGAGAGTTCCTGATCGGACATAACGGAAAGATCAACCCCAACGCTACCCTCGGCTATACCGACAAAACATACTACTATACCCCCGACGACTGGACTAAGAACTCCATACGCAGTGGTCTCCGTCAGGACTATACTGTAAGCATAAGCGGCGGTACCGACAAACTGAAATACTACATCAGCGGCACATTCCTCAACGATACCGGTATCATCAAGAACTCCGACTTCAATCGTCTGAGCACACGTACCTCAGTAGACTGGCAGGCAAAGCCCTGGCTTAAGATAGGCACTACACTCAACTACACCTACACCAACAGCAACATCCCCGGCGACATGGACCTCGACTACGCTACCTCATCAGGCAACGTATTCTTCATCGCAAACCAGATGGCACCCGTGTATCCGATGTTCGTGCGTGGCGCCGACGGAGAGATACTCCGCAACGAAATCTATGACCTCCCCATATATGACTACGGCGACGGGGCATCAACCCGGTTCTCACGTAACTTCATGTCGCTTGCCAACCCTGTAGGCAACCTCTACTACAATAAAGACAACTATCTGAGCGACGTATTCGACGGCAAGTGGTATATCAACATCAACCCAATCTCAGACCTTACCATCACCGGCAACGCCGGCTACTGGGTAAGCAACGACCGCGCACACCTCATGGGCAACCCATTCTACGGCCAGAGCGCCAACAGCGGAGGCTGGGCTGAGCAGGCATTCACCCGCAGCTACTCAATCAACCTCCAGGCTCTTGCCAACTATACCCACACATTCGGAGATGTCCACAACATGGACCTCATGGTGGGCTACGAAACTTTCCATCATGAGATGGAAGAGGGCTATGCCTATGGCGAGAACCTCTATGATCCCGACGGCTGGTGGGTGACCAACACCATCGACAACAAGAACGGCTCTGGCTACCGTCCCATCGACTATTCTACCCGCGGTATCTTTGGCCGCGCCAAGTATAACTACGACAGCAAATACTTCGTTCAGGCATCCTACCGTCGCGATGCTTCCTCTCGCTTCGCACCGGAACATCGCTGGGGTAACTTCTTCTCAGTGTCAGGTGCATGGGACATCGCCAAGGAGAAGTTCATGCACGACCAGACAGTTGTCGACCAGCTTAAGTTCAAGGTATCGTTCGGACAGAACGGTAACGATAACCTCGGATCCTCTTCCTACTACTATTATGCATGGCAGGACCAATACCAGGCTACAGGCGCCAACGGCGTATGGAACGACGCGACACTCGTCTTCAAGGGTAACCACGACATCACCTGGGAAACATCCAACAACCTCAACTTAGGTTTCGACTTCAGCTTCTTCAACGGTAAACTTGACGGTACTGTAGAATACTATCAGCGCCAGGTGAGCGACATGCTCTTCTTCCTGCCAACAGGACCATCGCTTGGCTACTCATCTATACCTGTCAACGTAGGCTCGATGCGTAACAACGGATTCGAGCTTGAGCTCAACTACAACATCATCAACACCAAGGACATCAGCTGGAGCATCAACGCCAATATCACAACCCTCGGCAACAAGATCACCAAGCTTCCCAAGGAACTCGTGAAAGACGGCCAATGGGTCAACGGCAGCTATATCTACAAAGAAGGAGAATCTCGCTTCCAGCTCTATCTTCCCCACTACGCAGGCGTGAATCCACAGACTGGTGAAGCTATGTATACCGCAAGATTCAACGACGACTACTACGCAGCTCATCCGGAACTCGCCAACGCCGGTATCGGCAAGGAATTCAACACCGGAATGGATTACTACGATGCTGACGGCAATGTAGTGCTCCCCGCTGACTTCGCTACATGGTCGAATGTCTACAACGGCAAGAAGGATGCGGACGACAATCCGATTCTTGACGTAAACCGTAAGGAAAGCGGCTCGCTGCTTCCTAAGGCATACGGCGGCTTCGGCACCACCCTCAACGCCTACGGTATCGACTTCGGCATGACCTTTGCCTATCAGTTTGGCGGAAGGATATTCGACAGCACATACCAGGCATTGATGCACAACGCCAAATCCGACAACTTCGGACAGAACTACCACGTAGATATCCTCAATCGCTGGACAACTCCCGGACAGGTGACCGACGTGCCCCGTGTAAATGCAGGCGACAACTATACAGCTTCTACATCCGACCGCTTCTACATCTCGAGCAACTATCTCTCGCTCACCAACATAACACTTGGCTATACCTTCCCGGCAAAATGGACACGCAAGCTCGGTCTTGAGTCCTTACGTATCTACGGTGCGGCTGAAAACGTAGCCCTCTGGAGCAAGCGCCGTGGTCTCGACCCACGTCAGGGCTTCGGCACATCCAACAGCTCAACTTATTCACCCATCCGCGCTATCTCGGGCGGCATACGTGTGCAGTTCTAACATTTAAGACATCGAAAAATGAAAAAACATATATTATTTTCGGTTCTCGGCTCGATGGTAGCGACCGCACTCACCGGCTGCTATGACCTTCAGACAGAGCCATATAACCAGTACGTGACCGAAGACCAGAAGGTTCAGGTCAAAAACGACAACCCGGAGATGGCGCGCGCGTCGATCACCGGCATAACAGGACTCTTCTCCACCTATTGCCAGATACTTGACCAGCACAACGACTTCGGTATCCCCGCTGTGATGCTTTTCCTTGACAACCGTGCGGTCGATATGGTAAGTGACAACATCGGCTACAACTGGTTTCGCAGCGGATCAGCGATGAACGACTGTGCGCCGAATTCCGACATATCCTATCTGGCGTGGCAACACTACTACCGTCAGGTGTTCGCCGCCAATGCAGCCATCAAGTCAATCGATCCTGAGACAGAAGATCCCGAACTTCAGTTCTATATGGCACAGGGGTACGCCATGCGTGCCAACGACTACTTCAACCTCGCACAGATCTTCCAGTTCACATATGTTGGCAACCAGGATAAGCCCTGCGTTATGCTTATCACGGAAAAGAACTCTGATGAAGCAGCAGTCAACGGCTGTCCGCGCTCGACAGTGAAGGAGACCTATGACCAAATCCTCTCCGATATCAACGAGGCAATCCGCCTTCTTGAGGAAAGCGGTCTCCGACCGGAGCAGGTGCTCGACTCCAAGCCCAAACGTTTCGTCAGCCTCTCTACTGCCTACGGTATCCGCGCCCGCGTCAATCTCGTGATGAACAACTGGGCCGATGCAGCAGCCGACGCAGAGGCCGCCATCAAGAACTTCAAAGGCACCCCCATGTCGATGCAGACAGCGTCCGCCCCGGGCCTCAACTCTCTTGATGAAAGCAACTGGATGTGGGGCATCGCCATCGCCGAGACAGACCGCGTAGTGACATCAGGCATCATCAACTGGCCTTCACATATCGGCTCACTCTGCTACGGCTACGCATCGGTAGGTGCATGGCGCAAATGCAACATCGCCCTCTTCAACTCCATCCCGCGCACCGACGTTCGCCGCAACTGGTTCCTTGATTCCGACGGCTACAGCGCAGGTCTGAGCGAGGCGCAGCAAGCATATTGCGACGGCAACAGCATGCCCCCATACACTCAAGTCAAGTTTGCTCCCTATCAGAATGAACTCGGCACAGGCACCAACTCCAACGACATTCCTCTGATGCGTATCGAAGAGATGTACTACATCTTGGCTGAGGCAACAGCAATGAGCGGCGGCGACGGTGCATCAATCCTCAATCAGTTTGTACAGAAATACCGCGACCCTGCCTACAACTTCGCCGGTAGCGGTGCAGCAGTGCAGGAGGAATGCTGGCAGCAGCGTCGTGTAGAGCTCTGGGGCGAAGGCCTTACCACCTACGACCTTATGCGTCTCAAGAAACCGTTTGACCGTCGCGGCGGCGGCTGGGATCCGATCTGGGTATTTGACATTCAGCCCGACGACAACGTGCTCGTCATTCCTATACCGCAGTCTGAGGTCAACGGTAACCCGGCTATGACCGAAGCTGACAATAACCCATCCGTTTCAATGCCTACTCCTGTAGCCGACTACGAGTACGAATAATCAAAAATTCCTGACAAATGACACTCAACAAATATATTTCATTCGGTGCAGTCGCTATGATCACTGTCGCAGGCCTTAGTTCCTGCGACAGCAAGAACGATCCCGCCTACATCCCGGCCGGAAGCGTGAGCGACAGCCAGCGTGTCTTCTTCCTGAAGAACGCCTACACCCAGATAGTAAGCGCAGAGGAGAACTCCTTCGAGTTCTACGTATATCGCCCCGACCTCAATAAGCTTGACGAAAACGGCGACGTCACCGCACAAATGCCGGCACAGTCGGTAAAGATCAATGCATCCTGTGCCGAAGATGGAGTGCTCGGCAGCATGATCAGCGTGCCGACCGATGTCAACTTCGAGGCAGGAAGTCCCAATGCCATGATCAAGGTGACCTACGATCCAGCAAAGATGACGGGCAACCACTACTACCCCATCGTGCTGACAGTAGATCCTGAATATGCCAACGAATATAGCATCACCAGCACTACCCTCAGCATCAATAAGGAGGAATACACTGATTGGGCTCCCTTCATCGTAGGAGAAGAAACTGAAATACGCAACGGAGAGGGCAGCTTTACCTTCACACAGTATTACAGCGGAACCGAAGATCCCGTGCGTGTACTTGCCCGCTCAGTGCCTACAAATCCCAACGACATCCAGTTCCAGTTCCAGTGGCTTATTGACTATGATGATCCCAACAGCTGGGAAACATTCATGACAGCCTATACAAAAGACGGCGGCAAGATCGTGCATGTAGATCCGCAGGCGTTCGCATACAACGCCAATTATGATGAAGACGTAATCGTAGCCGACACATATACCTACACAGGCAACGACCAGTACAAGGGACTTACCAATTTTGATCCTGAGACGGGTCTCTTCACCCTCAATCTTTACTACTATATCAGCTTGGGAAGCTTCGGCAACGGCAACGAGTTCCTGCAGCTCCGTGGCTACAAGGACACCAACGTGTATGAGCTGACCGTACAGCCCCAGGGCCAGATGGAAGTAGGTGGCAAGGACTATGAGATGGTTAACTTCAGCTTCACAGAGGCAGTCACTTACGTAGACTACACAGTTGTAGACGGAGAGCTCGAGGAAGAGGAAGTGAACGCTGTAATCGAGAAGATGACAGATCCCGATCAGGACACTTACACAATCTCACGTATCGAGAAGTCTCAGAACGTAGCCATGACTTTCCCGTCAAGTGGTGAATATACAGTGGTTGCAGTAGGCTACAACGAGGCAATCGACGGCACAGTTGAAGCCAAGTGCTCTGCTTACGCATCATTCTCTTACACTACCTTCGATCCATACGCCAACTGGAGCCCCGTGACCAACAATGCACTCTATGTGGACACATTCCTTCCCACCCTCGCCGCAATGATGGGTGGTGAGCTCCCGGAGACAGACATGACTGTCCGTGTGGACAAGAGCGATGAATACAAGGGTCTCTACCGTATCACCGATCCATTCGCAGAGTCAGAGTATGTAGAGGCACTCGGCCTTGGCCGCGCCAACTTCGGCTGCATCGAATTCGCTATCCTTGGCGACGGACGCGTATACTTCCCGAAGAATTCTGTAGGTCTCCTTGACGGCTCTGATGAAATCTACCTCGCTTCCGCAAGCTACTATTTCATGACCGAACAAGGTATGGAACCCGATGACCTTCCCGACTATTTCTTCGGAACGCTTAACGAAGAGGGCACTCAGATCACAATGGAGCCGACCGGTGGCAATCCGTCTGACTTCATCCTCTGGTTTGGCGGAGAAGGTCCGTATCTCTGCGACATGTACTTCTATCTTGACCTTGCAGGCGGTGCTGGCGCTCCGGCACATGCTCCGGCACTGAAGACCGGCAAGGTGGAGAAGGCACTTGCCAAGATGAAGCTCGCAGGCATGCCTAAAGTGAAGGCAGCTGCATTCCCGGCATTCTACAAGGCTGTGCCGCAGGGAGCAGCTTCCGTAAAGCTTGACCGCAACGTCAGCAAGCAGCTCAAGAGCCGCAGATAAGCCAGACAGCAATCTAATTCATTATAAATACT
>JAIDTO010000152.1 GCA_029060625.1 Muribaculaceae bacterium | reverse complement strand
ATGAATTATGCATTAAATTAAATATGAAGACCCCATACTACATAGTCTACGAAGACCGCATAGAGCGAAACCTCCAACTCCTCCGCCATGTGGAGCAGGAAGCTGACGTGAAGATCATAATGGCCTTCAAGGCTAATGCCCTTTGGAAAACGTTCCCAATCGTTAAGCGCTATTTCAACGCAAGCACAGCCAGTTCTCTCAACGAGATGCAACTCTCTCTCGACTATCTCGGTCATGACGTGCATGCTTACTGTCCTGTCTATACCGACGAGACTTTCCCCAAGTTTCTCGCAGGCTGCACGCACATCACTTTCAACTCACTGGCGCAATTCAACCGTTTCAAGCCTCAGATTGATGAGTGGAACGCCAAGCATCCGGAGAAACCAGTGAGTGCCGGACTCCGTGTCAATCCCCACTGTAGTGTGATCGAAACCGATATATACAATCCTTGCGTGCCAGGTTCCCGTTTTGGTGAATCCGCATCAGCCCTTGTCGACGGTCTCCCCGAAGGAATCGAAGGGCTGCATTTCCACGCTCTATGTGAATCAGATAGCCAAGACCTTGCAAAAGTGCTCGAAGCCCTCAAGCAGCAATACGGCCATCTCCTTCCAAAAGTAAAATGGCTCAATATGGGTGGCGGCCATCTCATGACCCGAAAGGGCTATGACATTGACTTCCTGATATCACTGATGAAAGATCTTCATAAGGAATATCCTAATCTCAAGATAATAATGGAGCCCGGAAGCGCCTTCATGTGGCAGACGGGTGATCTCATCACTCAGGTGCTTGATGTGGTAGAGGATGCCGGAATAAAGACTGCCATAATCGACGCTTCCTTTGCATGCCATATGCCCGACTGCCTTGAGATGCCATATAAGCCTGTCATAGCAGAAGCTTTGCCTGAAGAAGAAAACACCGACCTGCGCACAGGCGACCATCATTTCGGAGATACGGAGCGCCATACATATCGTCTTGGAGGCAACTCCTGCCTAAGCGGTGATTTCGTAGGAGACTGGGATTTTGCGAAACCTTTGAAAGCAGGCGATAAACTGACTCTCTGCGACATGAATCACTACACCACAGTGAAAACCAACATGTTCAACGGCATACAGCATCCCTCTATCTGGCTCCAACCCAAGGAAGGCGATCCAATCCTCCTCCGCGAATTCACCTACGAAGACTACCGCGACCGCATGTCATAAAAGATGAACCCCGATAAATACTATTGGAGCAACCGCGCCTCCATCCACCATATAGAGAGGCTTCTCGACTTCTTGCCTGAAGGATGCGACCCTGAATGGATCCTTCATTCAGGCATACCACGATATATAGAGCATTGTGAGGTAAAGGTCATAAGCGCCGATAGACACCGCCGTTACGACATGCTGATTGAATACGATATTTACCATCCCTCACACGGTATTTATTTCGGATGTCGCTCGACGACACTGCCGGGTTTTGACCATTCGGAAGAGACAACGAAAGCTCTCGAAGAGTGGAATGCCATACTCCCTCTCGGTTTGCGCCGACTAAACAACGTCTTCCCTGAAAAGGACTTCTCTTGTCGTCTTCGCGACACCGACAATGACAACGACCGCACCTTCTGGCCCTTTTGGATCTCCCTCCACGAGGATGAGTCGCCACACGATGTGGCATGCGTAGCCCTTCTAATCCTCGCAGCAGCCTACCAGGATTATATCGAGGGAACGGGATTAGAAGTTATTATGCCCGATAGAAACACGATTTTATATCCTACGATCAAGACTGCATTCACCCTTGATGCTTACGAAACATTCCTCAAGCGTCTCGCCTCCAATGTCACAGCTGTGTCTAAAGTAAACAAGCGGGTAACTAACATTCAGGAGGCAATCCGTTTGTTTGAGATTATGCTTCAAGGATTGGAAGAAAGGGGAATAGCAGAACGCAATGAAGCATATGAGTGTTGCTGGTGTCTGAGTCAAGATGTCTCAGACATAGAGTTTTCCGCACTCATCAAGACTTTTTTTCATCTCCTGACTTTGAGACTTGGACTCGGGTCACAGGTAAAAGCACCTTGGCAACACATTATCCGTCTCTTCCTCCGCCATGACGAAACCCCATTCAAAGAGCAAATAAAGACTCTCAGCGCCCAGCAAGACACCATCGACCGAATGTCGAGCCTCCTCTCCGAAATCCTATCCTGACTTCCCCAATTATCTTGTAGGGACGCACGGCTCGTGCGTCCTCCACTCGTCATATCCTACTTTTGACTATACGTATATTTCCTAAAACCTCCATTCCTCCTAATTTTGCAAAAGCTTTCTTAACGGCGTTTGGTGATGTCTCAGTTGTAAGAAAG
>JAIDTO010000151.1 GCA_029060625.1 Muribaculaceae bacterium | reverse complement strand
AAGGAGCGATGCGGGCATCGTGACTGATGAATGAAGCGGAAGATGCCGTAAAGATGGCGGAAGCTTGATAAAAAGAAATGATCCTTTCATATTATTTTGAAATTTTTTGTATTCGTAAATAAGTCGAAACAACTTCTTCTTGTAGAATTCAATATTTTATCTTATATTTGCGGGAAAATATCTACGAGACATGACGAGAGGAAAACAGACATGCCGGATCCTCAGGGAGATCCGAAGGCAGATTGCTGAGGCGAATGAAATCAACTTCATAACGCAGGAATGCCGCTACAAGGGAGATTGTAGTGGAACTTGTCCTAAATGCGAGTCAGAGGTGCGTTGGCTTGAATGTCAGCTTCAGGCACGTGCTTTGGCTGGAAAGGCAGTGGCTCTTGCCGGCATATCCGCCGGCCTGTTCATGTCTGGATGTGGATCATCCGTAGCTGCCAAAAGTTCAGATACGCTTCCCGATTCGATAGAAAAATCGTTTACAAGTTCTGAAAATCTTTGTGAAAGTGAACTTGCTGAGGTCGATGTTACTGCTATGGGGCCCGATGATAAATTCGGGGAGGTGGCATATCAGGAGGAGATGGAAAAAATGATACGAGTCAATGTCTCTGAACCATCTTCAAAAGGCAATGAGGTCAGAACTACTTCGGAAGAGTCTCAGGAAGATGAAAGAGCAAAAGCACTGCAGGAAGCAGTGATAGTTGGAGGAGTGGACGATTCTTTATTTAAATATGATAAATATGCCGAATTCCCGGGTGGGATTGATGCTCTTTTCAGTTTCCTTCTGGAAAATATAGAATATCCTGAAGAAGCCAGAGAAAAAGATATTGAAGGGCGCGTAATCGTCAAGTTTATCATCGATGAGACCGGAACGGTAAAAGATGCAGCCATCGCAAAAGGTGTTCATCCTTTACTCGACAATGAGGCTCTTCGGGTGGTTCACAAATTGCCTCGTTTTATTCCTGCTGAGTATGATGGCAAGCCAAAGCCATCGTATTTCTCGTTGCCGGTGAATTTCCGTTCATCTGATAGAGATTTATACCCTAATTCAAAATCGGGCGATAAAGTGGAAAATTGAGTCGTAGGCTGCGTCACGGTGCGGCTTCTTGCTGAGGATGAGGTCGTGTAGGCCGGAGTCGATGGTGCACACTGTCACCGGATTTGGACTCATCTTTTGTATGCGCTTACCTACGTCCTGGATCATATGCGGATCAAGGACGGCATCGCCATACTGGAAGCTCGGATCGTAGTTGCATCCGTCTACTTTACGGCTCGAGTGCATGATAAGCACCGGGACAGCAAGCTTATCACCATGTTTCTTCACACGATTCTGTGTCGATTGTATCTGTCCGACCCATGAGAAAGTCACTGGAGGTGAATATATCATCTTCCAGTCTGTATTATATGTCCATTCCCCATCGTATTGCTTAAGAAGAGAGTAGGCATACCCGTCACATTTCCCCTGTGGAATCTTGGCGTTTTTTATGAATGTAGAAAGATTTCTCACACCCGGTATCAGCATATGGCGGTAGAATGAATTGAAGTTCCATGCTAAGAAAGGAGAATCGGTGACTATCCTTTGCACAGGAATATCCTTACCTTTGTCTACACCATAGGAAATCACTGTAAGTCCTCCCGTAGAGTGTCCGCCAAGAGTGATATCCTCTATGCCGTCGCGTCGCATTTGTACTACAGCCGAGTCAATGTCATCATAATACTTACGCATATCGCGTATATTATATGGATACTGCCATGGCTCCTTGCTTCGTCCGTAACGTCGAAGGTCTACTGCATAGAAATGATATCCTGAATCCACGAAACGTTCTCCCATTTCAGACTGAAAGAAGTAATCGTTGAATCCATGGATATATAGGAATCCCTTTTTCGATGGTTTCTTACATTTCAATCTGACTATAGTGGAGCGGCATGGCCCGTCAAACTGCTCGCCTTGATCCACGTAGCGTGCCTCGTATCCCGGCAGAATGTCGGGATGCCAGGAAATGTCAGTGGTGACCGTCTTCGGTCCGGTATATTTAGCGTCAATATCCCATGCCTTGGCTTCGGGACGTATGAATGCCATTGCGATAAGCAACGGCATGGCAATGGTAAGGATCTTTTTCATATCCTTATAACAATGTCAGGGCATGAGGGTTTATTTAGACTCCAATCTCTGATTAAGATATTTATTGACGAGTCTAAGCAAAGAGTCTTTCCCTTGTGGCATTACCCATACCTGAAACTGTGTGAAACTTACGGGAGTTGAGTAGTCAAGGTCGGGATATTGCTCCTTCATTTTCTTGGCAGTCTTCTCATTCACCACTGAAAATTTCCAGGCTGACTTAGCAACTTTGATGGCAAGATATTCCTCACTCAGTTCAGGCTCTTCTATGATGGTTATATTGCCTCCGATTTCTTTTTGTAAGTTTTCAAGACGTCTTTTTGCTGCACTCCCTTGCTCCACATGTATTGTGTCGTCGTCAAGGTCGAGCGCACTCCTTGCGGGGAGAGTACCATTGGGTTTTCTTAATTGCAGCAACACCATTCTATCAAGGTAGATATCTCTTGATGTCAGGAATTTTTCCCTAAGATGATTGTCTGCTGGAAGAGAAGCCAGTATATCATATTCTCCGGTAGCAACTTTCTCTATGGAAGCTTCTCGGTCGATCACAGGATGCATCACCACTTTCACTCCAAGAGCCTCTTGCAGTCCGTCAAGCAAATGATAATTAATGCCAATGATGCTGTCATTCCCATCTTCTGAGATCAATACCCGATAGCTATCCGGCCCATATACAATAGCAGCATGTATGGTGTCTTCCTTCGCGGTGTTGTCAGCTGCGACGTGTCCTTTCGACATGTGTCGCAGTCCAAACATAGCTATGATTACGATGACCAACAGCAGTCCGTAGACTGCAATCTGCATGGTTTTCGGTTTTGAGTTTCTTTTATAGTTTTCCATGACAATGTATTTTAAGTCTCACCCCCACATTGCTACACAACTCCACAACATCAATTCGCAAAGTCAACTGCAAGACCTATCTGGAATCGTCGTGGATTTATAGGATAGTTTGGAAGGGAAAACTCATTGTATCTGCTTCCGAACAAACCTTGGTTCACGTGGCTCATCATCACATAGAATCTGCATCGATAGAGGCGAAGATTGACATATGCATTGCAGAAGGGGTAACCTCCTAATTCTGTTTGGTCCTGATTGCAGAAGGTCATGGTAGCAGGCTGATATGTATATCCTTTGTATTTTGTGTAGTAATCACAGTCCACTCCAACTTGAACATGGAGAACCTTGAAAAGTCTTGCCTTTATGAATAGATTGCTGTAGACGCTGAGTTGTGGCAGGGGGATGATATTGTTGTCAGAAGAAACCTGCCAAGAGATACGATTGTTCCAATTGAGAATTCCAACCTTGAAGTCCTGGTTGAGCCCTACCGACATGATTTGCACGTTGCCTCCATATTGCTGAGGAAGAAAATTGCTACCGAAATAAATATGGTTCTGTAAGTTCTCGACATCTATTGTGGCTTTTGTCCTTGTCCAAGGAATTTCCAACGAACCGCCGAACTTTACAGAACGAATCTTGCCGAAGTCATTGCTCCAGATAAAGTGGTTGGATACATAATGCTTTGTAAGCCAATCGGGGGTGGTGTTGTGAAATCCTCCATGAGCCTCGATCGCTACAGTGTCACCAAACAATGGGATGTTTGTGAGAATCTGTCCGTTCAGTTCAAGGTCGCCGGCAGCGTCGCCACTGAGTCCAAATCTTACATCGGCATTATAGCGCAAGATCGATCCTTGTGCTTTCTCAATTCTGCCACCGATAAAGACAAAATTCTGGTTATGCTTGGCATCCGGTATTCCTGAAGCGGGTAGCGGAGTCAAGCCGGAATCATTGGATGAAGAGTTTTGTCCTTCCGACGCATCTCCATCTTCCGTCTCTGCCATATAGCCGGCATTAGGGAGAGTGAACTGATTGAGTTGGTAAGTAGCATAAGCTGAAAGTCCGAATTTCATCCATTTCCGAAACCCTTCGATCAAGTATATGCCTATTGTATTGCTGAAGCTGTTTAGCTTGGTATTATCATAGGTAGAACTTTGGTCATAATAGAAATTTTCCCAAAAGTCTTGTGCTCTACTTTTCTCACTGAATGTATGGCGATAATGGCGATAGTCAAAACTGTAGAGCACTTTCATTACAGGTACGTAAATATCGCGTGTCAAAGTGTCATTAACCTCCTCTTCGCTCCAATATCCAATTTTATAAGCATGATTCATATAGAATTCTGCACCATTGAGAAGGTTCTTGGCAGAAGTGAGGCGAGTAGGGATACTTTTGTATTGAACGGATGTCACGCCTCCTTGTACGGTAGCCGGGTCGGTGATGTAGCGGTCGTCAGTAATTCCACCGTTCTCAAGATTCTGGTGAGCATACTGCTGATAGAAAGTCTGGAGTTCGTAGCGGTCCCCATGGTAGTAAGCAGAAAGCCCGAAATTAAAGTTTTTAGCTGCTTGATAATTATAGCATCCTTTCGAATGAAGGTAGTCGATGAAACCTCCTATGCCTATGTTTCGGTTCACATTCCCGGCAAAGTCTGCTTGCAGGCGGTCTTGGTGATTTTCAGAAGTTCCACAATAGTTATATTGTAGAATTGTTGTTGGTATATAAGTATTATGAAATTTCTGCTTTGCAAAACTGGGCATCCAGAAGCCAAGGGCATCGTAGAAGAGGAAACCACTCGGTTTCTCCTTCTCAAACCATAGCAGGTTCATGCCTGGCGAGCCGAGATTGCCTGTAGTGGCCCAAGCATCGCTTGCCATTATTGGAATACTCCTGCGTTGATAATTATATTGAGCTGTGTCCACTTCTGCAGGAATATGGAATCCTAATGGATAAGTCAGTGTCCAGGCAGAGGGATCTTTGACGGTTTCCAAAGGTTCCCCTTCACCCGGCATTGCATGCGGATTCCAGTCACGGTCTCCCTGGGCGAATACGCGCACAGTTGCCGCTGCAACAATATATATAAGGCAGCATACACGGATTGCAACGTCCATTATGCATTTGTATTGCGAATATGATAAGCGTTCATTTCTATTCATTCTGCAAATTTACAAAATTTATTTCAGTTAAAGCGCATGAATATAAAGAAAACACTCTATAATTATTTATTTCTTCATTAACGTTTTTATACTTTTTCATCGCCATGTCGACATTGGCATTTTGAATTTCTATTGCAATACCTACTTTCTTCTAAGTTTATCAATAAATTTATATGCATAGTTTGATTATATGGAAATTTATGATTAATTTCGCACTATGATAGAGAAAGGAATCTTAAATACCTCACCCCATATAGTAAGGGTAAAAGATTTTCATATAGATTCAGACTATAATGTCTGGCTTTCTGAAATAGAGCAGCGCTATCGTTCTGCTCAGATTAAATCTGCTTTTAAAATTAATGCTGAGAAACTAAAGTTTAATTGGAGTGTCGGACATGACTTGGTTGTGAAAAAAGCAGAGGAAAGATGGGGTAGTGGTGTTGTAGAGCAATTAAGTTTTGATCTTCAGACTGCTTTCCCGAAAGAAAAAGGCTTTAGCAGCAGAAATCTATGGAATATGAAAGCTTGGTTTCTTTTTTTTTCAACACCAGAGGCTAAGACTGCGCTACAGACACTTATGGAAACAATCTCTTCATCAAAGGGTCAGACGCTTGTAAAACTGCACCAGCTTGGTGCAGAAATGCCTTTTTCTTTTCCAGATGTTCTTGGTCTTGTAGCCTGGAGACATCAGATTAATATAATTACAAAATGTAAAACAATCGATAGTGCTATATATTATCTTAAGGAATGTATAATAGGAGGGTGGAGCCGACATACACTTGATAACGCATTGAAAGCAAATCTATATAAGACCAAAGGAAAGGCAATTAGCAATTTTGTAGATTATTTACCGGAGGCACAATGTAGAATGGCTCAGGAAATAGAGCTTGCAAAGCGTGGAGTCATAGAACATGAATAAAAACATGTGTCGAAAGAATTGTTTTTGGTTTAGGATTGTTATATCTCCAAACGCATGTTTCCGATAAAATCATAATAATATGAAGAAGACTTTTTCATTGACCTTCCTTGTGGCCATTTTGCTGATGTCGTTGTCTGCGTCTGCTCAACTTCGTTATGGCTTCAGACTTGGGGGCTCCTTTGCTAAAGCCTCACTGAGTGATGCTCCAGGCATGTCTATGAAAAACGGAAGTGGATTCAGCGGTGGCCTTTTACTCGAATATCAGATGGAGAGCAATGGTTTCGCTCCCGACATCGCCGTGCTCTACACCCGTTACAGCTCGCGGCTGATTGACGAGGTCTCGGGGCCTGCTAAATTAGGAAGGGATTTCATCGAGGTGCCTCTGCATCTTAAGTATAAGTTCTATCTTTCTTCGACTAATAATCTCGTCGCTCCGATGGTCTATACCGGGCCGTCGCTCCTGTTCCGTCTCGGCAAGGCAAATCCTGAGCACATGCAGACCAAAGCTGTCCAACCCGGGTGGGACTTGGGTATTGGCATCGACATTATCAATTTCATACAGCTTTCGGCCGGCTATCGCTTCGGCCTTGGCAATGCAGTAAGCCATAGTGCGGTCCCTGGTGCATGTCTTCATACCAACGGTTGGAACGTCTCCGCCAACCTCATCTTCGACTTCTGATAAAAGCTCCAATATTCCCAGAAATTATATGGATGATAATTTGAGACGACGGAACAGCCGTAGCATGGCATATTTTAAGTATGGTCAAACATCTGCCAACAGTAAGTGGTTGGTAGTCACCATAACCACAGCATGCATTGTCCTTACTCTCATTCTGTGGATGCTGTTTGATGGGGATAACTTATCTACGCGTACGGTGCTTTGGGTTCGGGGTTTTACAGGAATCTTCGCTCTTGCTTCTATAATTTGTGCAGGAGTCTATTATTACAGAATAGACACTGCATATTGGAAGGACCCAAACAACAATAAATTATGAATCTACCTTATGGATTGCTGATTCCGTTGGTGATGATGATATCATCTATCATTTCCGGTTGCCATGCATACTAAATCACCTTCT
>JAIDTO010000150.1 GCA_029060625.1 Muribaculaceae bacterium | reverse complement strand
CGATGCGGGCATCGTGACTGATGAATGAAACGGAAGATGCCGTAAAGATGGCGGAAGCTTGATAAAAAGAATTGATCCTTTCATATTATTTTGATATTTTTTATTTTCGTAAATAGGTCGAAACAACTTCATTATTAGGTCTTTACGAAAAATCTGTCAGATGGGACGTCCGTAGTAGTAGAGCGTCCATGCATCGCGTGCGTAGCCATTGGGTAGAATCTCGAATGTAGCGGGATCTGCTCCGGGGAGCACTCTTCCAAGATAGTAGACGTTCCAAGCATCGCGTGCATAACCGTAGTCCAGAACCTGGAAAGTCGGGATGCTGACATTGGCCATTATCATACCGTTGAAGATAACATTGGCAGCTCCAATCACATACGCGAGATTCGGATTAGGAATTGGCGGAACGTATGGGCGAGGATTCCTTGGTGGCACCGGACGGAGATGCGGTGGCGGAGGAGTCGGACGATTTGCCGGACGGAAACCGGCCCCTACACCGGGTCGGGGTGCGCTATGCCCCCCCAGATAGCCGGGACGATAGTCATTGTGATGTCCTCCTCCATTTCCCGGACGGAAATTATTGTTCGGTTTACTGTTTGAGTTTCCGGGATGGTTATGACTATTGTTGTGATTCCCATTGTTGCCGGGGCGTTGGTTACCGCTGTTGTGATTTCCGCTGCTGCCGGGTCGATGGTTGCCATTGTTGTGGCTGCCGCCGTTGCCGGGGCGAGAACCCTTGTTCTGCTCGGTCTTGTTGCCACCTTTATTGCCACCACGGTGATTGCCATCGGCATATATGTTTCCAAATCCTAACGAGAGGGAGAGAGCCACGATAAGTAAAATTTTCTTCATAACTCAGTCGGTATTGTGGAAGCTTCGGCTTACGCTTATGCCATCCTGTTAATGATTGTTTACTATATAGAGCAGAATGGAAGCAAAAAGTTTAATATAGAAAATATCTTTAACAAATATTTAGAAATCATCCTTCTTCTCGACTTGTCAGGCATGAAGCGCCCTCTTTTGCTAAAGAAATCCGGCACCCACATAGGAGTGGAAGCCGGATTTCGAAACGATAAGTTAGTGGGTTATATTTAGTCTTCTGTCTGAGACTCTGCGTAAGCTTTGAGAAGCTTCTCCTGAACGTCGCCTGGCACGAGTTCGTAGCCTGCAAATTCCATAGAGAATGAGCCTCGGCCACCGGTGATGGAGCTTAGAGCAGTGCTATAGCTTGCCATTTCCTTCAAAGGCACTTTTGCCTGAAGTTTCTGGATGCCGTGCTCAGCGTCCATACCCATGATGATTGCCCGGCGTCCCTGAAGCTCGCTCATCACATCACCGAGATAATCATCCGGAACGAGAACCTCTACATCATAGATAGGCTCAAGGATCTTCGGATTAGCCTCGCGGAATGCCTGAGAGAATGCATTTCGGCCTGCAAGACGGAATGAGATTTCATTGGAATCTACCGGGTGCATCTTGCCGTCATAGATCATCACGCGCACATCGCGGGCATAGCTACCTGTAAGCGGGCCCTGCTCCATACGATCCATAAGACCCTTTACGATAGCCGGAATGAAGCGAGCATCAATTGCACCACCTACAATACAGTTGTAGACAACGATCTTGCCACCCCAGTCCAAAGGAATCTCTTGCTTGTCGCGAACGTTCATCTTGAATTCCTGGCTGCCAAACTTATAAGAATCCGGTTCAGGCATTCCTTCAGTGTAAGGCTCAATGATCAAGTGAACTTCACCAAACTGGCCGCTACCGCCCGACTGCTTCTTGTGGCGATAATCAGCACGGGCTGCCTTGGTGATGGTCTCACGATAAGGTATCTTCTGCTCCTCGAATACGATCGGAAGTTTCTCATTATTCTCAATTCTCCACTTAAGAGTGCGAAGGTGGAATTCTCCTTGACCCTTGACAAGAGTCTGCTTCAACTCCTTACTCTGCTCGATGATCCAAGTAGGATCCTCTTCATGCATACGGGTGAGGATGCCGGCAAGCTTCTCAGCGTCACTCTCAGTGACGGGCTTGATGGCACGAGTGTACTTAGGAGCCGGATATTTGATGAAATCAAACTTATATTCGCAGCCTTTCTCATCAAGAGTATTGCCTGTGCGCACATCTTTAAGCTTGACTGCTGCGCCTATATCGCCTGCCTCAAGTGCATCTATCGGAGTACGGATCTGACCGCAGACGGTAAATATCTGTGCAAGACGTTCCTTGCCTCCCCTATCTACGTTTTCAAGGTCGGCTCCTGCCTTAAGAGTACCGCTCATCACCTTGAAGTAAGAAACCTCACCGATGTGTGGCTCAACAGAAGTCTTGAAGAAGAATACGCTGAGCGGACCGTTTGCGTCCGGCTTTACAGCTTCTCCATCTACAGTCTCAGGAGCCGGCATATCATCAACAAACGGACATACATTGCCAAGGAACTCCATCATACGGCGAACACCCATGTCCTTGCCGGCGCTTACGCAAATGACCGGGAAAATAGAACGCTCTATAAGTCCTTTTCTGATACCCATACGGAGGTCATCCTCGGTAAGCGGTTCGTCACCGAAAAATTTATCCATGAGGCCTTCGTCGTTAGCAGCAGCTGCTTCCACGAGGATTCCGTTGAGTTCTTTTGCTTTCTCCATCTGATCTGCCGGTATCTCTGAGATAGTGGGTACGCCACCGTCAGGACCCCATTCGTATTTCTTCATCAGGAGCACATCAATGATGGCATTGAAGCCGGGACCTGCATTGATAGGATACTGGATTGCCACGACATTGTTGCCGAAATGCTCACGGAGCTGTTCCATCACATTGTCGTAGTCCACTTTCTCACCATCCATCTTGTTGAGGGCAAAGATGACGGGCTTGTTAAGCTTGGCAGTGGTGCGAACTATGTTTTCTGTGCCCACTTCCACTCCATATTCTGCATCGACAGTCACCACGCCTATGTCAGTGACGCCAAGAGCTGTGTAGGCATTCCCTACGAAGTCATCAGCACCCGGGCAGTCGATGATATTCAGTTTCTTATTGTTGAATTCTGCGGCAAACACTGTGGAGAATACTGAATAGCCGTATTCTTTTTCTACAGGGAAATAATCGGATACAGTGTTGCCGCCGGCGACAGTGCCGCGACGTTTAATCACACCACACTCGAAAAGCATAGACTCGGCAAGGGTGGTCTTACCTGACCCCTTGGAGCCAAGGAGTGCTATGTTTTTGATTTCGTTAGTTTTGTAGACCTTCATGGATAAAAATTTTATAGGTTTGTGTGTGGAGAGGAGGTCACAAACACGAGTCTTTCGCGTTTGCGGACGCAATTTAGTAATAATTTTGCAATAATCCGCAATTTTTTGATATGTTGTAAAGCATATTTTTGAAAAAAGTGGAAAGTAGAGGGTGGAATGGAAGATAAAAAAGCATCCCAACTTAAATTGTCGGGATGCTTTTACAGTTTTTTTTCACTACAGGCGGTCAGTAAACCACCTTCCGATTAGAGCCAGCGTACGTATGCGAAGTCCATACGGTGAGGAAGCATCGGGTTCTTCGGATACATACGAAGAGCGTAGCGATATGTGGCAGCGTCAGTTAGCTTCTCATCAAGCTCGTAAGTGATGATAGAACCGTTCTGAGCCACTATCTTGAGCTGCTTTGTTCCTGCAAAGTCAGACATACCGTCATGCTCCTTATAAGTGACGAGTTCTACACCTATTGAGTCGCCAAGACCCTTGGTGTCGAGTGTACACTTCACAGTGAAGTCGCTACCGGTGTGATAAGTGTTGTTTACACTCTCGTTGTAGTCAACTGCGAGCACCTCGATCTGATCCCACTTAGATGCTACAGTCTCCTTCCATGCTACGATCTCACGAGCTTTGGCAAAGTCATGGGCCTTGAGTTCTGCTGCACGCTTAGCCTCCGGTTCATAGAAGCGGGAGATGTAGTCGTCAAGCTGACGCTTCATTGTGAAGTGAGGAGCGATGTTGCCGATCGAACGCTTGATATACTGGATCCATTCAGGTGAGTAACCCTTGTAGTTCTTATCGTAGTAGAGCGGGATGATTTCATTCTCCAGCATTGAGTAGATTGTGGCTGCATCAAGTTTATCCTGCTGAGCCTGGTCGGTGAATGTGCGCTTGTCGGTAAGAGCCCATCCTGCCTGCTCGTCGAAACGATATCCTTCATACCACCATCCATCGAGCACAGAGAAGTTGAGCACACCGTTCATCTCTGCCTTTTCACCGGAAGTGCCGGAAGCCTCAAGAGGACGGGTCGGGAAGTTGAGCCATACGTCAACACCTGTCACGAGACGCTTCGCAACTGTCATATTGTAGTCCTCAAGGAAGATGATCTTGCCAAGGAACTGAGGCATACGGCTGATCTCCATGATGTGCTTGATGAGGCCCTGTCCTGCGCCATCAGCCGGGTGAGCCTTGCCTGAGAAGATGAACTGAACGGGACGCTGCTCGTTGTTGACGATCTTTGCAAGACGGTCAAGGTCGTTGAAGAGAAGGTGAGCACGCTTGTATGTAGCGAAACGACGTGCGAAGCCGAAGATAAGAGCATTCGGGTTGATCTTATCCATGATCTGCATCACAGCTGAAGGATCTCCCTGGTTGCGGAGCCACTTCTCGCGGAAGTCACGGCGAACAAAGTTGATAAACTTGTTCTTCAAGGTCATACGCATGTTCCAGATCTCGTCGTCGCCAACCTTGAAGATGCCTTTCCAAGCCTCAGGGTTGCTCTGGTCTTCGAATACCTGCTGACCGAGTTTCTCACCATAGAATTCCTTCCATTCAGAAGCTGCCCATGTCGGCATGTGAACGCCATTGGTCACGTAGCCTACATGGCTCTCAGCGGGATCATAGCCTTTCCATACACCTGCAAACATCTTCTTTGACACCTCGCCATGGAGCCAGCTTACGCCGTTAGCCTCCTGACAAGTGTTGAGAGCGAAGACACTCATTGAGAATTTCTCGTTGCTGTCCGGATTCTCGCGACCCATGTTCATAAGGTCCTGCCAAGAGATACCGAGTTTTGCAGGATACTCACCCATATATTTGCCGAAGAGACCTTCGTCAAAATAGTCGTGGCCTGCAGGTACGGGGGTGTGGACAGTGTAAAGTGAGCTTGCGCGCACCACTTCCAGTGCTACGTTGAAGGGGAGATGGTCGTTCTGCACGTATTCTACGAGACGCTGGAGGTTGAGAAGTGCAGCGTGGCCTTCGTTAGCGTGATAGATGTCAGTATGGATGCCAAGCTTATTGAGCATATACATACCGCCGATGCCAAGGAGATACTCCTGCTTGATACGGTTTTCCCAGTCGCCGCCATAGAGCTTGTGAGTGATTGGGCGGTCATACTCGGAGTTCATATCAAAGTCTGTGTCGAGCAGATAGAGCTTCATGCGGCCTACGTTGACACGCCAAACGTGGCAGTAGATGATACGGCCCGGGTAAGGCACCTCGAGGATCATCGGCTGGCCGTCTTCGCCAAGCACAGCCTCGATGGGGAGCTGGTCGAAGTTCTGAGACTCATAATTTGCTATCTGCTGGCCGTCGATGCTGAGGCTCTGCTGGAAGTATCCATAACGATAGAGGAAGCCTACGGCAGTCATGTTGATGCGTGAGTCAGAAGCCTGCTTGATGTAGTCACCGGCGAGGACACCAAGACCACCTGAATAGATCTTGAGGCATGAGCAAAGACCATATTCCATGGAGAAATAAGCCACGGAAGGGAGGTCGTTGCGCATTGGCTGCTTCATATAGTCTTGGAACATCTTGTAGACCTTCTCAATGCGGTCCATCCAGAGTTTGTCGTTCTGTATTTCCTGAAATCTCTCGTAGCTGAGCTGCTGCAGGAGCATCACAGGGTTTTCGCCTGTATTGCGCCAGAGATCATGGTCAAGGTCACGGAAGAGGTTCTTTGCCTCACTGTTCCATACCCACCAAAGGTTTTTGGAGATTTCCTCAAGGGGACGAAGCTTCTTGGGGAGAGAATTTGATACCACCATATTATGCCACTGGGGCTGGTTGGTGTTGCTAACTTGAAGTTTCATAAATATTACTATTTAGTTTTTTATTTTATCAAAGTTATTATTCTCAGGGAAATCAAAGTCATCCGATTTCTCTGAAGTGTTCACTATTTAGAGTTCAATCTTGCGTCGCGGTTCTTTTCTGCTACTTGGAATGCCTCGTCATATTTTGCGATGAAAAGTTTCCAATCAGCAAGTGCAGCAGTAGCTGAGGCTGCTCTTGAACATGCTTCCACAATCTTTTTGTCGGCACCCGAGAAAGCCTCGAGCGTATGGGCAATTGTCTTTACAGTATCCCAATAGCTGTTGTCGTTGCGGGGAGCGACAACAGTTCCGGTCTTCTGCAACGACTCAAGCGGAGATTCGACTCGTACGCCTGCCACATCTGATTCCACCCATTGTCCGAAGCCTGACTTGTCTGTTGTCACCGTAGGCACTCCGAATGCGATGCTTTCGAGTGGCGTGTAGCCCCACGGTTCGTAGTAGGAAGCAAATACCGTTATGTCAAGTGCAGGCAGGATATCATAGTAGGAAATGTTGACAATGCCATCAGCCCCGTCGAGATAGCAAGGGATGAAGATAGTCTTCACTTGTCCTTGGCCTGCGAGCTGACCTTCCCATTCAAGCTGGCCGATGCGGCAACAAGCCGGATCTGAATCCTCGTTGTTAAGGCGATGGGTAAGATAATCAGGGGATACAGCAAGTTCTCCATTTTGGTTGAGATTTATGAGCAACTCTCCGTTTGGTTCCTTCACCCATGCCGGCACAAGAACCAGTGCAAGGATATCGCGTCGTGCGGCTGCGCCTGTTCTTGAAAGCTCAGCCATGCTGTCGAGGAATACATCCAGACCCTTGTTTCTGTATTCGTTTCGTCCGGATGTCGCAATGATAAGGGTATCATCGCTCCATTTCTTTCCGGTCATCTTTTCGGCAATCTCCAGCAGACGCTTTCTGCCGGCATTGCGAAGAATCGTGTATGAGCGTTTTGATGGGACGAAATCCGGCTCAAAACCATTTGGAGTCACCACTTCCGGACGTTTGTCGAGAAGCTGTGCGCATTCGTCAGCTGTAAGTGAGCTGACGGCAGTGAAGCAGTCGGCATTGATAGCGGCTGCTTTTTCCACTGAATGCTTAGCCTCCATATTGAGTTCGCGAGCCATCTGGTCTCCGTTGTAGCCGGTGAAATACTCATAGAGATTCTTACCGTTTCCGCAAATTGAGCGGCCTATAGAGGTAGCATGGGTTGTAAATAGGCTGGCGGCTGCCGGCATTATCTTACGAAGCCAGAGAAGCCCCATCCCTGTGGTCCATTCATTGAAATGAGCGAGCACATCCGGGTCTTTGGCTCCAAGATGAGAAGCAATGGCTTGCATAGTGATTGCAGCTGCCACACCAAAAGCACAACCTTCCGGATAGTCGCCATAGCAATGGAGAGAATCAACACCAAACATTCGCCACATCTCACCATATATATCGTTGAGTACCGGATAGACCCCATCAAACTTGATGAGAACTACTATTGGGCTGCCGGGGATATCCCAGCGTCCGGTGCGAAGAGTGATACCGTGAGGGAGGTCGAGTTTATTTGCAGACTTCAAAAGAGTCTTATGTTCCTTAAAATATGGGGAGGGAGTGGCATCGGTCCAAACATCGGGACCAATGAATATGAGATTGTCTCCAAACTGCTCTTTAAGCACACGTGCTTTTGTGGAAAGGACGGTATATATGCCGCCTATTTTGTTACAAACTTCCCAACTTGTCTCAAATAGCAGTTTGTCGGGATAGCCAGCAGGCTCATTCACAGTCTTTTTACCTTTACCTTTCATAGCATTGCAATCGCCCGCGGGCTTCTTGCAAGCAGTCTTTGAGGAGATTGACTTTTGTTCTTTTTTCATATCGCATGCATATTCCCGGCTATATTCAATTCGCCGGGTCATTCTTACAAGGGTGCAAAATTATAAAAAAAATGCGTAATGTGCAAATATTTCGAATTTTGATAGCTAAAATTTGGAAGAATTAAGAGAATTTAAAAAAGTTTTCAGCGTTTTCAGCGTCGTCATCGTTTTCAGCGTTGTCATTTTTTTGGTAGTTGTCACCGCGCGTCCTTTCACTTACTTTTCCCGATATGACAAAAATGCACATTTATATAATTTCGCCTACATTCGGACTTAATCAACGTCTACTTATACATCAATATGGAATCCAACCCAACGGAGTAGATTCATATGTATCAGGATGGCAGATTGTCAGCTTATGCGGTTGCTTACCATAACCAAGATAGTTCTGCTTATAACTATTCAATTCTTCAGTAGTCAAAAGACGAACGAGACGAGACAAACCCATAGAATCATTTAATGTAGATGGCACTGAGGTGTGGATTTCTGCTTTATCATAATTTATGATAAGCATTGATACCGGCTCACTTGAATTATCTGAAAAATAGTAACCGCATGTTATATAAGTATCAAAATCAATATTAAAAGGCCAATAGCAACATATCGGTATTTTGTTTTTTCCAGATTTAACAGGCACCTCTGAAACAAGATACAATCTCATTTTGGAAACCCTAATTCTTGACGCACAAAATTCTAAGAAATCTTGAGTTGGAAAAATCCATTTCTCAACATCACTTTCTTCGTAGAATGGAGATGTCCTTTCCTGACTCCCGGAATAAATGTAACTTTTAAGCCATTGAATACTTTTAGAATCGCTGCTCTCTGGATTTTTTAATGACAAATCACTTTTTACATTGAACTTCACAGAAATTCCACAATATAAAGAATGATCATTCTCATAAAGAAGAGTATTATAGTCATTTTTATATTTATAAGGAATAG
>JAIDTO010000015.1 GCA_029060625.1 Muribaculaceae bacterium | reverse complement strand
TAGGGAAAAAGCCATTATAGCTTTAAAGATTCGATTATTTGGTCTCATGATTATAGGTATGATTTTGTCTTGCAAAGTTAATAAATCTATTTTGATAAAAAGAATTGATCCTTTTATATTATTTTGATATTTTTTTAATTCGTAAATAAGTCGAAACAACTTCAATATTACAGTCCTTTCCTTGATAATATCAATTTTTTCTTTTTGGCTCTTTCTGTCCAAAGGTTTGCAATCAGTTGATGCCCGGCAGGCGTAGGATGTATTCCGTCCCAAAGCCACCTTTTTGAATTAGGATTGCCGGAAGTTAAAGAATTAAATAGATTGTTGGTATCGATATATTCGGTCTCGAATTCCTTGGCAAGTTTCTTCACACTATCTGCACACTGATCAATTGATTTTTTCACTTGGGGGTAAATATTACTGTCTACTGCTCTCCCTTCTGCTACGAATGGTGACATCAATATTATCTTTACAGTTGGATTAGCATCTTTTGCCCGAGTAAGAATATTTCTAAAATCTGCGGTCCAACTATTTACATCGAATTCCTCAGTTCCTCCATCCCTATAGTACTTATACACATCGTTAATTCCAACCATCACAGTAAGTACATCCGGATCTTCATCAATCACATCTTCTTTCCATCGCTTCTTGAGATTGTCAATAGTATTACCAGAGATACCACGGTTGAGCCAGTTGCATTTCAGTTTTGGATCTTCAGCCATCATCTTTGCGGCAGAAAGCATCACATAGCTGTGCCCCAAATTATGATTCTGGTCAGTCTTATTGCGTTTAGATGAAGGAAGCGCCTTACCGGCGCTTCTTCCCCAGCCTCCATCGGTGATTGAATCACCGATGAAGAGAGCTGTCAAGTCTGATTTAAGTTTGATTTTGATTACGGTAGCCGGTCCGTCGTCAGCCGGAGTGACTGTTTCTACAAAAACTTTGCCGTCCTTATCATTCCATTTTAGTTTTCCGCCTCCTATCATTGTTATCTCTTCAATGTCTGAAGCTTTAATTCCCGGAAGTTCTACAGACTTTCCATCCCATTTAAGGAGGAAAGCATATAGATTTCTACGTCCTTTTGATGTGTATCTTACATCGCCGTCCTTGTTTTCTCCGAATGCTCTTGTGCCGTAGACAGCTTCACCATATTTTGACAGCCATTTGCCGACAGCATACAATTCCTTTTTCTGGTCATCAGGAATAGTTCCGTCAGATTTAGGAGAAACATTCAGGCAAAGGTTTCCGTTGCGGGAAATATTATTAATGAGGCTTCGAATTATTCCGTCGGCATTTTGCAACTTTAGTCCCTCCACATATCCGAACTTGTGTCCGATCGGATCATCTACCTGCCAATAATATGAAGTCTTTTCCTTTGGTGCCCTTGATTCCCTTTCAAAATCTCTGATAGAACCTGCCTTATATGCATCGCTTTTTGATTGCAAAGAAACCTCTTTCCCCCATTTATCAGCACTGTTGTAATAATAGCGGGCTATATTCAATTTCCAAGGATCCATCGAACGATAGTTGATTCCATTGTCGAAATAAATCAAGTCAGGCTGGTATTTGTCGATAATCTCCATCACGCGATATTGCCATTCATTCATGAATGCATCGTTCTGAGGATGAGGTCCCGGATGTTCTTCAGATGGACCCATACCGGAGTTTTCTGTCGGTTTTTGAGGAGGTCCATATAATGACGCATATTGAGGATCGAAGAGGTCGGTGGAATCCGGATCGAGACTCGGATACATGAAATCCCAGTTTTCTACACGATGGTTGCTGATGCCGAATCTCATTCCTTTATCGCGAACAGCCTTGGAAAGCTCACCTATTACGTCGCGTTTTGGTCCATGCTTTACAGATGTCCATTCTGTAAGATCGCTGTCGTACATTGCGAACCCGTCATGGTGTTCCGCAGTAGGTATCACGTACTGCGCCCCACTTGCCCTAAACAGTTCTGCCCATTCATCGGCATTGAATTTTTCAGCTTTGAAAAGAGGTATGAAATCCTTGTAGCCGAATTCGTTCTGTGGTCCCCACTTTTCACGATG
>JAIDTO010000149.1 GCA_029060625.1 Muribaculaceae bacterium | reverse complement strand
TTTTTCGACATATCATATACATTTGTAATATGATGGTCTACCGGTCCGGATTCGTGATGGTTGATATATGATATTAAGGAATTATCCTCGAAGATGGAAAGACTGCTTTCCACTGACTTAAGAGAATCTATGGCAATAGCAAGAGCATTGGAGTCGCCATAATACGTCACATGCCATACCGTATTCCATATCATCCCTTGGCTCTTCTGCCAAGACTTATTGTTGATGCATGATAGGAGCGCGGAGAATCCAAAGAGAATGAAGAATGCATATAATACCTTGGATTTTAGAACTGTATTTTGACTTGATGAGTACATGGTAACCGTTTTCAATGATTGTAAAGACAAAGTTACGAAATTTTTTTATAACATCTTTTGATTTTACCCAAAAATGTGAGATATTCAGATTGATAAATTTTTGATGATGAATTTTACCATAAAGCTCCTCTGCGAGACTACTGCCGTTATATTAAACATTTAGATGCGTTTTGTTGATGATAAAGAAATAATTTGGAGTAATCGGATTGATAAGTATAATCGGAGTGATTGGAGCGATTGGAGTAATCGGAGGGATTATTAATTGTGGGATTTTGAGAAAAATGTCATTAAGTTTGCATAGATGAAAAATATTTGCTAACTTTGTGGGCGAAAACAATAATTAGGATGGGCGGATTCGCTATGGCGCTTCCCCGTGTCTACAAAAATCAACTAACTGGTAAAAAGATGAAAGCACAAGAGTTTCTTGCTGAATTGCAGAGAAGGTTTCCCAACGAGCCGGAATATCTTCAGGCTGTAGAAGAAGTGATAGAATCCATCGAGGATGTCTACAATGAGTATCCCGCTTTTGAGAATGTCAATCTCATTGAGCGCCTTTGTATTCCAGACCGTATCTACAGTTTCCGTGTGTCTTGGATCGACGACAAGGGGAAAGTGCGTACAAATATGGGTTACCGCGTTCAGCACAACAACGCCATCGGCCCGTACAAGGGTGGTATCCGTTTCCACTCCTCTGTAAACCTCTCAATCCTCAAATTCCTTGCTTTCGAGCAGACTTTCAAGAACTCCCTTACCACTCTTGCTATGGGTGGCGCTAAAGGTGGCAGCGACTTCTCGCCGCGTGGAAAGAGCGACATGGAAGTGATGCGTTTCTGCCAGGCATTCATGCAGGAACTCTCACGCCACATTGGTGCTGATACCGATGTGCCTGCAGGCGATATAGGCGTAGGTGGTCGCGAGGTAGGCTATATGTTTGGTTGGTACAAGAAGATGCAGCGTGAATTCACCGGTACATTCACCGGTAAGGGCCTTGACTTCGGCGGTTCACTGATGCGTCCGGAAGCAACCGGCTACGGCAATGTTTACTTCCTCCTCAATATGCTCGCTACAAAGGGTATCGATATCAAGGACAAAAAAGTTGCAATCTCAGGTTCCGGCAATGTAGCTCTCTATACAGCTGAAAAACTTCTTAAGCTTGGAGCTAAGGTTATGTCGATGAGCGACAGTGAAGGCACTGTTCTCTTCCCCGAAGGAATGACTCAAGAGCAGTTTGAACGCCTCTTCGAGCATAAGATCTATTTCCGCGGTCGTTGCAGCGAGTATGCAGCCAACGAAAATCTCCCGTATTATAGCGGCAAGCGTCCTTGGACACTTATGAAATATGACATTGCTATGCCTTCTGCAACTCAGAATGAGATCAACGGAGAAGAAGCCAAGGCTCTTGTAGACGGAGGATGCTTCGCTGTCAGCGAGGGTGCCAATATGCCTTCTACACGTGAGGCAGTGGCTGAGTTCCTTAAGGCAAAGATCCTCTATGCCCCGGGCAAGGCTGCCAATGCAGGAGGCGTATCAGTTTCAGGTCTTGAAATGGCTCAGAACGCACAGAAGATGAAGTGGACTGCTGAAGAAGTAGATGAAAAACTTCAGGAAATCATGAAGGATATCCACGAACAGTGCGTGAAGTATGGCAAGACAGAGGATGGCTTTGTCAACTATGTGAAGGGTGCTAACACTGCAGGTTTCCTCAAGGTTGCTAAGGCAATGCACGCTCAAGGAGTATTCTAATATGAAGGATTCATTTGTATTTTTGGCAGACGGTTTCGAAGAAATCGAAGCTATCTCGGTGATTGATATTCTTCGTCGTGCCGGTATCCTGGTGAAGACCGTATCTATTTCCGCATCTCTTCAGGTGACTGGTGCTCATGGAATAATTGTAGTGGCTGATGTGCTCTATGACAGCACTATCTTCACAGATGCCGAGTGGCTGATCTTCCCCGGCGGACTTCCAGGCGCAACCAACCTTTATGAATTTGCACCGCTTCAAGGCTTGATCCACAATCAGGCTGCCTCAGAGCGAGGACGCATGGCTGCAATCTGTGCTGCTCCGGGAGAGGTGCTTGGACAGCTTGGTGTGCTGAAAGGGGAGAAGTTCACTTGCTATCCGAGCTTTGAAAGTAAGGTAGAAGGTGGTATCCATGAACCGGCAAAGGTAGTGGTCTCCGGCAAGTATGTGACAGCCAACGGCCCCTCAAGCGCGACACTCTGGGCATTGGAGATAGTGAAGGAGAGCTTAGGAGAGGAAAAGGCTTCGGAGGTGGCTTCCGGGATGTTGCTCTATCCTCCACGGACTGCACACGACACAGTGAATATGTTCGGCTGATCTGATGGCTGATATTTTTTATACAATAGAAAGGGAGGGAACC
>JAIDTO010000148.1 GCA_029060625.1 Muribaculaceae bacterium | reverse complement strand
ATTCCAAAAAAATCAGGGAATTCGGTCGGAAATAATTATTTTTTCTATAAAATATTATTCAAAAATCATCATACACAAGCATAAAATTTTGAGAATATAAAAATATTCATTATATTTGCACCTTAAATGTGACAATACGATACAAGAATTTCCATGAGACTAAAATTACTCAATATAATAAAAGGCATATGCGTAGGAATACTCTCCATGACTTGCCTTTCTGCGACAGCGGGAATCGCTGTTCTCGATATTTGCGAGCGAAATAATGAGGTGGAATCATTAGGCGACAACTCAAGACAAGTCTATTCCGCTTCATATTTGTGCGACATAGCCGGCTATGACTATATCGTCACCACCGATATAAAGGAGGCAATGACCCAAGACGTGATATTGCTTGCAAATGTCATGACCAACACATCTTTTACAAGGGATGAGTTGCTTTCAATATCAGAATGGATAAAGGGAGGAGGCACATTAGTGACACCCGCCATTAGGTATGTCCCGACGTCGTGCGCTGACATAATATCAGAAATCTTTGGTATCGACGCCAATGGGAAATTCAACAAGAGCAACGAAAATACCATAATTAAATGGAACGAAGAATATTATGGTGACCGGGAGCTGGAGTATATTGACGAAGACCATGAACGAGAGACCTCAATAGGAAGAGTCAAGAGCTTCTCCTTCACACCGGCTACCTGCGATGTGCTCGCATCCTACAGCAATGGGGATGCAGCTGTTGCGAGGAATCTTTATGGAGATGGCGCAGCCTATCTTGCCGGGGTATCGTGGAGAGAAGTCGTTCAGCGCAACCAGCTTAACAAAGACCAAAATTCATCAAGACAATACAACAACGGATTTGAGCCGTCGTCTGACGTGTGGGCTCTATTCCTTCGCTCCATACATGCCAAGGCTACAGGACTCTCGGTATGGAAGTTTACAGTTCCCGCCGGATATCTGCAGCTGCTTATCCCAACACATGACTGCGACAGCCGCACCGCATATGATGAGATGCACTATATGTCGGAATACGAAAAGTCGCTTGGCATGAGCGGACACTATTTCCTGACTACACATTATTACAGCGACAAGATCAACTTCGGACATTCCTATCTTTCTGACTTCTATAATTCAGAGACAATACCCAAGGCTGCCAAGCTAATCGAGGACGGACACACTGTAGGGAGCCACTCAGTATGCCATTTCCCGGACTTCAACAAGACCCGCAATACAGACGTGGTCACAAAAGAAGAATACGCACACCGAGCCACTTGCGAGGATGGTGTCAGCACCGGAGTGTCTACATGGGCTGAAATAGTGATGTCAAAGCAGATACTCGAGGAAGACCTCGGCAACAATGTCAGGTCGTTCCGTTCGGGACATCTTTGTGTGAATCCGGATTTCCATGCGATGCTTGAAGAGGGGAAATATAGTTTCCAGTCTTGCTACACGGGAGGAGACTTGCTTTCGGAATTCCCATTCTTCGGGCGCTACAACAACAATTGGAGTGATGACTTGTCGAATGTGCTGACCATGCAGCTCCATATCTCAGACGTATATAACAATAAGGATGGTGAGCCACTCAACAACGACACTTGGGAAACCCATCGGGCTCCCGATGAATGGGAAAGTGCGATGCAGAAGCTGAGGGGCAATTATGCTTCAGCAATTTTACTTATTCACCCCAACCGCGAATGGAAAATGATACTCCAGAAACGTCTTGTAGATCGTCTTGATCCATCAGAAGTGGGAATGTATAATTTCGAAGACTATGGCGATTTTTGGATTTCACGCCTCAAAAACAGATATTCGTATGTCTATAACGAAGAAGATAGACAGCTGACCATTTATACCGAAGATATAGCTGATGCTAAAAAGAACCTTCTGACATATGCTGTAGAAATAACCGACAAACCTGTAAACAATGTCGTGGTCAGCAACTATGATGCGACTGAGGCATATAATGCGAATTTAAAAAAGCTATCAGATACCCGTTACCTTGCCACACCAGACTACGACAACCCTTTGGGAGCTTATGTAGGGCAATTGAAGTTCGATGACAAAGGAGAGTACACGGCATTGTATGACGTCAACGGAAATCTGATATCTACAGACCCATCAGACACTGACACCCTTTCAAACCTACCCAAGGGAATATATATCTTGAAAGGGCTCAATTACTCAAAGAAAATAAGAATCTGAAAAAACAGAAATAACATATACCCGTTGATGGACTACAAGACTTATTTGGAAACATTGAGCCAGAGGATAAATGCCGGGAAAGAAGAGACCTCTGAGATGATAAGTGCGCTTTGTCACGTGCTGACAGAGGCTGCCCTTGATGGAGATTCAGTCACATTCCCCGGCTTCGGCAGTTTTGAGCCGCGTAAAAGGATGGAAAGAATAGCCTACCATCCAAAGACAGGAAAGCGAATGCTGATTCCACCCAAAATCACACTTACTTTCCGTCCTTCCACTTTGCTTAAACAGAAAGTCCGCAACCATGAATAATAAAATTACATTTCCGCGTCTTGCCTCCCTGCTTGCTGAGCATTCAGGAAGATCGAAGAGATTTTCTGAAGATTTCTTGCGTGAATTTTTCGCTTTGATAAGCGAAACCCTTGAGTCGCAAGAAAGCGTCAAGATCAAAGGACTTGGCACATTCAGCCTTTCACGTGTAGAGCCCCGTCGGAGTGTAGATGTCACTACGGGGGAGCCAATAGAGATCACCGGGCATGTCAAAGTAGTATTCACAGCATCCAAAGAACTTGCAGAGGCTGTCAATTCTCCTTTTGAGGCTTTTACAGCAATAGAAATAAGTGACGATGTAGATATCAATCAGCTTTTCACACAGGAAGAGATCCAGATCCAAAACGACGACGAAAATGACGATGATTCTTATGATGCTGACTTTAAAGTCGTGACGAGGATCAGCCAAGAGGAATCATCATACGTGCCCGCCCCCCGGGATCTTGCCATTTCTTTTACAAATGAAGATCCGGAATCCGAACTTGAGGAAGAATATGATATTCAAGTTGTGGATGTCACATCCCAAGTAGAAGACCAGGAAGAGGATACTGATAACACAGAGCAAAAAGTCGAGTCTTTTACTAATCCTGATATACAAGGAATTTCGGAAGAACAAGAAGATCCTGACTCACACGAAACATTAAAGAGGGAGGAACATACTGAAAAGACAGGGGAACATACTGAAGATCTTCAAAACGATTCTGAGGTCAAAGAAGAATCAAATATCCAGGAAGAAGCAGAACCCCGGCAAGATTCCGAGGCATCTGTTGTTCCCTCCCAAGAAAACCCGGAGGAAGACCCATCAGATCCACAGACAGAGGAAAACGAAAATGAAGATGCAGACACTGCATCTGAAATTTCTGAAGAACTGGAGGAATTTGAGATAAAAAATTCCCGCAGGAAAAATTGGGTGAAAGGATTATTCATAGTGTTTGGAGCTGCCGTGGTGGCCTTGTTGACAACCTTTGCAATATGGTATTTCTTTGCCACAAATAATTTTAACGGGTTCTTTAAAAAATCTCAAATAGCTTCAGCTGAAAAAGCAACCGGCTTTGTAGTTGGAGGGAAAATCATCAGCAATGATACTTCTTCCCCGGAAACCACAGTGGCATTAGACTCTGCAACGGATTCTGTGCAGGAAAGTGAAGCGGAAGCAGAAGTACCCACCGCCCCGTCTGATGCAGTGGTATATGACACAATAGGCACCACAAGGTATCTTACGACTATGGCAAAAGCTCATTATGGCAATTATAATCTTTGGCCATACATTTATCAAGAAAATCAGTCATTCCTTGGACATCCTGACAGAATTCGTCCGGGGACACCCGTCGTAATTCCCAAATTAAGCAAATATGGAGTTGACCCCAACAACAGCGCAGACATTGAGAAAGCTAAAAAATTAGGTGTTGAAATTTATGCGCGTTACGGTAAAAAAATATGACCGGACACCACAAAAATCTAAAATTCTAATTTTTTTAGACAAAAAATTTGCAGGAATAAAAAAAAAGTATTAACTTTGCATCGCAATTGAAAGGGAAAATCCCTGAGGATGCAAATGGTTCCATGTCCGAGTGGTTAGGTACCGGTCTGCAAAACCGTTCACAGCGGTTCGAATCCGCTTGGAACCTCGAAAAGCCTGTCGAAACTTCGACAGGCTTTTTTTTGCTACATTGCTACTAGGATGTGTAAGTTTTAGAAGATTGGTGAAGGGGAGAATATATTTAGTATAAAATTTGCATATCTCAAAAAAAAAAATTAAATTTGTGGTCAAAAACATTATTAAAACATTTATATATACTGACCTTTATGGAACTACCTTTTGCTGAATCTTGGAAGATCAAGATGGTTGAGCCCATCAGGAAAAGCTCACGTGAAGAACGTGAGAAATGGCTTAAAGAAGCCGACTACAACGTATTCATGCTAAAAAGCGACTATGTGTATATCGACTGCCTCACTGACTCCGGAACGGGAGCAATGAGCGACCGCCAGTGGGCGGCTATGATGACAGGCGACGAATCATACGCAGGAGCAAGAAGCTTCTATGAGCTAAAAGACACAATCAAGCGCATTACAGGTTTTGATTATGTGCTCCCCACCCATCAGGGCAGGGCAGCTGAAAACGTGCTCTTCTCACACCTCGTAAAAGAAGGAGATTATGTCCCCGGCAACTCACACTTCGACACCACCAAGGGACACATCGAGTCACGAAAGGCTTTTGCCATTGACTGCACCGTCGATGAAGCAAAGGATACTCAGCTTGAGGTTCCCTTCAAAGGCAATGTCGATTTGAAAAAGCTTGAGGAGGTGCTTGAAAAGCACAATGACAAGATACCTTTTATTATAGTGACCATCACCAACAACACTGCAGGAGGTCAACCCGTATCCATGGAGAATCTGCGAGGAGTAAGAAAACTTGCCGACAAATATGGCAAGCTCGTATTCTTCGACAGCGCACGCTTTGCTGAAAACGCATACTTTATAAAAGTCAGGGAGCCAGAATTCAAGGATGCAACCATAAAGGAGATCAGCAGGGAAATGTTCTCATATGCCGATGGCATGACCATGTCGTCGAAGAAAGATGGACTCGTCAATATGGGAGGTTTCATTGCCACAAAGTGGGAAGAGATATATGAAGGAGCAAAGCGCTTCCTGATTCCATTTGAAGGATTCCTCACCTACGGAGGCATGAACGGCCGAGACATGGCAGCCCTTGCCGTTGGCCTTGACGAAAACACAGAGTTTGACATGCTCCAGACCCGCATCAAGCAAGTAGAATACCTTGCATCCAAGCTTGATGAGTATGGTATCCCCTATCAGCGTCCCGTAGGAGGCCACGCAATTTTCATTGACGCCGACAAAGTGCTCGACAAAGTGCCTAAAGAGGAATTCCCCGGAGTAAGACTTGGCATCGAGCTCTACTTGGAAGCAGGAGTGAGAGGATGCGAGATCGGCTATCTCCTTGCCGACAGGGATCCCGTCACTCGTGAAAACAGATTTGACGGCAACGACTTCCTCCGCCTGTGCATATGCAGAAGGACATATACCGACAATCACATGAACGTCATAGCTGCGGCCTTGAAGAATGTCTACGACCGTCGCCATGAGATCAAACGAGGTGTCAAAATCAAATGGGAAGCCGAGCTAATGCGCCATTTCACGGTGAAACTTGAAGTTCTTGACTGAAAATTGCGACAAAACAGCAAAAAAATCAGCAAAAAAGTTGCACAGTTCAATAAAAAGCAGTAACTTTGCAGTCGCTTGCAGATTTTATGTTCTGCCGGATATAAAATAAGCAGGCAAAAGAACAATCTCAATATCAATAAACCGGCAAGTTTTATGGCAACAAAAATCAGATTACAGCGTCATGGCCGTAAAGGCTACGCTTATTATCCCATTGTAGTCGCCGATAGCAGGGCACCACGTGATGGTAAATTTATTGAAAGGATAGGTTCTTATAATCCGAACACTAATCCTGCTACAATAAGTTTAGACTTCGACCGTGCTTTGTATTGGGTAGAAGTGGGAGCACTTCCAACAGACACAGTTCGTTCAATCCTTTCCAAGGAAGGAGTAATGCTGATGAAGCATCTTCGTGGAGGCGTAAAGAAAGGCGCATTCACAGAAGAAGAGGCAATGAAGCGTTTCAATGCATGGAAAGCAGACCGCACAAAAGTAGCTGATGCATTCCAAGCAAAGAAAAATGCCAAGGCAGCAGAAGACGCAAAGGCACGCCTTGAAGCTGAAGTAGCACAGAACAAAGCTAAAAGCGAGGAAGTAGCAAAGAAGAAAGCTGAGAAACTGGCAGCAGCTGAAGCAGCAGCGAAAGAAGCAGCTTCCAATGAAGCAACAGAAGCAGAAGCAGCTGAGTAATCAAGGAAACGAGGCAAAGTATAGCTGATATCTGAGCTGAAAAAAAAATTTCTGAATTTTCTCAGAAAAAAATTTGCACAGTTCAAAAATAATGACTAACTTTGCAACGTCAAAAAGAAAAAGACATCATGATGGCTTCGGTCATCATGATTCAAAAGGCCGATTAGTGTAGCGGTTAGCACGCCACCCTCTCACGGTGGAGACTCGGGTTCGAGTCCCGGATCGGCTACAAAGACCAATACTCGAGGAGTATTGGTCTTCTTTTTTATATCAAAATCCTTGATTAAATCATATGGCCAACATTCTTGAGCGTCTCGACGGACTGGACGCCAAATTCGAAGAAATATCCACACTTATCACGGATCCTGCCGTAATAGCAGATCAAAAACGGTATGTCAGACTGACCAAGGAATACCATGACCTTGAAAAGATACTGAAGACCGCAAATGCATACCGCACTACCCTATCCAATATAGAAGAAGCCAAATCCATGCTCTCAGAAGAATCAGACGAAGAATTGAGGGCAATGGCTCGCGAACAACTGGAGGAAGCACAATCAAACATCCCGAAACTCGAAGAAGAGATAAAGATGCTGATGATCCCACCGGATCCGGATGACTCCAAGAACTGTGTTGTGGAAATAAGAGGGGGCACAGGGGGCGACGAAGCAGCACTTTTTGCCGGAGACCTATTCCGGATGTACCAAAAGTATGCGGAACGAAAAGGATGGACATTAGCAGTGAGCAACACGTCGGAGGGAGCAGCAGGCGGCTACAAGGAAATCGTTTTCACTCTTACAGGCGACTCCGTGTATGGCACCATGAAGTATGAGAGCGGAGTGCATAGAGTGCAACGAGTGCCGGCAACAGAGACACAAGGACGTGTGCACACGTCAGCTGCTACAGTAGCCGTGCTTCCCGAAGCCGAAGAGTTTGACGTGGAAATACATGAAGGAGAGATCAAGTGGGATACATTCCGCTCAGGTGGCGCAGGAGGACAAAATGTCAATAAAGTGGAATCCGGAGTCAGGCTTCGTTATAATTGGAAGAATCCGAATACAGGGGTTGTGGAAGAGATCTTGATAGAATGCACAGAGACCAGGGACCAGCCCAAGAATAAAGAGAGGGCTTTGTCACGACTCCGGACATTCATCTACGACCGCGAGCATCAGAAATACCTTGATGACATAGCATCAAAACGCAAGACAATGGTCAGCACCGGTGACAGATCGGCAAAAATACGAACCTACAACTTCCCACAGGGGCGCATGACTGATCACAGAATAAATTATACTGTCTATAACCTTGGATCATTTATCGATGGAGACATTCAGGAATGTATCGATAAATTGATCATCGCCGAAAATGCCGAAAAACTGAAATCGGCAGAGATATAGAAAACAAAAAAGTCGCTTTCGAAAGCGACTTTTTTTGTAGCGGGATCGAGAATTGAACTCGAGACCTCCGGGTTATGAATCCGACGCTCTAACCAACTGAGCTATCCCGCCATTAAGCTATTATTTTGCGCCCGGAAGAGCTTTCCTCCCGTTTGCGAGTGCAAAGTTACTGCTTTTTTTTCATTCAACCAAATTTTTCAACTCTTTTTTTTCAAAAAAAATTTCATTAACTTTGCAGTAGATTTTGTAATAAATCTCCTTTAATCATTCATCATGTTAGAAAACAACAAATTGGATAATTTATATAGAAATTGGGCGACATTCCGTTTCCTACGCCATTATATGGCAATATGCCTGCTTGGAGCCATCATGGCTTCGTGCAGCACAGGAATTGAGAGCACAAAAAAGATACGGATGAATAAAGAGGACGTGAAATTGATGGCCAAAAGCAAAGAACAAATATTCGCGTCAAATCTTCAGGGAACTCCCCTATCCTCATGGGAAAAAGGGAAGAAATTTCTTGCCATGTCTGATCGCACCCTGTATATTTTTGAGCCCAACGAAACTATGACAGGCATCAACATAGGGAACTTGTCAGGAAAAGCCCTTACGTTTGCAGGGGTTGACAGCCATATCACGCCCGACCTAAAGGATGAATGTGTGATCCTATTCTCTGACGGGAGCAATATTTTTCGCTATCGAACAAAAAAGTCGACAGCGGAAGCAATGAAAGAAATCGACAGCAGCAAGCTGCCGTTGCTGTCGGATATTGACCTCATTGAAAAATGGAAAGAAAAGTTAGTTGGATCCACGTTATGGACAAGAAGCAACCTTTGGTATGACAGCAAGGGGACTCGAGTACCGGGGTTGAAATTTGCCAAGGTCACCGTAACAGATATCTTGCCAACTACCGGTGACTTTCCAATGAAAGTAAAAATAACCGGGCCCAATGGAGAAGAGGCATTTCTTAATATGAATTACACTTCAGAGATTCACGACAGCAGAAATTTTGCAGCACTTTTCCTTTTGGCTGACCCTAAGGGAAAGTATCCTAATATCAGCAATGAAAACTGGGCTCTTATACAGCAAGGGAAGGTTGGAACAGGAATGACAAAAGAGGAATGCAAACTCTCGATAGGGAATCCGGATGACCTGCAGTCTGGACATTCAAGATCGCAGACCATGGACATCTGGCAATATAATGACGGAACTTTCCTAATGTTTGAAGATGGACTTCTGACAAGATTCAGACAGTGAAGTTGTTTAAACTTCAATTGTTTCGACTCAATTACGAATAATAAAATGACTATAGAATATAATAAAGACCTGACTGACCTGACTACATTCAGGGTCCCGGCAAAGGCAGCCATATATGCTGAATATGAAGATGAAAAAGATCTTCTGAAACTCAGTCGCACACCGGAATTCACCGAAAATGAATTTCTACATATAGGCAGCGGCTCAAATCTTCTTTTCCTAAACACATTCAAAGGGATTGTGCTTCACTCCCACATAAAGGGTATAAGCCAATACAAGAAGGATGAAGAAACTGTCTACGTAATGGCAGGGGCTGGAGAGAAATGGACAGACCTCGTAGAATGGTGCATTGCCAATGGAATTGCCGGGCTTGAGAACATGGCCGGGATTCCGGGAGAAGTTGGAGCATCTGCCGTGCAAAATGTAGGAGCATATGGCGCTGAGGCAGGAGATTTCATACATTCTGTAGTTTGCTTCGATGTTATCAGCCGGAAGAAAATTATCTTGAAAAAAGATGATTGTCATTTTGGCTATCGCAATTCCATTTTCAAGAACGATGCCAAGGGTAAGCTAATTGTGATGCAAGTGAGCTATCGACTCCGCATTGGCACAGATGCAAGAAACCTTGAATACAAGCCATTGAAGGATTTTGCAGAATCACTTGGGAGAACACCTTCCATCCGCGAACTTGCTGATGAAGTGATTCGCCTGCGCGACAGTAAACTTCCAAATCCGGCGATGATAGGGAGTGCCGGGTCGTTCTTCAAAAACCCGGAAGTCAACAGTTATTTCTTTCAGGAGGAAATAAAACCCAGAGGAATTGACATTCCGGTGTATCCGTCAAGCCAAGAAGGGAAAGTAAAACTTTCTGGCGCGTGGCTTATTGACCATGCAGGCCTCAAAGGCTATAAAGTAGGTGGAGCTGAAGTTTGGCAAAACCAGCCTTTGGTAATAGCCAACACCGGTTCGGCAACAGGAAAGGATGTAGCATCACTTGCAGAGCATATCATAAAAACTGTAAAAATCAAATATGGAATTGAACTTCATCCTGAGGTAAACTACATCGATTCCGAAATAAAAGTGACCGTATTGGGGAGTGGGACGTCAAAGGGTGTCCCTGAAATAGGATGCACATGTGAGGTATGCAGATCCACAGACCCTAAAGACAAGCGTCTGAGAGCGTCAGTGCTGGTAGAGACTCATGGCATGCGTATTCTTATAGATGCCTCACCCGACCTTCGCCAACAGGCACTGCGACTTGGGCTCAGCAATATAGATGCTATTCTTCTCACACATCAGCACTATGATCATGTAGGAGGAATTGATGACGTGCGTCCATTCTGCATTGAAAATGACATCAATATTTATACGAACCCACAAACGGCAAAAGACCTCCGCACGCGTGTTGACTATTGCTTCAGGGAGCACCCATATCCCGGAGTGCCGAAGCTAAATCTTCACGAGATGGAGTGCAAGCCGTTTATGATCAACGGTCTTAAGGTCATTCCTATCGAAGTGATGCACGGCAGACTGCCAATATATGGATATCGAATCGGCGATTTCGCTTACGTCACAGATGCCAAGACAATCTCAGATGAGGAAAAAGAGAAACTGAAAAATCTGGAAGTCCTTATCCTCAACTGTCTACGTGTCTCGCATCCACATTTTGCCCATCTGATACTTCCCGAAGCCCTTGAGCTTATAGAAGAGCTTAAGCCGAAACGCTGTTATCTCACTCATGCCAACCATAACCTTGGGCTGCATAAGGATGTTTCAGCAATTCTCCCTTCAGGAGTGGAATATGCCTACGACGGAGAAGTAATTACAATAAAATAATCTAATAAATCTCATACATCATGAACTAAATCTCATACATCATGAACAACGGAAACTTTTCACTCAAGGCAAGACTCGCGATAATGAGTTTTCTTGAATTTGCAGTCTGGGGTGCCTATCTTACCTCGCTCGGCAACTATTTAGGACGAGTTGGGCTCGCAAACGACATCAAATGGTTTTATGCAGTGCAAGGTATCGTATCGATATTCATGCCGGCTATCATAGGCATCATTGCCGACCGATGGATCCATGCACAGAGGATGCTAAGTCTCTGCCATCTTATTGCCGGCGTTTTCATGGGAGCGGCGGGAGTCTACAGCATGATGGTTGGAGATGCCGTGCAATTTCACACACTGTTCTGGTTTTATGCTGTTTCAGTAGCATTCTTTATGCCTACAATTGGACTAAGCAACTCGGTAGCATATTCAGCTCTGACAAAGGCAGGACTCGACACTGTCAAAGAGTTTCCCCCAATCAGGGTATTTGGCACAGTAGGTTTCATCTGCGCCATGCTGTTTGTCAACTTCACTCAGTATCAGACCAACCATTGCCAGCTCATCACATCAGCGATACTGAGCGGTGCATTATGCATATATGCCCTTACCCTTCCTGACTGCCCTACAAACAAGGCTTCTTCAAATTCTATTTCTGACGTATTGGGATTGAAGGCTTTCACACTTTTCAAACAAAAGAAGATGGCTGTATTCTTCATTTTCTCAATGCTGCTTGGAGTCAGCCTTCAGATCACCAATGGATATGGCAATATTTTCATCACCTCTTTCAAGGACGTAGCTGAATTCGCCAATACTTGGGGGGCTGAAAATGCGAATGCGCTCATCTCACTCTCGCAAATGTCTGAAACTTTATGTATTCTTCTTATTCCTTTCTTCCTTAAGAGAATCGGAATAAAAGGAATGATGCTGATGTCGATGTTTGCATGGGTAGGACGTTTCGGCTTTTTCGGAATAGGCAATCCCGGCGATCTTGTATGGCTGTTCATACTCTCAATGATTGTGTACGGTATCGCATTTGACTTCTTCAATGTTTCAGGTTCCCTCTATGTCGACCAGGAGACAGATCCGTCAATAAGAAGTTCGGCACAGGGACTATTCATGATCATGACCAACGGACTTGGAGCGACAATCGGCACACTCAGCGCCGGAGCTATTCTTGAAAAGTTTGTGTTTACCCAACCTGCAGGAATGCCACAGATAGATGGATGGCACACAAGCTGGCTTATTTTCGCCGCCTACGCATTTGTGGTCGGTGTGCTTTTCGCCATAATCTTCAAAGAAAACAGGAAAGAAAAGATCTCCAAGAGCGAAGCTGCAGACAAGACGGGACTTGCCGCAGGTGGCATAGTCGATGACAAAGACCAAATCTGAACATGATACAGTTTTATTCACCGGATATTGAGTCAACAGGGATTTTGCCGGAGACTGAATCAGGCCACTGCTGTCGGGTTCTGAGGATGAAGGAAGGCGACAACGTGTACGTGACCGATGGAAAAGGCCATAGATTTGAATGCACAATCCTTGAAGCACATCCGAAGCATACTGCATTAGAAATTCTCACCATGGAAGAAATCAAGCCATGGTGGGGATTTCAACTTGAACTATGTGTGGCTCCGGCTAAAAATGCCGACAGAATGGAATGGCTCGTAGAAAAAGCCGTGGAAATAGGTGTTGACAAAATCACACTGATGAAATGCCAAAGAAGTGAACGCAAGACTCTCCGCACCGACCGACTGGAGAAAATCGCAATTTCTGCCATGAATCAGTCGCTGAAGACCAACAAGACTGTAATAGAAGGACCTATAGACTTTAAAAACATCGTCGCAGATGGATTTTCCGGCTTCAAATGCCTTGGATATTGCGACGACACATATCCCCTACGCAGCTTTGCCGACGAATACCAAGGGGGGAATTTGAGAATCCTTATTGGTCCGGAGGGAGATTTCACACCGGAAGAAGTAGCTATGGCTGTTGAGAATGGCTATATGCCCGTAACGTTTGGGGGCAGCCGCCTCCGATTGGAAACAGCTGCCCTCTACGCGGCAGTGGCCGCACATGTGATTGGAGACCCTAAAGCTTAAGCTTGTGCCGGAGTCTGGGAATCTTTAACTATCATCGGAGTCGGGAGTCCGAATACGCTTTCCCCGGCAGGAAGCTGACGGCTCATCACGCCCTCAAGTACAGTGGCTCGACTCGATTCGTTCTCGTAAACGTACAATCCAAATTTCGTGAGCATTACTGCAAGGTGCTCGAAAACTGCTGACTGTATACCCTCGTATGGAATCCAGCTTGAGGTGCTGGTGAAACAGTACACCTGGAAAGGAATGCCGTTGGCAGTCTGCTGGAGCGTATTCACAAACAGATCATCCACCTGAGAAATGTTGGAGTTGCTTTGGAGCCACATCTTCATATATGCCCGGAACATTCCAAGATTGGTATCGATAGTTCCATCAGCAAGTCCTTCCGGATTATTTACACAATACTCCTTGCCGGCAGCTTTCTGGGCCTGCTTCTTGGCAATCCAATCCTTCATAAGAGGAATTTCAGACACTTTTGCAAGAAGATCAGGGGTTGCCTCAACCACACTCTCGCTGTCGATAAGATAAGTCCTTGCTATGCGGCGGGTATTGCTTTCCTGCATGGGACGATAGGTAGTGAATGTTCCAGTAATAAGATTATAAGGAGGAACAGAAGATACCGTCTTGTCCCAATTCTGCACCTTTACCTCCGTGAGGGAAACCTCAAGCACTGTGCCGTTAGCATTTGTGCCATCTACAGCAATCCAGTCTCCGACATGCACTGAATCATTCTCAGACAATTGCACTCCGGCTACCACACCGAGGATAGAATCCTTAAATACCAACATCAAGACAGATGCGAATACTCCTATACCGGCAAGAAGATTACCGGGTGACTTATCCACTAAGATTGAGACTGCAACAATCGCAAACAATATCCAAATAATGCCGCAGACCAACTGAACAAGCCCCTTGAGAGGAAGATGCTTCTTGTTCTCTCGCTGGTCAACATGATTCCATATGATATAAGCAAGGATCGTGAGGCAGCTTGCTACGATGAACGAAAGATAAATCCATGTGATACGTGACAGCCAACTGCTGAGTGAGGAATGCTGCTGCATCGTAAACTGAATGAACACAAGGAAAAATAAAGCCGGAATGATCCTTGAAATCTTATGGAAGAATCGCGCACGCGTCAAGTCGGCATAAATAGGGTTTTTCCATCTTTTGCTGACTTGATTCACAACAAACAAGATCACCAACTGCGCTATGTATCCTATTCCCCATGAGATAGCAAACACGAGAATCGAATAAATCCAAAGTTCAAGTGTAGGATGATGGGAAAGTCCGAACAAATTGAAAATCCAATCTACGATGTTCATGATAATCTTGGCTACCTCATAGGTGCCTTCTTCCGTTCCGAGCATTGAGACTGTCGGGAGCTTATCCGCCACTTCTGAGGGGATGGAGCAAAGCAAGGGGTGTAAATTCATAATGGAGTCGTATTAAATTATATATGAGAGAAACAAATCATCATTAAAACAGTTCATCAAAAAATAGCATATTTTAACAAATGAAGTGTAAGTCGCTATAAATCATTTATGCACAATACAAGCAAACATGTGCAAAAAGAGAATAAAGATATTACAAAACTATAAAACACTTTCATCATTGATTATCAATTTATTACATTTGGGTTAATATTTTTTAACAGTAATTATATGTATTTTTTATGTCATAATTAGGTTTGCATGAAATATTTTTGTAACTTTGAACATCGAAAAAATTAAGAACACAAAGAATTAACAGTATATATGGAACAGACACTCGTCATCCTTAAACCATCAGCGATAGAACGTGGGCTTGTAGGTGAGATTCTCACCCGCATACAAGACAAAGGACTTATCATCACAGGCATGAAGATGATGCAACTTGATGAAAAAATCCTTCGCGAGCATTACGCGCACCTTGTAGATCGCCCCTTCTTCCCTTCAATCGTTGAGTCTATGACAGCATCCCCCGTAATCTGCATGGTGCTTAAGGGAGTTGATGCGGTAGAGGTTTTCCGCAAGATGACCGGTGTGACAAACGGCAGAAAGGCTGAGCCCGGAACTCTCCGTGGTGATTTCTGCATGAGCGGACAGGCCAACATCGTTCACGCATCTGACAGCGTAGAGAATGCGAAGATTGAGATCAACCGTTTCTTCAAGCCCGAAGAAGTGCTTGATTACACTCCTGCCAATGTGAAGTTCCTTTATGCTGATGATGAAATATAATTAAGATGATGAAGAAATTCAATACAATCCTTTGTTGTGCGCTTCTTGCAGTAGTTCCATTTGCTTCGACAGCACAGAAAAAAGGTGCATCTCATGCAGCTGCCCACAAACAGCTTCTTGCAAATGCCGCATCATCAAAGGATAAAATCAAACTTATTGAACAAAACACCTTTATTGATCTGCTTGAAAACGAACTCGAGCCGGAGCTTGATATCTATACAGAGGGATGGAACTCAAAAAGTGTGAATCCCTTCAATGAAAAGGATGTTCCGGAGTCTCAGGTCATCGACGTAAGGGGATACCGAATGCCTCACAATGGACCTCTCACTTCTCCCTATGGATATCGCCAGCGTTTCAAGCGCATGCACAAGGGTGTGGACATCGGCATCAAGATGAATGACACAATATATGCAGCGTTTGATGGAAAAGTACGTCTTACTGCATATGAAGGTAAAGGATATGGCAATTACGTCATCCTTCGTCATCCAAATGGATTGGAGACTGTATATGGCCACCTTAACAAGCATCTTGTGAAGCCGGATGATGTAGTTCGCGCAGGCGATCCCATCGGTCTTGGGGGCAGCACAGGCAGAAGCACCGGACCCCACCTCCACTTTGAGACTCGCTTCATGGGATATGCAATCAACCCATCTGCGATCTTTGACTTCGCCAACCATACTACCCATACTGACGAATACACTTTCTCCAAGACAACATACACAAAAGCTCGCAACTTTGCCCCAAGCAGAAACAACAAGCGTGAACTTGCTGCAGATGATGCCAACACCTATAAGTCAGGCAATAGCCAGATGGCTTCATACACAGTGAAGAAAGGCGACACCATCAACAAGATTGCAAGGGCTCACGGTATGTCGGCAACCTCTCTTAGAAAACTTAATGGACTTGAGACAACAGATGCCATTAAGATCGGACAAGAACTAAAGCTCAAGTAGGTTTTTAATTTTTTCTTAATATAAATCAAGGAGCATTGGCATTTCTTGCCAACGCTCCTTGATTTTGTTATATTTTTATTAAATCCTATTAACGGATAAACCTTATGGCTGCAGTCCACGTTTTATGAGCAAAGACTGAAACCTTAACAAAATATGATTTAACTATGAAAACATTATCTATTACCTGCTACGCTATAGGATGCATCCTCCTCATGATATCATGTTTCACAGTAAGCATTTCCCTTACTTGGTGGCTCGGAGGAATCGCAGTAGTATTCCTGATTGGAGGCTGTGTTTTCCAATTCAACGTCGTAAAGGAAACACAACATCACAATAGATTTTATTAAACCATCAGATTAGCCCGATGCAAAGTATCGGGCTTTCCTATGTCTATAATGTCAAGTCCATCTTGACGAACCCCACATATTTTTAACCCGGGAATTCCTGACAGGAAAAAATCCATGATGGGAAAAGCCCCTTTAAAACCATACTTTCTCATAATAGCAAACACATCCGGTGACATTACATATATTCCGCTGAAAGCTAAAATTATGTCTTCCGGGTATATATGAAGTGCCTCTGGACGCTTTTGTCCTGTTTTCAGATTTAGCCAACCTTTTAGGACCAAATCCTTGTCGAAGACAAGTTTCCTATCCGAATTCCTATCGGAAACGAGAAGGGTAATCAGACCCCCACGATTCATATGCTCTTCATAAAGCCCCTTGAGATCTGCATTCGAAAGTATGTCGACATTATGCACAAGAAAAGGACGTTTGTCTTTGGAGAGGAGAGCCTCTGCATACAAGATGCCGCCTCCTGTCTCAAGCAACTGCTCTGTCTCTTCAGACACTGCCACATCGCTTACAGGAAGGCTCCCGCTCTTGATATATTCCTTTATCTGATCAGCAAAATGATGGACATTTACAGTCACTTCATCGAAGCCCTGACCTGCAAGACGCTCAACAACGCGCCTAAGCATAGGGACACCTCCCACCGGAACCAAGGCTTTAGGATGCTTATCGGTCCAAGGCTTAAGTCTTGTGCCGAGTCCGGCACATAATATCATTGTCTTCATATGTTTGTTCTACTTGGCTTCCTCAAACAGAAGTCGAGGGATTATTGGATTATGAGGTTATTTGTCTGCAGAGGGATGCTCCCGGTGCACAACACGTACATTTGCCTCAGGGAAAGTCGCCCTGACATGAGCAGCAGTATGCTCGGCGCTATATACAGAACGATGCTGACCTCCGGTGCACCCAAAGCTTATTTGAATATGAGAGAAACCTCTATGAAGATATCTTTCTATGGCTGCATCGGTCAATGACCACACGCTTTTCAGAAACGGCTGCACCTCTCCCCTCTTTTCAAGATATTCTATTACCGCACGGTCTCTCCCTGTGAGTTGTCGATACTCTTTATATCTGCCCGGATTATGGAGAGCCCTGCAATCAAACACAAACCCTCCTCCATTTCCACTCAGATCTTGGGGATAACCTTTTTTATATGAAAAAGAGAAAATTTCCACAGTCAGACCTCCCGTGCTTTCCGACACTTCAAACATAGGATCAGAAACCAAAGCCTCCGAGACTTTCTTTAGTTCAGGGAACCCTTCGAGAACACCTTGACAAAGCAACGCCCTTAGATTGGCAAGTGCACCCGGAATAGAAAGCAAAAAATGAGACTTTTGCTGCACAAGTCCTCTAAAACCGTAAGCACCTAACACCTGGAGTGTACGAAACAGAACCATTTCATTCAACGCCGACAGCATCTCATCTTTCTTCTCTAAGTCTCCATCGCAATATGACATGCAATAGAACTCCAGCATCGATTTTCTGAAATCGTCGCTTAAACCGGCACGAGCCTGCCAAAGAAACGACACAGCATCATATAAAGCCGGCCCCTTACGCCCCCCTTGAAAGTCGATAAAGACAGGACCATCGTCTGTGACCATTACGTTGCGGCTCTGACAATCACGCATCATGAAGCCGCAAAATTCATCGGAGATTCCTTCCAATTTTTTCGCCAGACTCTCAAAATCATCTTCAAGACGATCCTCATCGAAGACTACGTTTCTTGGCTTCACATATTCATATTTGAAATAGTTAAGATCCCACAGGATCTGGCGTTGGCTGAAATCTTTGTTAACACAAACGGGTCTCCAAATATTTTCCGGTGTTTTCTGCAACGAAGCAAGCCTAATCAATGTCTCTTTCACCAACGCTTCAAAGCATGGAGCGTTCAAAAGGGAAAAAAGAGACTTGTCGCCTAAATCTTCCTGCAGATAACAATGATAGTCCGGGGAAACGGCATAGATTTCCGGAACAGCCTTTCCTTGCATAAGAAAACCCTTGGCAAGCTCCACAAAGCAGCGTCCCTCTGCCGCATCAGGAACATATGTACCAATACAAGACAAATTATCTGCCGACATTCGAAAGTATAGCCGGTCAGACCCACTTCCGACAATTGGGGTAAGCCTTACTTCTGAAATATTATAGAATGACTCGAACAAGTTCTTAAGAGAGTGCTCAGCCTGCAAGATATTGGATTCATTCATGGTTTAATCTGTGAACTCTTCGAAATGCGATTAAAAATTTATACTGTTCATGATAATGAAGACGACATCTGCGCCATATCGAACACAAAATTAATCAAAAATATATGATTTTTCTAAAAAAGATTTGGAATAGTTGATAGAATTTCTTAATTTTGTGTGATAATCCGCCTCAAGCATCATATTATGGCAATTTTGAGCTTGAAACGAGAGATGAATAAAGACAAAAAACAGAAAAATATAAATTAACCCGTAGTTTAGATATGGCAACAATCGACAATTACAATTT
>JAIDTO010000147.1 GCA_029060625.1 Muribaculaceae bacterium | reverse complement strand
CACTACTGCTTCCACCTCCGTCGCCCACAGGGCCATACTCTCGGTTTCTTGATGGGGGGGTCAGAGCGGCATACCGTCGGGACCGAACTGCGGCGGATAGATCGGCATACCGTCGGGACCGAACTGCGGCGGATAGATAGGCATACCGTCAGGACCAAACTGAGGCGGAAGCATTTGATTATCATTAGTTGGAATCTGACCTAATTGGTTAAATTCCGAATTTGGAGTTCCCATTTGGTAATTAGAATCATGCGCATTCTTTGAATCATGCATTTCTAATTCAGAATGATGCTCAGACGGCATTGACAAAGCATGCTGCATTGTCATATCAATAGTAGGCTCAGTCCAAAGCGGAGCCTCCACATCATCAGGGATCTCAGCCATTCTATATGGAATCTCGAACCAGAAAGTAGAACCAAAGCCTTCACCCTCTGATGATACGCCAATCTGACCACCAAGGAACTCAACAATGGCCTTACATATGGGAAGACCGAGACCTGTACCATTCACAAAGCTATTCAGTTTTATGAAACGTTCGAATACCTTCTTCTGGTTTTCTTCAGAAATACCACTACCTGTGTCATGGCAATAGAAATAAAGGTTGTCTCCACGGACCTCATATCCGTAAGAAATGCTACCATTTTCCGTAAACTTACTTGCATTGGTAAGGAAGTTTATGACCACCTGCGACAGACGGTTGGGGTCCGTATAAAGCCAACAAGACTCAGCACCGAAGTTGCATAATAGGTCGACACCCGGTTTTACGCGATCCACCACGGACTCACCAATATTCACAAGAAGACCATTGATATCAGTAGGCCTCATATTGAATTCCATAGTTCCCGCCTCGGTCTTAGAAAGATCGAGGATATCACTGATGATCTGAAGGAGCATCTCATTGTTGCTCTCAATAATATTTATGAACTTAGACTTTTGCTCCGGGTCATCAGTCTCGGCAAGCATATTAGAAAAACCTACAATAGCATTGAGCGGAGTGCGAATCTCATGGCTCATATTAGCAAGGAATGCAGACTTGAGTCTGTCAGCTTCCTTAGCAGTCTCACGCGCCTCAATCAAACGGCGCATTTGCTCTTTACGCTCAGTGATGCAAGAGAAAGAACCGATAAGCAACTCAGCCTTGCCCTCATTATTATAAAGCTCAACACTCTCGTTGACCTCAAGCCACTCCTCGACCTGCTTTCCATGATCCGGAATAAGGATACGGAACTCCATCTGGGCATATTTCCGTTTCCCTTCGATCACTTCCTTTGTGAGTTCGTTGACTTTACCCACATCTTCTGGATGGATAAGCCGCATAAGCAACTCCTCAGGAATAACGATTTCCTTTCCATTGTGGGAGACAAGATTTCTATTTACTTTCTTAAGAGCCTCATTATCCTTAAGCACAATTTTCTTTTCAGCAAGATTCCAATGCCAAGGCACCACCTTTGCAAGATCAAGAGTGAGCTCAAGCACGGCTGAAGTATACTTAAGTTCTTGTTCCGACTTCATTAGCTGAGTGATATTGAAGCAGAATATCTCAAGAGTATCAGCATCAAAGCCTCTATGAATGTTTACTTTATAATATGAATCAGTCTTAAGGAAATGTTCTGTATATACCACTCCCTTGCCATCATCAGAAAGGCGAGCCACAGCCTTCAGCATCTCAGCATCGTTGAAAAGAGGCTCACATCTGCATTCACCTGCATGGCGCTCCCAAAGATCGATAGCCTTCTGGTTGCCCGGTGTAGTTTCCACCTCCACCGGCACTCCATCTTCATTATACTTGACCTTTCCGATGAAATAATTGACCGGAAGATTATTGATTTTGACCTCTCTCCTCTTCATGAAAGACTCCGTCTTGCCCTTGAATAGGAGATAATACATCACGAGCTGCACCAGGGAAATAAGAATCAGCAAAGCCACGGCAAAAGCAAGCGGATTCTTACTGAATAACGACTCCGGTTTATTTATAAATGATGTACCAGCAGGGATGTCAGCATCTTGAAGCCCTTTCCGCTCAAGTTGTGGGTAATCAATGCAAGCCCCTCCCGGCTCACCCTTATCAAGAGGGATCTGCCTCATATCATCGCCTTTCAGCATGCGGTCGATCACCTCCTTGCTCCTCTTCATGATCTCGTTCCTAATCGGGAGCACACCACCAATCACACCGGTCTTGAAATAGTTTTCCTTCACGGTGAAGACAGGTTGTGGCGACTTGTCAATGAGATTTACGTCACCGGCAGAATAGATAGGATGCCCAGACGGATCAAACTCCCTATGATACCAGTTTCCGAGCAAGACACCTGTCTCAAGATCACGTTTAGAAAGAATACTCTTGAATTTCTCACTTCCGGACACCTCATCGGCATTAATCCATTCAAAAGAAACCTTCGGATATTTCTTTGAGAGATATTGACGGACACTATCGCGAAGCTGAAGACTCGTAGTCAGAGAATTAGAAGCAAACTTGAAGTTTTTCATATCAGGCTGCATCTTCATCATCATGTCGATAGTCTTCCTATAATGATCAGGTATCTTTACGAAAGTGAAATTATACCGGTCACGTATATCATGAATAGACACGACGGGGGCATCAGAAATATCAACACCGACATATTCATATTCCTTAGGAATCACTTCCTCAGAAGCCCCCATATAGAGCATCGGGATATTCTTCCATCGCCTGTTGATTTCCTCTCTTGCAGCGAAAGCAGGACGACCCATAAGAATAATGCCCGAGGGGGGATTATCTGCAAAATAATTAAGATTGGAATTGATGGCAGCTTCAAACGTAGAGTCATTTACGATCTCACTGGCATTGATATGGCGCACATTTGTAGAGACACCCTTCACATTTACCAAATGATACGTCAGGCCATTGATGTATTCCTGCACCCAAGGAGAACTCTCATCATAAGAGTTCAGAATAAGGATATGACTTTTTGAAGACTGCTGCGCCCAAGCGTCGGGAGGCGCGTAGAAAGCAGTCATCAAAAGGAGCGCAAAACTAATGATGCGCCTCATAATCCTGAGATTGCCGTGTGATTGATTCATATTGGAGGTGTTGGTTAACAGAAAAGTATTGAGTTTTACATGTTTTCTATTCGGGCAATATCAGAAGTCTTCTTCGGATTCCAATTATCTTTGTAGGAAGTTCGGAAGAGAAGCTCCTCGGTGTGTCCGATAAGTCTGACAAGACGCATGAAATATCCCATATAGAAAGTGTAGAGCAACAGGAACGCCCCAAGATGTCGCTCCTCACGCCATCGCTCAGAGATACACATCATGATAGTGAAAGCGCATATGGAGAATGCGGATCGGAGAATAAAGCCCACGATCATGATCTCCACAAGACGGTCGGTGTTGCCAAGCACCAGAATAAAAATATAGAAGAGCCATACATAGTTGAACAGGCAGTCGAACAAGATATTATCCATATTTGATATCATGTTGGAGAAAGAGAAGTTCTTATTACTCCACATAATGTCTTTATGCTTTCTAATACGGAATCGCACGAGCGACTTAGACCATCTTTTCCTCTGCTTGAAAAGAGCCGACCATTTCTCAGGAACGTTTGTCATGCAGATGGCATCTTCAGCAAACCATACCTTATGTCCTGCCTTACGGAATTTCTGCGTGATGTCGCCGTCAAGACCTGGACCAATATCCCAAGCGCCGACCTCACGGAGCACTTCAGCATCGAAAGCACCGAAGGCACCTGAAATGATATGATAGATGCCAAGTCGACTTGTCACCATACGACCTACCTGGATGGAACGGAGATATTCGAGAGCCTGCATAGAAGTGCAAAGAGTCTTGTCGGCATTGCGGACTTTCACACATCCACCGACTGCCTTAATGCGACGATCCATATAGAAAGGAAGGAGCACTCGCTCAATTGCATCACGGTCGAGAGAGCTGTCGCAGTCAAGGTGGACAATATATTTGCCTGTAGCATGGTGAACACCACAGTTGGCAGCACTTGCCTTACCGCCACGCTCCACCATACGGAAATACTTATGGATGAAGCCACGCTTAAGGAGGTCGCGGCATATCTGAGGAGTAGCGTCATCGCTACCGTCGTCGACAATTATGATTTCGAAATTCTGATAAGTCTGCTCAGAAAGAGAGGTCACGAGCTTATATATTTGCTTGCCCTCATTCTTGCCAGGAGCAAGGATAGTGACAAGGGGACGTTCGAGATAAAGCTGATACCGAGCAGCCTCACGTCTTTTGCGTCGCTGGTTGAAAGTGACACCATACCAAATAGCGACGATAAAGTCGGTGAGATAGTATCTTGGGAACTCAACAAACAGCAAGAACCAGAAGGTCGCGATCATTCCTTTGCCAAAGAAATTGATCGAGAGCACGTCGAGGATGCCGTCTATGAATTCGTATATGTAGTATAGCATTGTTAAGAGTTGAGAGTTAAGGGTTAAGGGTGGAGAGTTAAGGGTGGAGAGTTAAGAGTTGAGAGTCAAGAGTCAAGAGTCAAGAGTCAAGAGTTAAGGGTTAAGAGTCAAGAGTTAAGGGTTAAGAGTTGAGGGTTGAGGGGGTTATTGGCGGCGGTCTTGGAGACGCTCGATGAAGGTCTGGACGTCGTCGCCGATAGAGAATGTGTAGTTGCCTACGAGGTCGAATTGGAAACCTTTGTGGAGCTTACGATAGTCTTCAAACTGCTCGCGGAGCTCATATTCCATCTGGGTCTGAGCGGGTGCAATCTCACCCGGACTGACACGGCGCATAAAGTAGAAATAGTTGCCCCAGAGTGTACTCTTATAATTGAAGAAGCGGCTCATGGCCTGCACCAAGGGTGGCACAGCATAAATGGCCTCATAGTCATCAGCCGTGGGGTCGAAGACGTAGAAACGTGCCACGATAAGGATGTCTTCCGTTTCCTCTTCATCATTAGCAAAGAGACGAATATATTCCTGGAAGTCACGCATAGAGGAGTAACCGTAGAAACCTACCTGGCTCACCACCAGCTTATAGTCGGTAGAGGCAAATGCCCGGATACCTTCGGGAGTAAACTCATACTCCTCGATATTGACTTCTTTCAGATCCTCAGTGATATGGGTTCGCTTGCAAGTGGTGCAATACACGTTCATGTTAGGATACATAAAGGAGTTGCCACACTCATTGCAAGAGTACACCGAAGAAGGTTTGTCGTAGTCGACACCGATATGCCGGAGGAAGTGCTTGCACTTCGGGCACCGAAGCTCCTCATCCCAGTGATAAGCTGATTCCGGCGACACATTTGCGCAGCGGAAATGGTGGATCACGGCTTCCTCATGCAGATTCGTGCTGTCGCATTTCGGACAACGCTCAAGAAAGAGGAGATGGCTTCGTGAGCAATGAGGGCAAACATATATCTTGTGGATGAAACGAGTACGCCTGATGTATCCAAGTCTCAACAACTGCTGGTGGAAGAAGTGTCGCTCCTGCATCTGCATATACTCCTGGTTTTCATTCCAAAGAGTGTGATAGTAGACAGCCATATATCCGGAGCTAAGACCCGGGGTTGGTTCGGACGAGAACGTGAACTGGCGTCGGGAAATAGCATAACGACAAAGTCGGAAGATTTCCTCAGCGTGAGTCACCACAGGGTCAGTACCAAGGAGGAAGTTTAGGCTACGCATATTATTGTAGATTTCCTCAATGCCCTGTGCCATGCCATGATCGAGAGGGTGGGTGGCATATCCGTCGACAGTCACCTCTGCCCTACCGAGCCAACCTTTGAAACGCTCCGTCACGAAACATGGCTTATAACGGCATTTCTCCGACCAAAGAGGAGAAGCATAGCGGATAGCGAGCATATTCTGGTCCATGATCGGAGACATGACGTTGATGAACACAGCATCGAAGTCCTCAAACTGGAGTTCGGGAGTAGTGTCCACGTCGACGACATGGTTGATCACCAAAATTCGCCGTTTGTTATGGTTGGAGACGATGGTGTATCTTTCGTCTTTATTTTCTATTTCGTATTGCGGATCGCTCATTTCTTTTTATTATATTTAGAAGTGTCGAGAATCCAGATGCCCTCAAACTTCTGAGGGTTGGCTTTCCTGAGTTTTGCGGTGTCGGCATAAGCCTTAGCCGCAGTGTCGGCAGAAGAATAGTAGACATACCATTTCTGCCCGAATTTAATCAGATGGCAAGCATAGCCATCATCATTGATTTGATTCATATAGAGGTCGGCGCGGTTCTTTTCAGAGAAAACACCAAGCACAGACATATATCTCTCATACTCGGGAGCATCCTTAGCCTTTTGAGTATCCTTCACCGGATTAGCCTTAGGAGCCTCTTTAGTGTCTTTAGAATCTTTGGTATCCTTAGTCTTCTCAGCATCCTTAGCCTTGTTGTCTTTCTCCGAATCAGCCGGACGGCGAGAAGCATTTGAGGAATCAAGAATCATTGAGGAGTCAGAGTCAATCACATCGGCAGAAGAGGAGACTCCGTCTTCATCACGCAGGATAAGACCCTTGCCCACCTCATAGAGCATTGTGCGGTGAACCTCAGGCTCTTCTTCCCAAGGGAATAGATTTCGGATCTTCACCTTCACCGGAAGTCCGGAAGTGGCGCTCCAGAATGGGATGATCTGTCCCTCATCAATATTGAGCAACGAGATAAGAGCCCTGTTAGCCTTCGCAAAGTAGCTGCGGAGGTTTTCGGGGATATCCTCGGAGCGCACACCTGTCATCATCACATGCGCCTCAAAGCTAAGGTCGTCATTGACATATATCTTGGCAGCCATGTTGTCTTTGATACGGTTGGTCAAGTTGACCGGCACGTATGCCACCACCATGAGGTTATTGTCCTTAAGGTCAAGGTGCTGCATGTCAATGATGCCTTCCTTCTCGAAGAAGATCATACCTGTAGGAGCCATCACGTCGGTGATGAAGCCATCCTTATTCGAAATATTGTAGCGGATGTCGTAGGCATCGCTCTTGGAATAAGGGTTCTCATAGATCTGCGAGCCACCTTTCCTGGCTCTGTTGGGACCTCTTGGGCCAAACTCAGCATCATTCTTCATTCCGTTGACCACTCCAAGCTGAGCCCTTAGAGCAGCGAGAAGAGCCTCCGATTCCTTCAACTCCCTTTCAAGATCCATCTTATGGGAATTGTCGGAGAGCCCGAAAGATATGTTGTGAGATTCAAGAGCAATTTGCTTCCTGAGCTCTGCAATCTTGACCTCCAGAACTCGGATTTTTTGTAAAATATCGCTATGCTGTATGGTCAGCGTCCGTCGGTTTTGAAGCACCGAAGGCTCATCATTCGGGTTAATCTCAAGCACAAGCCAATTGAGGACGTAGTAGGAATAGAGAGTATCACCGACATGCACGATATCACCGGGCTGCACGTAGACAGAGTCAAGATAAATATCGTAGGGAGCTCGCACCTTGTTGACCTCAATGTGGATATAAGCATCGTATTCGGTATAGAAAGACTTATCGATCGCGTACATGGTAGCGAGCGAAACGATAATGAAGATAATGATGGCGGCGATGATCTGCTGCCTATTGATCTTCTTCTTGCGTTGCCGCAAGACGGCTTCTATATTGTCTTTCTCATCAAGAGAGCGATAAGTAAAATTTCTCATTTCCGGGCTGCTGAAAGATTTTCGATCGAGCAGAAGTCACTCACATTCTCACCTGCAAGGAATTTTGCAAGGGATGCGATCTGCTGGTCGCGGCTGTACTGGAATTCGAGGAGTCGCTCGAGGCAGAGGAGATAAGCATTGTATTCCTTCATTCGGGCGAGACGGTTGTATTCGCCAAAACGATTTTCGTATGCATATGTCCTCATGTCGAGATATTTTTTAAGCTCAAGGCTTCTGTTGTATTCGCCGATGATGGAATTGTTGAGGCGTTCCACCTCAGTGGCCACATATCCGACCTCGTCGGCAATCTGGCGCTTGCGGAGGAATTGCTCTGCGCCGATGGCCTCTCCTTGGGCGCGGAAGGCAGCGCGTTGCTTTTTTGCCTCATTGTTGATGGGGAACTTGAAATAGATTCCGGCATCCACATTTGCAGAGTTGGCAAGGAAACTGCGGGTGTATTGAGAGAGACGGATAAAGGGAGAGATGTCCACGTCTTCCCAGTATTTGGCGTTCTTGGCACGCTGCTCGAAGAGTTCCTGACGCTTGAGGGCAATCTTGAAGTCAGCCTGGTTCTCAAAAATATATTTGAGGAAGCTGGCAGTGTCAAGGCGTACGATGAAGGCATCGGGGTGGGAAAGGTCGGAAGCCTCAAGGTTGCGGACCGTAAGGCCTACGAGCTTGCGCTCTGCCTCTGCCTTCTCGCTCAGGATGAGCATTATGTCGTCGGAAGAGATGTTTTCGTAGTTGAGAAGGAACATGTAGGCGTCGCTGAGGAGGGAGAGGTTTTGGACGCGGTGAGAGAGGATTCGGCACATTGCGGAGTCTTGCATCGAGCGGTAGAATTCGCGCTGGCGTGCGTATTCAGTGCCACGGGTTTCCTTCTGGTAGGCTATCTTGTCGATGTCGGCCTGCAGTTGCACTTCGCGGATTTTGCCTTTGGTATTGTAGAGGCCGCTGTTGAAGAAATTCCAGCGGATCTCAGCCTGGAACTTGGCATTGTAGCGAGAGACGGCATCATCATCTTCAGTGAGTCCGAACTGGTCGTCAAGGCGCCAATAGGTCTGGCCGGTGATCTGAAGGCCTGTTGGGGACTTGATGTATTTTGCCTGGGCCTCAACGGATTTGTCGAGGGCGGCGTTGTAGAGAGAGTCTGCGAGGAGGGTGTCGCCGTATTTTTGGGAAGCCTGTATGAAGATGTCGGAAGTTACGTTCCGGTGATTGTTGTTGCCAAAGATGAGGGAGTCGAGCACGATGAAACGGCTCTCAAACTCGGAGAGAATGGAGTCGGATTTTTGCATCATGGCATAGCGGTCTTGTGCCGCTGCTGTGAGGGCAATGATGAAAGTCAGGGTATGTAAGAGAAACCGTTTCAGGTTCATTTTGGGTCTGGGTATAATTTAACTCACAAAGATAATAATTTTATGATTGATATGCAAGAGGGAAGGGGAATTTTTAATATTTTTTGTGAGAGTGGAGGGAGGGGGCGGTTGATTTGCAAGCTCTTTGATTATCACGCAAAGGCGCAAAGGGGCGCAGCTTTAATGCTTTGGGGGAGCTTTGCGTCGCGGTTATTGCGAGTGCGCTAAGATTGCGGCCTGCTTCGCATCGGCCAGAGATCGCGAAGAGGGGGTGAGCGGCGCTTCGCTGGCTTGCGCGGATTAGGCGGCTTTGCCATATGTGGCATTATGAAAGAAAGCGGACGCACGAGCCGTGCGTCCCTACTGGACATTGTAAATGGTATTTCTTTTTGGAGACGCGCACGGAGTGCGCTTGCTACTTAGTTTGACAGTGGGAGGAGCATAAAAAAAGCATCGGCTGGGGAGGAGGGCACTGAAAAAGTAAGTATTTTTCAGTTCGTACTAAACGGAGGCTAAAATCAAGAACTCGCCAAGTCTTTA
>JAIDTO010000146.1 GCA_029060625.1 Muribaculaceae bacterium | reverse complement strand
GAGTTTTGTTATAACGCATTTCCATTTATGTTTCCTACCTCACAAAATTCTGCTATTACAGAAATTTTGTCAGATAGACCCCAAAAGCTACAAGGTACCTATACTTTAGATGGACGAAAAGTTGAAGAAGCCGATAAGGGCATTTACATAATAGACGGCAAAAAGACACCTGGGTCATGTGTTGCAAGTGATTCCACACATTTATCACTCATACTCATTTCTCTTATCCATTGAAGTGACTTCATCTGATTCTTTCGGTTTGCAGCTATTCCGGATGGCGTCATCTCTTCCCAGTTTTTTGCACTATAAGCTCCCACTGCATCCAATAGTACATATTTACCGTCTCGACTTTCCCAAGAAACCTAATGACGAATAGCTCCGCCTGAAGGTTTATGTTCTTGCGGGGGTATATTAAGTCCCCTACTCTTAAAAAGAACATATTCTAACGAACAAAGATTGATCTGAAATCGTTTTATTTGTGCTAACATTAGCACACTAATAATAAATATAAAAACTATGTTAAACACAGATTACAAGTTCGGAGAGGTGCACAACACCGCCGACCAGATTGAAGCAGGAAATGACAAGGTGCATTTCAAACATATTTTCAACAACGAAAATGGAGGTGTCGTCCTCGTGGCATTTAAAGCGGGACAGAAACTTGACACCCATACAGCTCCGGCTGAGCTAATGGTCAATGTTCTCGAAGGAGAGATTGAATTTACCATGCTCAATAAGGTGCACACCATCAAAGCCGGTGAATTTCTTCTGATGGGTGCAGACGTGGCGCATAGCGTAGTCGCAAAGGCTGATTCAAAGATGATGCTCATAAAAATAAAACCTTAAATTAAATCAATAAAATAAGAGAAACACACTATGAAAAAGATCTTTAAACTTCTCCCGATGCTCCTCATAGCAGTATTGGGAATCGCATTCACAAGTTGCGACAACGATAAGGATGAGCCAATCTCATCAAGCCAACTGCCATCTAAAGCCACGGAATTCATCACACAATACTTCCCTTCTGAAAGAATCGTTTCTTCACAGAAAGATAAAGATGAATATGAGGTAAAGCTTTCTGATGGCACACAAATTGACTTTAACAAAGATGGAGAATGGATCGATGTAGATGCTGCCGACGGCAAGACCCTTCCTACCGGATTCTATCCTGCCGAAATCGACAACTATCTTGCCCAATACTTCGAAGGCCAGGGAATAAGTGAGATCACAAAAGTCAACAGAGGCTACGAAGTAGAGCTTATCACCACTACTGAAATATTATTCGGCCCTGACGGATCGTTTATTGAAATCGGAGTAGACCGTTGAAAGCAACCACATATTAAAACAAGGTCACTATACGAAAATGGGAATGTCTTATGACACTCCCATTTTTTCTTCCATCAAATTGAGCATTTTTATAGTTGCCTTAATAGCTGCCTCAGTTTGGTCGGCATCAAGCCCTCGAGTACGGTAAATCCTGTCGTTCCACTCCCAGGTGATGACAGTCTGAACAAGGGCATCCGTGCGTCCACCTGGAGGAATCGACACCACATAATTGGCAAGATGAGGAAAACGACGACCCAATTTCTGCTTATACAATTGCTTGAGGGCTTTCACGAAAGCGTCAAACTGTCCGTTGCCAGAGGCATTCACTTCGTGTATATCTCCGTTTATCTCTATCTTCAAGGCTGCCATAGGTTTCAACCCATATGCAGTGCTCACCATATAGCTTAGAAGCTTTACGTGCTCCGACTGAGACACACTGTTAAGCACATCTGACACTATGTATGGAAGATCCTCTTGAGTGACCACCTCCTTCTTGTCGCCAAGCTCAATGATACGCTCTGTCACCTTGCGTGTCTGCTCTGTGGTAAGTTCAAGACCGAGTTCCTCAAGATTCTTCAGAATGTTGGCTTTGCCACTATTCTTGCCAAGAGCATATTCACGTTTTCTGCCAAAACGCTCCGGAAGCAGATCATTGCAATATAGATTAGCCTTGTTGTCGCCGTCGGCATGCACTCCCGCCACTTGTGTGAATACACTTTCACCGGTGATCGGACGGTTGGGTGGTATTGCTATACCGGAATAATTCTCCACCATCCGGCTCACATCGTTAAGTCGCTCCTCCCTTATGTTGGTATGAGCGTTAAACTGATCCTTCAATATAGCCTGCACACTTGCAAGGGGAGCATTGCCCGCCCTTTCACCGAGTCCGTTGACCGAAGTATGGATACCTTTGCATCCTCCAAGTACGGCCGCCAAAACATTTGAGATAGCAAGATCATAATCATTGTGGGCATGAAAGTCGAAATGCACACCGGGATAAAGCTTCACCATCTTGCGCATGAACAGAAGCAGTTCCAACGGATTAAGGATGCCAAGCGTATCCGGAAGCATGAAGCGCTTGATTCCGGTGTCTTTCAGAGCATCCATCATGGCAAATACGTAGTCCGGGGAATTCTTGATGCCGTTGCTCCAGTCCTCAAGGTAGACATTTACGCTTATCCCCATTTCATGAGCAAGCCGGATATTCTTCCGTATATCTTCGAAATGCTCCTCAGGGGTTTTCTTCAGCTGATTGCGACAATGATTTTCAGAGCCCTTGCAAAGAAGATTGATATTGACACATCCGCAATCGTTGATCCAATTGAGCGATGTGCCGTCGTCGACAAATCCCAACACCTCAACGCGGTGAAGACACCCTTCCTGACGTGCCCACTTGCAGATTCTGGTGACGGCATCCTTCTCGCCTTCTGACACTCGAGCTGAAGCAACCTCTATGCGGTCGACATTAAGGTCTTTAAGCAAAGCCCGAGCTACCATCAGCTTTTCATGTGGCACAAAGCTCACTCCTGAGGTCTGCTCGCCATCACGAAGCGTAGTGTCCATTATCTCCACACTCGCCGAATGACTGTTCATCCCTCTTTTTGCTCCCGGTGTAGTCACGCCTTCGCTGCCTCCTCCCAGGCCACTGTCTTATCCTTGTTTTCCAACAGGAAATCAATGTCGTCAAGAGCGTTCATGAGGCAATACTTCTTGTATCCATTGATCTCAAACTTTTCGCTCTCCCCTGTAGCCTTATTTGTCACAGTCTGGTTCTGAAGATCGACCTCCACAATCGTCTTAGGGTCTTCTTCTATCGATGCAAAAAGATTTGCCAGGAAAGACTCGCTTACCACAACAGGAAGCACAAAATTATTCAGTTCATTGTTTTTATGTATGTCAGCAAAGAAGCTGCTGATCACCACCCTGAATCCATATCCTGCAATGGCCCAGGCAGCATGCTCACGGCTTGAGCCACTGCCAAAGTTCTTGCCTGCCACGAGGATCTCGCCACTATATTCAGGATTGTTCAGCACGAAACTTTCATTTATCGAGCCATCGGGATTATAACGCCAGTCGCGGAAAAGGTTTTCTCCAAAAAAACTTTCCTCACGTGTCGTAGCTTTCAGGAAACGGGCTGGAATGATCTGGTCGGTATCCACGTTTTCAAGAGGAAGAGGCACACAAGTGCTTGATATTATGTCGAATTTCTGTTTCATTTCTTTGAATTTTAAGCTTCGCAAGCGAAACTTAAGAGGGGTTATATGGTAATATGGTTATGGGGTTATAGCTCTCTCGGGTCTGTAATCTTGCCTGTGACAGCTGCAGCTGCCGCCACCAGCGGACTTGCAAGCACAGTGCGGGCACCGGGACCCTGACGACCTTCAAAATTTCGGTTAGAAGTTGACACCGCAAGTTTTCCTGCCGGTATCTTATCATCGTTCATAGCAAGACAAGCAGAGCAACCCGGTTGACGAATTTCAAAACCGGCCTCCTTAAGCACCTTGTCAATACCCTCTTCCTTAATCTGATCGTATACCATCCACGAGCCCGGCACGAGCCATGCTGTAACACCATCGGCTTTCTTACGTCCCTTGGCAATTGAAGCAAAGGCTCTGAAATCTTCAATCCTGCCGTTTGTGCAAGCACCAAGAAAGACGTAGTCCACCGGAGTGCCCAAGAGTTTCTGTCCCGGCTTGAAGCCCATATAGTCGAGGCTCTTCAGATAGGATGCCTTTCCTGCTTCCGGTACAGTGTCGAGAGTCGGGATAGACTCTGTGATACCCATTCCCATGCCGGGATTGGTGCCATACGTCACAAAAGGCTCTATATCTTCAGCGCGGAATGTAAGCTCCTTGTCAAACACTGCATCATCTCCACTCTTGAGAGTCTTCCAATATTCTATTGCCTTATCCCATTCTTCCCCCTTTGGGGCATACTCCCTTCCTTTTATATATTCGAAAGTCACATCATCCGGAGCTATGAACCCTCCCCGGGCACCCATCTCAATGGAAAGATTGCATAAAGTAAGGCGTCCTTCCATCGAAAGATTGCGTACTGCTTCTCCGGCATACTCAACAAAATAGCCGGTTGCACCTGAAGTTGTCAGTTTCGACATAAGATAGAGTGCAATGTCTTTTGCAGTGACCCCTCTGCCTAATTTCCCTTCAATATTGATTCGCATTGACTTAGGCTTTTGCTGAAGTATGCACTGAGACGCGAGCACCATTTCCACTTCAGAAGTACCGATTCCAAAAGCAACCGCACCCATCGCGCCATGAGTGGATGTGTGAGAGTCACCACAGACAATTGTCATGCCGGGGAGAGAAAGACCTCGCTCCGGACCCACTACATGAATGATACCGTTTTTATGATTCATCATCCCGAAATGCTCAAGGCCGAATTCCTCCGCGTTGCGGGCAAGTGTGTCCACCTGAGTCTTGCTTACAGGATCCTCAATCGGTTTGTCCTGATCATGTGTCGGGGTATTGTGGTCGGGCATACAGAATATGTTGCCTGGACGGAAACATTTAATTCCTCGTTTTCGCATACCCTCGAAAGCCTGAGGACTTGTCACCTCATGGCAATAGAGGCGATCGATATATAACTGTTCAGGACCATCCTCCACATGCTGCACCACATGCCGGTCCCAGATTTTATCAAAAAGAGTGTTAGCCATTTCTTATATACCATTTAAATATTTTACCTATTAAATATTTTACCTATCGAAACCATTTTGCGCATATACAAAATTGGATTCACACATATTTTTTGCAAAATTAATCTAAATTCTACATATTTCCTAATTTATCAATCATTTTATTCAGATGAAGTGTTTCGGATATTATCAAGTCTAAAGACACATGAGACTGATTGGACTTCAATAGGCTCTATCATACACAATGCACTCGTTTTCCCCTACAATACCCCCGAAACCTCCTATTTTTGCAAAAAAATTAGCTTCTCTTTTAAAAATTTAGGATTCAGTATTTGATATAGTAAAAATTTTCACTAATTTTGTAGCCCGAAAACAAAATACTTCTTTAGAGATATGACAAAAGCAGAAATCGCAAACGAAATTGCAAAGAAGACAGGTATCGACAAGTCGACCACAATAGAAGTCATCGAACAGTTCATGACTGTAGTCAAGGATAGCCTCGCCCATGGTGAGAATGTTTATCTCCGTGGCTTCGGCTCTTTCATCATCAAAGAAAGAGCTGAAAAGACAGCACGCAACATCACAAAGAATACAGCTGTCATCATCCCGGCACACAACATTCCGGCATTCAAGCCCGCTCCCGTCTTCAAGGAAGCTGTTGCAAAAGGTTAATTCTATCCTCTAAAAACGCTAAAAGCCCCTCTTTGAATCAAGGAGGGGCTTCATTTATTTACGCCAAAATTGATGTCAGTCTGCTTTACCTGATGTCTAACAGCAATTCTGAAAGCTGACGTTTCGGCACATGATGCACCTCATCGGCAGTGCGGTAATATTTGAAATCAGCATCTTCATCGCCGTCCATATCCTCAATGCTGACCTTTTCTGCAGGATATCCTATTGCTAACACATATCGTGGCTTCATCCTTTCATCAAGATTCAGTATCTCAGCAAGCAAAGGGGCATTAAATGCCTTAATGATGCATCCGCCAAGACCCAAGGTCTGCATTCCCAAGGAAATTGCCTCCAGCTGCAAGCCGTCGTCGCACAAGCACTCTTGCCCATACTTGGTGTCAAGACACTGGATGAGATAAGCCGCGGGTCTCTCTCCTGCCTCCGGTCCATCCCAATCCTTGAAGTATCCTGCCCACTTAAGAGTAGGAAACACCTTCCCGCACATTTCTTCATCACACACTGCCATATACTTAAGCGGCTGTGCATTTCTGCCAGAATGGCAGTAGCGTGTCAATTCCACAAGATCCTTAAGAGTTTCTCTTGGCACCCTCCTGCTCTCCTGAAAACGTCTCACCGTCCTGTCTTCAATAATCATCCGGCGCAGACTTTGAAAATCAATCTTCATATCTTCAACTTTTATAATTAATCCCCCAAACCCTTTACCCTTGACCCTTAACCCTTAACCCTTAACCCTTAAAAAAAAGCAGGGCCGATGCCGACCCTGCACCCTATATTATAGGAACAATTTCCAGAGATGATTTTCAATCGTCGTATCTTAAGAATTTACCTTTTTCCGTAAATCTTACATCCTTTCCATTGGAAAGTTCTACCTCATAACCATAGTTTTTCTTTTCTATGCCGGTGACATTGGCCGACTTTTGATTAGCCTTAATGAAATTCGATATTGGTCGCGGGATCAAAGAAGAAGGCACTGATGACGTGCGACGAGTCTCAACTTCTTTCCAATTGCCATGCTTGTCGAAATATATTTCCGAACCATCTGTCATCACTACATCATATTCCCTGATTCTGCCGAACTCCTTCCCTATCTTGATATGACTGACATCTGATTTGAAATTATCCTTTATCATTTCTTGAGCAGCTTCCGGAAGGATACTGATATCATGAGAATAGTTGTCTCGGGCAGACGCTGTGAAGACTCCGATGATGAACGCGAAAATAAAAAATAACTTTTTCATAGTATTAAATGAGGCTAAGTGTGTGTTTTCAATGAAGTTGTTTCGACTTATTTTTTTATTAAGATTTCGTCAGCTTTGCGAGCAGATTTCGCTTCATGAAGAAGGAGCGATGCGGGCATCGTGACTGATGAATGAAGCGGAAGATGCCGTAAAGATGGCGGAAGATTGATAAAAAGAATTGATCCTTTCATATTATTTTGATATTTTTATATTCGTAAATAAGTCGAAACAACTTCAATAGTTTTTATATCCTATAAATGCCTTGCACCACCATAAAGTTCAGGCTTAACAAAAATGTAACAGTCTTGTAATTAAAGAATGAAAAAAGCGGGATTGAGACCATTGAAATCTCAATCCCGCCTTAAATATCAAGATTTACGAAGTTATTCAGCCATCATCACCTTGCTTCTCACTACTGTGCCGTCGCTATATGTAGCTACCTTTACAGCCACTCCTGTATGCGTTCCATTGATTTGGCGTCCCTGAAGGTCATAGCACTTCACAGAAACAGGAATCTTATCACCGGAGATGCTATCTACAGATACAGTCTCGCCCCAATAAGCCATCTCACTATAGATATCCTCACCGTTCTCATTGACATAGATGCTGCGGATGCCGATGCTATTCACATCCCCATCATAATATAAATACACTGTGTGATCTTCGATATTGTCTGTGTCTACCCAGAAATCATTCCAGTCGTTATAGAGATATGGCACTCTGCATGTATTCTCCACATTCCCATCCTCATCAGTTATATCGAAATATTGAAGTTCTCCATTTACATAAACTTCATAGTAAAGATTATCAACAAAAAGAATATTTCCATCTTCGTCTGTGTTTGGAAGCATAAACCATACGGAATCACCCCAATCGCTCGGATTGAATTCAAGCCCATAAGGTGCCTTGGGAGCTATCTCAGGATTGCGATGCTGCAATGCTATCGATACATCATCATAGAAATAAAGAGCAAACAGTTCTTTTGGTGTAGAGTTGATGATATACCCTCTCTCCAATGTCAGCTTTCCTAATTCAGCATCATAGTCAAAGATTGCGCTGTCTGCATAGCTGGCCACTTGAATTGTCTCTCCATCTTCATTCTCTTCTTCAGAGAATTCCGCGCCACAGAAATAGCTGTAATAAAATATCTCCATGTCTGCGCCAAGATACTGTCCGGAAGGGAACGTCACCTTGCCATCAGCTATCTTGCCTTTTATCCAGGCATCCGGCAGCGAACGGTCTACTCCATTTACATAGAAATCATCACCGTCAATAGCAACCTGAACAAAATTGTTCATATATCCGTCAAACATTACCCAATTCGCTACATCCAATCCTTCAGGCAATGACACTGGCTCTCCATTGGCAGGCACCATCTTGATATCCCTGTCGCCAAATCCTTTCCAAATCCAAACAGCGTTTCCTTCCACAGTATCATCCGGAGTATGCACACACACTCCCAAAA
>JAIDTO010000145.1 GCA_029060625.1 Muribaculaceae bacterium | reverse complement strand
GCTAAGCTTGTCAAGGAACTCTTTGGCTTGGCAGCAGATGTCGCTTAGCCGATATCTAATTTTTTAACGAACTATTGTTATTATACCAATAGCCATTAAATGGTTGCTCATTTTTAAATGTACCTTCAAAATATTTGCCTGACGACTTAATCGTATATCTTCCCTTATGATATTGATTATTCAAAAATGTTCCTACGAATGTGTCTCCATTGTTATCATTCGTGTAAGTCGACTGGCCTTGCATTACACCTTTTTCAAAGTATCCGTCGTATGTATTGCCGGCATATTTCCCACCGACAATTCTTGCGACTCCTTTACCATGGGGTATCTTGCTGCCATTTATTGTTTCAATCCGGCCTGTATATATGGCTTTACCCAATGGTGAATTCCATTCCATATCTGTCACTATTTGTGGAACGACAGGTATATCAGGTTCCTCAACTTCTACTATTGCAATTGAATCTATTTCAACTGCAGGTGATACGGTTTGTGATCTATTGGTATAATTATCCCACCAAAAATAACCTATCAGAATCAATGCTAAGAAAACAACATACCATATCCACTTATAGTTCCTTTTAGGCTTTGGTGTCTGGATTTGATGTGGTTTAGGCACAGGCTCTATTGAGGGTATCGGCTGAGGTATTGGTTTATGTTTAGGCAAATGATCTACAATAGTTTCCTCTGCCTCAAAGCCTTTGATAAAGGAGTTAATGGTCTGGTACCGTTGCCTTTTGATCGGAGCCATTGCTTTTGTCAAAACAGTCTGTGTATTCTTTGATATTCCTTTAGAACTAAGTTCTTTCTCAGGGAATCCTTCGTTGAGGATGTAAGTGGATTCGGGTGGACGTTTACCTGTCAATATTTTGAATAATGTAGCTCCCAAGGCATATACGTCTAATGTCGCCGGGAACGAACCATCCTGTTTATATCCTGCCTGTTCGATAGGTGCATAACCGGGAGTGCCCAGCCCTATTGATGTGCTGGATTCAGGCTCACCATCATCTGTAAACTGCTTCGACAAACCAAAATCAATCAGATAATCCTTACCATCAGACTTTCTCATTATGTTTTTTGGCTTGATATCAAGATGAAGCATATTTTTGGAATGCATGTATGCCAATGCAACACCAATCTCAGCAATAATCTTTATGGCCTCTTCCTCTTCTATAAAGCCGGAGTCATTGATATAGTCATCGAGATTCTGACCCTCAAGGAACTCCATAACATAATATGTGGTGTTGTTCTCATCGAAGACATCAAAGACCTTGACGATGTTGGGATGCTCTAACTTTGACAGATTCTCTGCCTCCTTCTTAAACTTCTTTCGATAATTTGAGAAGACGCTTCCTGTAGAGCCTTCAACGGTACTTCCATCTTCATGGCGACCATTTACCTCACTCATGAAGAATTCCTTTATGGCAACTTTGGCCTCGACATCAATCTTGCCAAGATTGCCTTGTGTCGTGAACTTGGCAGTCGCGAGATAGGTTATCCCGAAACTGCCTTGTCCAAGCACCTTCTCTATACGATATGTACCGTTCTTTAAGGCAGCTCCTTTATTCAATCCGTGTGGCATTTAATCAGTTGTTTGTATATTCGGTTAGAATTAATTACCTTTTTTCATCTGTAATATCTGTAGCATCTTAATAGAATTTTGATTGCCTTGAGTAGCCGACTTTTCAAACCATCTCTCAGCCTCCTTGTAATCCTGCGTAAATCCCTCACCATTATAGTACATAAGACCTAGGTTGCATTGAGCAACGGCATCCCCTTGTTCCGCCGCCATTCGAATCCATTTTGCAGCCTCAGAATAATTCTGTGGTACACCCTGTCCCATACAGTACATAATACCAAGATTACCTTGAGCCTCAACCTGCCCTTGTTCTGCTGCCTTTCGATACCATTCAGCAGCTTCAGAATAATTCTGTGGGACTCCTTGCCCTCTATAGAACAGTAAACCTAAGGTCGCTTGCGCAGAAGCATAATCCTGATCCGCTGCCATTCGAATCCACTTAATAGCTTCGGAATAATTTTGGGATATCCCTTCTCCATTACAGTACTTAATGCCAAGAAGAGTTTGAGCATCAGCGTTCCCCTGTTCCGCCGCCTTTCGAAACCACTTGATAGCTTCGGTATAATCCTGCAAGACGCCTCGACCAAAGTTGTACCTTTTACCAAGTTCGCATTGAGCTTCTACATGTCCATTCTCGGCTGCCTTACGATACCACTTAACACCTTCTGAATAATCTTGTGAAATACCCTCACCTTTATCGTACATTACAGCAATATTGTATTGCGCTTCAGCATAATCCTGTTCCGATGCCTTTCGAAACCATTTGATAGCTTCGGAATAATCTTGTAATACTCCATATCCGTAATAATAGCAACTGCCAAGAGCGTTTTGACTATCTGCATTTCCCTGCTCCGCCGCTTTACGATACCACTTGGCAGCCTCAGTATAATTACCACTTTCATATTCGGCATATCCCCGCTCAAACATTTCAGATGCACTAAGCGATTGTTGTGTTTGAGCTTTCTTTTTGGATGCCGTATTATTCTGCATCGTTTTAGGTTTTGTCGGTCGTGTTACGATTCCCTGACCAAATGAGGCAGCTGTGCCAATTATGAACAGCGCAATAGGTAATATGACTTTTTTTAGATTCATAAGCAACCGTATTTGTAATTAATAATCTAACCTTGATTGGATTACATTATTTCTCTACGAATTCACTTTTGCAATAGGACATTGCATAGAATATTGCGTCTTCATCAATTCATAGGGCATGTTTCCTAAAAACTTGCCACAATCGGGATTTGGACAAACGAAACGTTTCGTATATTCAATATTGGTTGCATCCGCATCCTCAATACTTGTATCTTTTATCCTCATATACATTGATATGAAGAAAACAATAAATCCTACGACAGGAAATATCCATAAATAATCTTGTGCAGTCTCTCCCATACCCAATTTATTGGCGACAGCCGCAACTGCTCCACCTCCAATTGTAAAGAACATACTACAACTTGCTAAAATACCCAATTTCTTTTGCTTCCTTTGACGCTCTATTACCTTCGCATGGTAATCATTATAGATTGCTTCCAAATGCTTGATGTTAAATTTCTTTTTAGTCTGTTCTGGTTTTGGTCCAGGTCCGGTATTAGGTATCGGAGTCACAGTCATTTTCTTGGCTGTTTCCAATATCATAGGAACGCTTACGGAAAATCTGTCTTTTCCTAATTCCACCGTATTACTCTGTGAAATTCGCTTCGATACTATCTCAGAACCGTTTACATATGTGACATTCTGAGGCTTCATGTTGGTTAGAATCATATTGCCATTCTGATCAACATTGATTTTTGCGTGTGCCACTCCTTCCGCAACTCTACATCGGCTGACGCTATTAGGCACACTGTTTGGGGAGCCAATTACAGCGGTTTTACCACCGACTATAGCCAGCAGAAGGCGTCCTTGACCGGGCTCCTTGCCTAAAAGGATTGTCTTCCCTTTAAGTCTATCCATTTTATACTAAGTTGTTTATTGTGTTAATATTTCGGTTCCTGCCTCTGTCTTAATGCTTAATCCGGAGACATACATATCTCGTAGTTTTTTCAGTGCTTCCTTGGAAACACTAACCTGATATTCAAAATTCTCGCCATCACTCAAGACAAGTTTCTGACGAAGAATCGCTATCTGGTATACATAATTGAGGTTTATGATATGGCGTTTACCGATTCTTGCGAATATTCCAGCTGCCTCTTTGAGATTTTCACACAAAATAGACTGCATCTGAGCGAGGTTCATACAGACAGTCGCCTTCATCTTGTTGTTGAGAATTATGTTTGTATAGTTCCCATCACTTTCGAAATAGACTATCTTTGTAATGTCTACTCTAAAGAACTCGTCCCGAGAGTTGAGGTATAGGTATTTAGTCCTGTTCATCCTTATGGTAATGCTTAAGTATATTATTCTTTAGCTTGATTACTGCTCCTCCCAATAGGTCAACTGTAACCCATACCGTAGTGGTTTCATCTGACACTTCTTTGACTTTCCCCTTTAGTCCCCTCAGGCTGCCGTCAACTACAATGACATTATCCTTAGCTGTGAAATTTCCTTGTAGAAAACCAACTTCGGTCTCCGACTGGGCAAGCATTATTTTCAGGTTATCTATTTGCGATTCTGGGATATGCGCCGGTGTGTTTTGACCTGGTATAGATAAAATATTTATTATCAGTGGATGGCGTTTGATTGCGAGTATTTCATCAACTGATACTTGGGCGAATATTATCATCGGAATAATCACTACATCTAAAAGCTTTTTCCGGTCGCTCCAATATCTTAATTGCCTTTGAACAGGCACATAAATTTCAATTCCAGACTTGCTTAATTCCAAAGCTGCTTTTTTCTCACTTCGAGGTCTTGTATAAGCTGCTATCCAGAGTTTTGGGCGCGCTTCGCGGTCGTCAGTCCCATCGGATGACGAATGCCTACGAGTCAAATTATCGTCTTGCGCTACCATTGTGGAAATGAAAGATTACAAGTCTAATTTGATGTTTGATTAGGTATCTCTTGGCAAGAGATTCGGGGTTCTGCTAAACATTTTGGTCTTGGATCTCCCAAATATAGGATTCTTAGGGGGAGTAATGGTAGGGATACATGATTGGGGAACTCGGAGACTGGCGACATGGCTATTGCAAAAGAGGCTTTTTTTATCCAAAGACAAACCGGCTGCGAATGGGGGGATGTTTGGGAAGACTGCTGCACATTCGGAGTCGGCTATGCCTAAATTTTTTTGAGTTCACTCGAAAAATTCGAAATATAATGCAAAAACTTCGATTATGATGAAATTTTTATTACCTTTGCAAATAGAATAGTAAACAATACGCTATAGTATGTGTGAATCAATTACAACTTACATAAATCCTCTCACTGATTTTGGATTTAAGTATATTTTCGGGAGATATGCTGACAAGGAGTTCATTCTGTCATTCCTTAATGCTGTGATTGGAGGTGAAACTCCTATCACTAATGTGATTTTCATTGATAAAGAAAAGAAAGGGGAGTCTAAGGAGGATCGGGCACTAATCTATGACCTTCATTGTGAGTTGGAAGATGGCAGAAAGATAATTGTGGAAATGCAAAACCGATATCAGACACACTTTGACGACAGGGCAATCTTCTATTTGGCAGCAGATATCTATGCTCAAGGGGAAAAGGGAGAAGGCTGGGATTATAAGCTCACACCTGTCTATGGAGTATTCCTGATGAATTTCGAATGGAAAGGATATAAGGAACAACATCTTAGGGAAGATGTGTGTTTATATAATATGCAGACCAAGCGCGTATTCTCTGACAAGATGGGAATGACATTTCTGAAGATACCAATGTTGGTCAAGGATGCAGATGAATGCAAGACTACGCTTGATAGATGGCTTTACTTACTAAAAAATATGGAGAAGATGGAAACAATACCGCAGACATTTATGAAAGAACCAGTTTTCCGTAGACTTGGAAAAGTGGCAAGATATGCAGCTTTAAATGAAAAAGATAAGCAAGCCTATAAAGCTTCTCTGAAGGCGTACAGGGACAGTTATGCTATAGCAGAGACCGAAAGAGCCGAAGGAAGAGCCGAAGGAAGAGCTGAAGGAAGAGCTGAAGGAAGAGCTGAAGAAAAAAAAGACATTGCAAGGAAAATGCTATCTGATGGTTATACTATTGATGTGATATCGTCATTAACAGGCCTTTCTTTATCGGAAATTTCTTCGCTTTGATAGATGTCTTGCTTTGACGTGCAAAAAAGGTGAATTGAGTATGCTGCCTACACTCAATGTGGCAGCATACTTGCTATTATGATCCGATTAATTAGAGTAATCTCAGGATTTTGCTGTTGGCGCGGTCGATGAGGGTGGTGTCGAGGGTGGAGAGGTAGATGCGGGTGGTGGATTCCTTTTCATGGCCGAGTCCTTCGCTGATCAGGCCTATAGGTATGCCTTCGGCTTTGGCTATGGATGCCCAGGAGTGACGGGCTACGTACATGGTGAGTGGAATGCTGATGCCTGCCATTTCCGCTATCTTCTTAAGGCGGAGGTTGATCTTTTCTCCCATGTTCTTATATGCATACCGAAGCTTTGAGCCGCCGTTCTTTATTATTGGCAATAAGTATTCACTTGGATTTTCCGGATATCGGTCTAATATCTGCTGCATCTCTTTTGTCCATTGTATTATCAGTTGCTGACCGGTCTTTCTTCTCCGGTAGGTGATGTGACCGTCTTTCAAGTCACTTTTTTTCAGCAGTGCCATGTCGATGAAGCTCATGCCTCGGAGCATGAAGCTGAGGATAAATATGTCGCGGGCAAACTGGAGGTCGGGCTTCATCGACAGGTCAAGAGTTTTGATTTTCCTGATCTTGGAGATTGGAAGCGCCCGCTTGACTGTCTTTTCCACGCCTGTGTAAACCCGGCGGAATGGACGACGGTTTACGACGATTTCATCCTCAATCGCACGGTTGTAGACTGCGCGTAGTATGCGGATGTAGAAGGAGATGGTGTTGGGTGCTACTCCTCTTTGATGAAGCCATGCCTGATATTCTTCCATGATGTTGGATGTCAATGAGTCGAGACTCAGGTCTACATCGTCACGGAATTTCTTGAAACTTCGGAGTGTGGCTCTGTAGGTCTCAGAGGTGCGGGTCTTGCCATTATGCTTAAGCCTGGCTATAGATGTCTGCATGAAGTTGAAAAGTGAGTTATCTGCTGATTCCCGATTGAATTCTTCTATGATGCGGTCGGTGGTATAGAGCGTGTGGTCGCATTCGAGACGATGGATTATTTTGTTGAGACGCTCAATGTCACGGATAACGTGCTCCCGGACAGCGAGTGTCATTGGGGTGCGGTCATCTTTTTGTTTGCAGGTCACTTCCCCGGCATCTTCATCCCATTCAGAGGGGAGGATGCGATAGTCGGTAAGCAATTGACGGGGTATCCTGTCGTGTATGATCTGATAATAAATTGTGCCTTCGCGTTCAGGTATAGAAGAAGGACGGAACTTTACTTTTATGGATGCCATTTTTTATGTATAAAATTATTATGCAAATATACATCGGCTTCGCCTAAAAATTCCCTTATCCCCAGAATCAGGGATTGCAAGATAGGCAATGGCGGGTGAATCGTGGGGTGAAGAATATTTGCGTATTTAAGGATTTTTGCGTAAATTTGCAGTCGTTTGAATATATTCGCTTCAACTTATTGTTATATATAAGAGTTGATGCCTCAGTCTGCTTGACCGATATGCTCAGAGTATCTCACGGACTACGGACAAATTATAAGTGAAGAAACTGACAACTAAAAATATATGGACAAAAAAGCTCTTTTGATTATCCTTGACGGATACGGAATCGGTGATCATCAGAAGGATGACGCCATCTACAACACCCCGACTCCTTTCATTGACAGCCTCGTGGCTGAATATCCCAACTCCCAGCTGCAGGCTTCGGGAGAGAATGTAGGTCTGCCCGACGGACAGATGGGTAACTCAGAGGTTGGACACCTCAATATCGGCGCTGGCCGTGTGGTTTATCAGGATCTTGTGAAGATCAACCGTGCTATCGCTGATGGCAGTTTTATGGAAAACCCGGAGATCAAGAGCGCTTTCGGATACGCGCAGAAGACCGGAATGCCTATCCACTTCATGGGTTTGACTTCAGCGGGTGGTGTGCACTCAAGCCTTGACCATCTCTTCGCTCTCTGCGACACTGCCAAGGCCTATGGTCTTGACAAGGTGTATATCCATGCGTTTATGGATGGCCGTGACACCGACCCGAAGAGCGGTGCCGGTTACCTGAAGGAGGTGGAAGACCACTGCGCAAAGAGTGCCGGAACTATCGCCACTGTCATTGGACGCTACTATGCAATGGACCGCGACAAGAACTGGGACCGTGTGAAGGAAGCTTACAATCTCCTAATATATGGAGCCGGCAAGGAAACTTCAGACGTAATCAAGACCGTAGAGGATTATTATGCAGAGGGAATCACTGATGAATTTATGAAGCCGATCGTCAACGACAAGGTGGATGGAAGAATCGGCGCAGGCCATGTGGTGATTTTCTTCAACTACCGCAACGATCGTGCCAAGGAGCTTACTACAGTGCTGACACAGCATCCGGAGGCTGGCATGAACAATATCCCTGACCTTCAGTATTATTGCATGACTCCATACGACAGCAGCTTCACCGGCGTGCATATCCTCTTCCCGAAGGAAGATGTGGAGAATACCCTTGCAGAATACCTCTCAGCCAAGCAGCTCAAGCAGCTCCATATAGCAGAGACTGAAAAATATGCTCACGTGACATTCTTCTTCAATGGCGGACGCGAGGCTCCATTCAATGGAGAGGAACGTGTGCTGGTGCCTTCACCGAAAGTGGCTACCTACGATCTTAAGCCTGAGATGTCGGCTCCGGAAGTGACCGAGAAGCTCGTTGAGGCTATCGACAGCGAGAAGTATGAGTTTATCGTGGTGAACTTCGCCAATGGTGATATGGTGGGTCATACAGGCGTATATCCTGCTATCCAGAAGGCAGTGGAGACTCTCGACGAGTGCGTGAAGAAGGTGATCACCGCAGCTATTGCTCACGGCTATGAGAGCATCATCATTGCTGACCACGGCAATGCAGACCACGCTCTCAACGAAGACGGCACTCCCAATACAGCACACTCGCTCAATCCCGTTCCTTTCATCTATGTAGGCGACAAGAATGCCAAGGTGAAGAACGGTCGTCTGGCCGACGTGGCTCCTTCGCTCCTTCATATCCTTGGCCTGCCACAGCCGAAGGAGATGACGGGAGAGAACCTGATTGCCAATGCATAATTTCATATTCATGAATAAGATAATTCTTGCGATTACAATATGCGCTGCGGCTGCCTTAGGGGCAGCCGCACGCGATTTGGTCATTCTGCATACAAATGATACGCATTCGTTGATACTGCCTGATGCCGATGGCAAGGGAGGAGTGCTGCAGCGAAAGGCCATCATCGACTCTGTGAAAAGCGCAAACAAGGATGTGCTGCTCATTGATGCCGGCGACAAGGTGCAGGGTACGCTATATTTCAAATTCTTCAAGGGGGATGTGGAATATCCTCTCCAGAATATGCTTGGAGTGGATATCAGCATACTCGGCAACCATGAATTTGACAATGGACTTCAGGCTCTTGCCGAGAAGGAGCGTATGCTTAAGACCGAGCGTCTTTCCGCCAACTATGATTTTACCGGCACCCCTGCCGAAGGGCTCTTCAAGCCTTATACCATAAAAAATGTTGGAGGCAAGAAGATTGGCTTTATCGGCATCAACATAGATCCTGAATCGATAATAGCACAAGCCCACTACGAAGGCATGGGTTTCAAGAATGTGATAGAGACAGCAAATGAAACTGCTGCATTCTTGAAGAATAAGAAGAAATGTGACCTTGTGGTGGCTGTAACACATATAGGATATCCAAAGGGGAACGACAAGACGACTGACCCGGAACTTGCCCGGGCTTCCAAGGACATTGATATCATCATCGGCGGGCACAGCCATACGCTTATCGACCCGAAGAATCCGGACAGCTACCCGAGTATTGTTGAGAATGCCAACGGTCGCCCTGTCCTGATTGTGCAGACAGGAAAGTCCGGTAAGTATATCGGACAAATAAGGGTGGATCTTGATAAACTCAAGACATCCACTCCTGCTGACTATGATTATTCCCTGATTGAAGTGACCGACCGCTTCCCCGAAAAGCGTCTTGACCCGAAGATAAAGCAATTCCTTCAGCCTTTCACTGACTCGCTTGAATCTGTGAAGCGAGACGTGATAGGATATGCTGCCCAGGATTTCATCAACGAGGGGAGGACAGGGGCTTTTCCCAACTGGTCTGCAGATTTCGGCAGCTGGTATGGCAATCTTGTGCTTGATTCTCTCAGACAGACCGATCCCTCTATGCCGAAGCTTGATTTTGCTATAATGAATGTAGGTGGTATCCGCAATCCTATACCCCAAGGCCCTGTGACGACAGGACAATTCCTCAGCACATTTCCCTTCAGCAACCGCTATGTGATCATGCGCATCAGCGGAAAAGACATTATAGAGACTATCGAGGTGGCTGCGAAGAAAGGTGGAGAGGCCGTAAGCCATGAGATGACAGTGGTGTGCGACAGCAACCGCAATGTGGAGCGTGTGCTTCTTGACCTTAAGGAGATAGACCCGGAGAAGACATATACTGTCGGCACTATTGATTATGTGGCATGGGGCAATGATGATATGCGTTCGATGGCTAACGGGGAATGGATCTACAGTGACGAGCCGGAGCTTTGTGCGCGTATCATTCGCTATGTGAAGGAGCTGACGCGACTTGGGTTGCCGATGACGGCAGACGTGCGTCCACGATTTGTATACGGAGAATAGGGGTGAGGCTTCAGGTTTCAGGCTTCAGTTCCAAAGATATGTAATATGTGGAGAGGTGGAGATTATAGAATAAAATTCAGGCTTGCGGGGTTGCTTTGCCTCGCAAGCCTCTTTATTCTCTTTGCCGGATGTGGACATAGTATTTCTACTTCTTCTTTAGATTCTTTGGATTCTGTCGACGTCTTGGAACTTGATTCGATTCAGGCGGAGCATGATATAAGTCAAGATGCTCAGATGTGGGCAGACTCTATCATGGACAGTATGACGGTGGAGGAAATGGTGGGGCAGCTTATAATGCCGGCGGTCTATGCCGACGATTCGCGCTCTGAGATGAGGCTCATAAGGAAATATGCCACCGATTGCCATGTGGGTGGGGTGGTGCTTCTGAAAGGAAGCACCGGGGCTGCCCGGATGATTGCCGATACCTTGCGAAAATTGCTGCCGGCACCTCCTTTCATCGCCATTGATGCTGAATGGGGACTTGCCATGCGCTTGGAAGGGACTCCGGAATTTCCGCGCAATGGCAGAATAGCCGAGAATGCGGATGAGACAGCACTTTTCGACTATGGCTATGAAGTGGCACGCGAGTGCCGCGAGTTGGGAATCAATATGGTGCTCGGGCCGGTGCTTGATGTGCTTCCAGCCGGCAAAAGAAAGTCGGGGATCGGCTCGCGTAGTTTCGGAAGAGATGCCCACAGGGCTGCCAATCTTGGCGTGGCATATGCAAAAGGGATCGAATCGGGGGGAGTGATGAGTGTGGCAAAGCATTTTCCCGGACATGGCTCTGCAGATGCCGATTCCCATAAGCGGTTGCCATCAGTAGCCAAGACAAGAGAGGAACTTGATGCTGCTGACCTCTTGCCATTCAAAGAATATATGGGCAACGGTCTTAGGGCAATTATGATGGGGCATCTCTATGTTCCGGCTCTTGACGAGGAGGAGATGCCGGTGACGGTTTCGGAAAAAATACTGAAAACTCTTGTGAGGGATGAGATGGGATTTCAGGGACTGATAGTGACAGATGCAATGAATATGGCAGGGGCGGAAGGAAACACTGCAGCTGATGCCATAATGGCAGGAGCAGACATAGTGCTTGCCCCTGCAAACACGCAAGAGGAGGTGATGATACTTACAGATGCAGTGAGAAGCGGCCGATTCCCGACCTCCCAGTTGCGCGATAGGGTAGGGCGGGTGCTATTTTATAAATACATGACCGCACGTGAGAATTTTGGGCATGGAAATATAGGCAATACCATTGAGGCAGAAAGAATAATTAAACTTTTACGTTGACCGATTGTTGAAATAGTAGAAGTAATGATAGAAATAACAAATAGTAAACAAATTTAATAAAATTAGAAATTATGACTATTGAATCAATCGGAACATGGGCCGGAGAGGTATATAAGGCCCTTGAAACAAATCCTACAGATGGACTTGGCATGAAGAGCCTTAAGAAGGCTACCAAACTCAAAAAAGATGAGCTGATGGCAGCCCTCGGATGGCTCGGACGTGAAGGAAAGATTTCACTCTCTGAGAATGATGAGGAGATTGTAGTGACACTTGTTTGATACGTATCGCGTAATGCGTATCGCGTTATTAGTAGAAATTATAAAAAATCTCGGGAGATATGGATCTTCCGAGATTTTTGTATTATTTGAAGAGGAGGGGAGCCATTTCATGGAGGCTGCGGCGCCATGTGAGGAATTCGTGGGCTGTGCCGGGAGAGACATACGATGTGGCATCGAAACCGGCTTTCTTGAGCTCATCGACTGATGAAGTGACTCGGTCCGGATTCTCCTTGCTGCCACAGCTTACGAAAACTTTTTTCACGCCATTATCTTTGAGTTCTTCCGGGCTGTATGTGCCCCCGCTGAGGAGTCCGTAGTAACCAAATACCTCAGGACGGCGGAGCGTGATAAGCTTGGTCTCGATTCCCCCCATCGACAGACCTGCCATGGCACGATGATCGCGGTCAGCTATTGTGTTGAAATTTGCGTCGATGTAAGGAACGAGTTCGTCGACGAGCACCTGCTCAAATTCCTTTGCTGTGAACTGACCGATAGTCCCAAACTTCACATCGTTGGTCATGCCATAGGTCATCACGATTATGAACGGGTCAATTTTCCCTTCTGCAATCAGATTGTCCATTATAAGGTTGGCATGTCCCTGAGAAGACCATGCAGTCTCATCTTCACCCCAGCCATGCTGCAAATAAAGCACGGGATAGCGCTTGCCGTCTTTGCCATACTGCGGGGGAGTATAGACAAAAGCACGACGCTCGCTGTCGGTGCTTGGCGAATGGAACAAAATCTGCTGCACGTTGCCGTGAGGCACATTCTTCAGCGCGTAGAAGTCGGCATCATGAGCCGGAATCTCAATGCCACTTTCCCAACGGCAAGAACCGAAGTAATTGTTGGTGCCGGGGTCATTTACCGGAGCACCGTCGATTATAAGGTGGTAGTAGTGGAATCCCTCGTCCATCGGGCCTGCAGTGGTGCCGGTCCAGGAGCCGTCGGCTTGCTTCTCAAGTTTTGTGCCTCCCTGTCCTCCGAGCCCAAGGGTGACAGTGACAGAATTAGCTTCCGGGGCATTAACCTTGAAGCGGGCATATCCTTCTGAGTTTACCATAGGATATTCTTGTCCATGCTGGTTTTTACTTGAAGGAACGAAATCTTCCTTCACTTCCGCAGTTGCAAAGAATGCGGGCATCGCGAGAAAAGCGGTCGCGATCAATGTCTTTCGTGTAAGATTCATGGTGTGTTTAGATTTAATGAAACGCCTGTTGAAAAATTATATACAAAAGTAGTAATTATATGGAATCTCTGCAAATATTGAGTAGATATTTTGATATAATTAGGGTAAGGATTTCCAATTTTCGTTTTTTTACACTATCTTTGCAATACTAAAATCATATATTTATGTTTTCACCTGAAACCTATATCAAACGCCGTGCCGAGCTCAAGAAGAGACTGGGCAAGGGAGTAGTGCTCTTGTTGGGCAATGACCTCGTGGGTATGAATTACCGCGACAATGAGTATGAATTCCGACAGGATTCTACATTCCTCTATTATTTCGGACTGAGCCATGATGGACTCAATGCTGTGATAGACGTAGACAACGACCGAGACATTATCTTCGGCGATGAGCTTACCATCGATGCAATAGTATGGACCGGCAATCAGCCTACGCTTCATGAACTTGCTGCAAAAGCAGGGGTGACCGATGTGCGTCCGTCGTCAGAACTTCGTGTATATCTTGACAAGGCTCGTGAGGCTGCGTCCCCAATACATTATATACCATATTATCGTGCAGACCATGAATTGAAGCTTATGCAATTGCTTGGTCTGCAGCCCGGCGGTGCTGTGCCTTCAGTGCCCTTGATCCGTGCAGTGGTGGATATGCGCAATCATAAGAGCGCGGAGGAGATTGCTGAGATAGAGAAGGCATGCGTAGTGACTGCCATGATGCATAAGGCTGCTATGGCAGCGGCTCGCCCCGGTCTCACTGAGTATCAGATGAAAGCAATTGTGGAGAAGGTGGCTACGGAAAACGGTATGCGTTGTTCGTTCCCGACCATCGCTACAGTTCACGGCGAGATCCTGCATAACCACAGTTACAACAACACTCTTCAATCAGGCCAGCTCTTCTTGCTCGATGCAGGAGCAGAGACGGCTATGGGATATGCCGGCGATATGTCGTCGACTGTGCCTGTAGACCTTCGGTATACCGACCGCCAGAAGGCTATTTACGACCTTCAGCAGGCTGCGTCGCGCGATGCAGTGGCAATGTTGCGCCCGGGTGTGGCATTCCGCGATGTCCACATGCAGGCAGCCCGCACTATAGCTACCGGACTAAAGGATATGGGTATAATGAAGGGTGACATTGAAGAGGCCATCAATGCCGGAGCTCACGCAATGTTCTTCCCGACAGGTCTTGGCCATATGATGGGGCTCGACGTGCATGACATGGAGAACCTTGGCGAAGTATGGGTGGGCTATGATGGACAGCCGAAATCAACTGTGTTCGGTTTCAAATCGCTCCGTCTTGCACGTACGCTTGAGGAGGGATATGTGTTTACAATCGAGCCGGGCATCTATTTTATGCCTGAGCTTACAGCTCTCTGGAAGAGTGAAGGAAGACACAAGGACTTCATCAACTTTGAGGAGGCAGAGAAATGGCTTGGTTTCGGAGGCGTGCGCAATGAGGAAGACTATCTTGTGACAGCCGACGGACACCGGAGGCTGGGCCCCGGAATACCTATGACTACTGAGGCGGTTGAGGCTTTAAGAGTAAGGAGTAAAGAGTAAAGAGTTAATGCATAATTCATAATGCATAATTCATAATTATATGACGATGTAGTCCGGAGGATACGACATTTATGATCTGTAAAGTATGAATCCGGATTGCAACTGAGGATTAAAAGTCTGAAATGCCGATAGAGCAGAATAATTATCAGAAACGTGGGGGGCGCCGACAGGCTCCTCCCATGACTGACCCAACAGGAAAGCTTCCTCCTCGCGATACGGATCTTGAGGAGGCTGTGCTTGGTGCGCTCATGATTGAAAAGGACGCATATATGAATGTGTGCGATATCCTTTCTCCTGAGAGCTTCTATGATCCGACCAACCAGAAAATTTTCAACGCCATCATGCAGCTCGGTCTGTCGCAAAGACCGATCGATATGCTGACGGTGGTGGAGCAGCTGCGTGCCAATGGTGAGCTCGAGGAAGTGGGTGGAGCAGTGAAGATCACAAGCCTCACATCAAATATCTACTCGGCAGCCAATGTGGAGTATCACGCTAAGATTGTAGCACAGAAATATCTGGCGCGTCGCCTCATATCTTATGCCACAAACATCGAGACCAAGGCTTTCGATGAGGGAAATGATATCGACGACCTTTTGCAGGAGGCTGAGGCGCTTCTCTTTGACATCTCCCAAAATCAGATAAAGAGGGAGGTAACGCAGATTGATCCGGTGATCAATCTTGCGATAGAACAGATTCAGAATGCCGCCAACTCTTCATCAGGCCTTTCAGGATTGCGTACCGGCTATACGGATCTTGACAAGATGACTTCTGGCTGGCAGCCTTCTGACCTTATCATCATTGCGGCTCGTCCGGCGATGGGAAAGACTGCGTTTGTCCTTTCAATGGCCAAGGAGATGACGGTGACATATAATATCCCTGTAGCGATCTTTACGCTTGAGATGGCAAACGTGCAGCTCGTGAAGCGTCTGCTTTCCAATGTGGCAAGCCTGGAGGGTGAGAAGATCAAGAGTGGCCAGCTGAGCAATGAGGAGTGGGACCGCTTGAATGCTTCGTTGAAAAACGTGTATTCAGCACCGCTTTATCTTGATGAGACCCCCGGCTTGAGCATCACGGAACTCCGCACTAAGGCACGCAGACTGGTAAGGGAGCATGGAGTGAAGATGATAATGATCGACTATCTGCAGCTTATGAGTGCAGGAGGGTTGAAACTCGGCAGTCGCGAGCAGGAAGTGTCTACGATTTCCAGATCGCTCAAGGCTCTTGCGAAGGAGCTTAACATCCCTATTATAGCGCTTTCCCAGTTGAACCGAAGCACTGAGACCCGTGAGGACAAACGCCCGGTGCTATCCGACCTCCGCGAATCAGGAGCCATAGAGCAGGATGCTGATATAGTATGCTTCATTCACAGGCCGGAGTATTACACTCGCAGCACAGAGGATGCGCAGAACCATGATATTCGAGGGCTTGCCGAGTTGATAGTGGCAAAGCACAGAAGCGGTGCGGTAGGAGATGTGAAACTTCGGTTCGTGTCTAAATATGCTAAGTTTGAGAATTGGCAAGAAGGCTACAATGCTGTGCAAAATGCCCTTGGCGAGAAAGGTGGAGGCACTAAGATGGAGTTCCAGTCGAAGATGAATTCTGGAGGTGGTGAAAAAGAAACGGTTGCCTCTAAGTTTGGACAAGGAGGTACGAACTTCAATTTCGCATCAGATCCGATGTCGGGAGGCCCTACGCCAGATATAATGCCGGATGGAGCAGGGGATGTGGTGCCGTTTTAACTTTTTTTGTAAATTTTTTGAACCTATTGTATGGATCGGGCGTTTTAGTATCAAAGAAACAAAGGAAACTATAAACTAAAAACGTCAAAACTAAAATACTATGGATAACAAAGATCGCCAGGAAATGGAAAACAAGGCATTCAACGAAATGAGAAGAGCTGGAAAGAACCTTGAAGAAAACCGTCAGCGTAAAGACGTCGGCACTCAGAACAGCAACCGCCTTTGGGTATGGCTTGGGGTGCTCGTGCTCATCTTCATCCTGATCTATTGGCTTTTCGCCATCGGAACGTTTGGAGACCTTGCAAATTGGTTTAATGGATAAGTTACTTTTGAAAACATAAATGAAAAATGCGACCCTTTAGAGTCGCATTTTTTGGGGGAGGCTGGGAAGTCTCCCTTCCATATTTTCATTAGAGGCGGCCGTTGTCGGAGTAGGAGTAGCAGCCGCCAATGGATAAAATCACATGGTCGAGAAAGCGAAGGTCCATGGTCTTGCAGGCATCGGAGAGCTTTCTGGTTATGTTGTCGTCCTGCACGGATGGATTCAGATTGCCCGAGGGATGATTATGACACATGACAATCCCCTGTGCATCTTCCAATAGGGCACGCTTGATGATCATCTTGGTGTCGAAAACTGAAGCTATCGAACTTCCGCTTGTAAGCCGGAATTCCTTTATCACTTCATTGCGTCGGTTGAGGAGCATGATCCACACCTCTTCATGGTCGAGGTTGGCAATGCGGGGGCGCATACGCCGCTCAATGTCTTCGAAGCTCTTTATAATATAGCCATGCTTTTGCTGGGTGAGTTCGTGCTGGTAGCGCCGCATCACTTCCATCATTGCTTCCACTTGGAGAGCCTTGGCATCGCCGATTCCTTTTGTCAGCATAAGTTCACTGCGTGATCTCCGCTCAAGGCGGATGAGTGAATTGCCGTTGTCGTCCATAAGCTGTCGGCAAAGTTCGGTTATGGGGAGTCCGGGTTGTCCGGTGCGGAGGATGAGGGCAAGCAGCTCGGCAGTGGTGAGCGAGCCGATGCCGTGGTTGATGGCACGCTCGCGAGGGCGCTCATCTTTCGACATTTCCTTGATCGTGCGAACTGTAGTTTCAGCAGGCTGCAGTTCCGGCTCGTGGACCTCAAGTCCGAAATCTTCCCGTGTCATTTTCCCTTTCTCATTTTTATCTCCTGCTCCTCATCTCTGCCATGCCTCAGGAGTATCTTCCAAACGTATGCCCTTATAAAGCCTGTGCCGTAGCCCCAAAGCTGCACCATTGATGCCGCCACTGCCATAGTGCCCACTTTAAGGCTCCGGGTTGAGATGCAGGCAGATATCCACAGGGCAATGATATAGGCGGCAAGCGGAATCAGCCATAGGGGATTGAAGAAAGCCAGGATGATCATGGCCACAGCTCCTATCACAAATATCGCCGGAGCCCAATGCACGGCTTTCATGCTGCCGGGGTAAAGAAGTTGCAGGGTGATGCGCGACATTCCGAATACGTGGACCTGTCGCCAGAATTTGGCAAGGCTTCCACGCCGCTTATGGTAGACCTTCACATCGCGGATAAGCTCGGGTGAGTATCCGGCAAGCCTGATGCGAGTAGACATGTCGATGTCTTCGCTGAACATCTCGCGGAAACCTCCCACCTTGTCGTAGACTTCGCGTGAGAATCCCATATTAAAGGTGCGCGGAACAAATTTTTCCATCTGTACCTTCCCTCCCCGTATTCCACCAGTGGTGAGGAATGATGTCATGGCGAAGTTTATAGCTTTCTGGGTGTCGGTGAAAGATGCGTGGGCATCATCAGGACCGCCGAAGCAGTCGCGCCATTTTTCAGAAAGAGCCTTTCGAAGCTTCTCAATATAGTCCGGGGGGAGGATGCAGTCGGAGTCTACGAAAATGAAGTAGTCGCCTTTGGCATGGTCCATGCCGAAATTGCGGGCAGGGGAGCGCCCCTCATTGTCTTTATAAAAATACTGCAAGGCGACTGCCGGGGCAAATGCCTCGGCTTCCGCCTTGCAGGTTATCGTGCTTCCGTCTTCCACAATCACAGCCTCGAATCCTTTGTCAGTCTGGCAAGCGAGGCTCGCCATAAGCTCCTTGACTTCTTCAGGCCGGTTGTAGACCGGAACGATTATGGAAAATATCATGCTTTCACGCGACCAACGTAAGAACCGTCGCGTGTGTCGATCTCGATGATCTCGCCTGTGTTGATGAAGAGAGGCACGCGAACTTCAGCGCCGGTCTCTACAGTAGCGGGCTTGAGTGTGTTGGTAGCTGTGTCTCCCTTGAGTCCGGGTTCGGTATATGTGACAGCGAGCTTAGTCTTGATAGGCATCTCGGCAAAGAGGACAGTGTCGGTGGAAGCGTCACGAACTACTTCCACGATGTCGCCTTCTTTCATGAAGGGAGCGCCGGTCACGAGGTCGCGCTTGATAGGAATCTGGTCATATGTCTCCTGATCCATGAAGATATCGTCGTCTCCGTCCTGATAGAGATAGGAGTAAGGACGACGCTCCACGCGTACGTCTTCGAGCTTCTCGCCGATGTTGAAGCGG
>JAIDTO010000144.1 GCA_029060625.1 Muribaculaceae bacterium | reverse complement strand
GATGTAATCCAGAACAACTATATCCGTCGCTCAGATAGCGAGATTGTCAAGAGCAAGATTAAAGAACTCAATCGTTTTCGGGTTATTGACAAGGTTACGGCAACTCTTAATGAACGAGATGACCAATATGTAGCTACTTTTGCGAACCTTGGGCTGTCTAATGTACCCATCGGTTCCAACTATGTCGTGGCAAATCCGAAGTTGCTCTCCGGTAATGGTGTGTGGTGTATAGTGACCATCGGGTATCTGTCAGGTGAAGATATAAAGCAGAGATGGGATATCCAGACACTAAAGCCTGTTCAGATCTCCAACATAGACCTTCAGGAATATATCGACAAAAGAAAGGATTTCACCACAGAAGAGTGGATTGATTTCCTCATACATACTGTTGGACTTGATCCTGAAAAGCTGAACAGACGAGAGAAATTCATCACTCTTGCCCGACTTCTCCCACACATTGAGAATAACTTCAACTTTATGGAACTTGGACCGAAAGGTACAGGTAAGAGCCATGTCTTTCAAGAACTCTCCCCATACGGAGTGCTGGTCAGTGGCGGCGACGTGACTTCTCCGCGACTCTTCGTAAGAATGAGTGGTAAGAAGGAGGAACTTGGACTTGTAGGATACTGGGATGTTGTTGCTTGGGATGAGTTTGAACAGCAGAAAGGGCGTAATGTGGAGGCTGTACTCATCGACACCATGCAGAACTATCTTGCCAACAAGTCATTCAATCGAGGTAAGGCTACACATGAAGCATCCGCATCCATGGTATTTGTGGGCAACACCAAACATACAGTTCCATTTATGCTGCGCAACTCGCATCTTTTCGAGTCTATACCTACTTCATTCATCAAAGGCGCTTTCCTTGATCGTATACATCTCTATAATCCGGGATGGGAAATCCGAATGTTGAAGAAAGACAGTTTTACCAAAGGTTATGGTCTTATATCAGACTACTTAGCAGCTATCCTTCATGCGCTACGCGATAAGGATCTGACCGGTATGTTGAAGCAGTACGCTATATTTGATGGTTCGCTTTCAGAACGAGACCACAATGCTATCCGTAAGACATTCTCAGGAATGGTGAAGCTGTTATATCCGGATGGTAACATGACCGATGAGGAAGCCTATGAGATAATTGATTTTGCCGCTGAATCGCGTAAGCGTGTGAAAGATCAGCTCTATATCATTGATGAAACTTTCAAGACCGAGCTTGCAAAGTTCCAGTATGTCAACGTCAAGACAGGCGAGACTCATGTTGTCGAGACTCTCGAACGTATCGAAAATCCAGAAGAATCGGTAATTCCTGAAACCGAAGCGGCTGATAAAACTTCCATGCCATCCCAGTCCGTTCCGGTCATAGCTGCCGAACCGATTGAACATCGACCACGTCGGCGTATTCAGCCTCTTGCTTCCAAGCAAATCAATATTCGTATGAATCAAAAAGGCGTGTCGTGGAAGTCTATGCTTGGTTATTATTTCAAAACCGCAAAAAAAGTAATCGTTACCGACCCATTTGTCCGGTTGCCACATCAGGTAACAAACTTCGTTGAGCTCGTTCAGGCCATTCAGGACTCCAGTAATCATGCCGAAGAACTGACTATAGAATTGCATACTCAAACTACAGACGATCAACAGGCTGCCACCGTGATCGACTTCTTCCAAGACCTCCAAGAAGACCTTGCGCCACGTGGCATTGAGTTTACGTGGAAGTTCGATGCTGTCCACGACCGAAGCATAGTCCTCGATAACGGTTGGACCATTAATCTCGGACGCGGTCTTGACATTTACGAGCGTTACAGTCGTTTCTCACTCTGCGCTACGCGACCAGAAAATCGCTCGTGCAAAGAATTCTCAATCTCAATAATTCACACAGATAAATGACTGCAGAAGAATATAATGTATTGGTTATCGTAGAATTTACGGATAAAGGTTTTCTCACCAAAGTCAAATAATGAAGTTGTTTATTTTTCTGTAATAGAAACGATCTGAAGAGAAAATATTTTGGTGGGGGATTTGGTGGAATGGAAATTTTTTTGTAATTTTGTGGCGTTTTTGAGGCGATGGAGGTTCTTGTCGCCATCAAAGCAGTGAAAAATAACCAATTAATTAATTAAACGTATGAATCGTTACGAAACCGTTTTCATTTTAACTCCCGTTTTGTCTGACGAACAGATGAAGGAAGCGGTAGAAAAATTCAAAGGCGTATTGACAGCTAACGGCGCTACAATCGTCAATGAAGAGGAATGGGGTCTCCGCAAGCTGGCTTATCCCATCCAGAAGAAATCAACAGGCTTCTATTGCCTTCTCGAGTTTGAAGGTGAGCCGACCATCGTAAAGCAGCTTGAAATCGCTTACCGTCGCGATGAGAAAGTGCTTCGTTTCCTCACTTTCCGTCTTGACAAGTATGCAGCAGAGTATGCTGAGAAGCGTCGCAACCTGAGAGCAAACAAAGCAAGTGAAACAGCAGAGGCTCCGGCTGAAGCAGAAAACAAGGAGGCATAATCATGGCAGCAAACAGCGAAATCCGTTATCTTACTCCTCTTACAGTAGACACCCGTAAGAAAAAATACTGCCGTTTCAAACGCAGCGGTATCAAATATATTGACTATAAGGATCCAGAATTCCTCAAGAAGTTCCTTAACGAGCAGGGCAAGATTCTTCCCCGTCGCATCACAGGCACTTCCCTGAAGTTCCAGCGTCGTGTTGCACAGGCAGTAAAGCGTGCACGCCACCTCGCTCTTCTTCCTTATGTAACTGACTTAATGAAATAATAACCATTTTAACGAAAGCTATATATGAAACTTATTCTTAAAGAAAACGTAGTCGAACTGGGCTACAAGGATGATGTAGTGGAAGTGAAGGATGGTTATGGACGTAACTATCTGATTCCGCAGGGTAAGGCAGTCATCGCATCTGACGCTAACCTCAAAGAACTTCAGGAAAATCTTCGTCAGCGTGCCCATAAGATCGCAGCTATCCTTGCTGAGGCACAGGCACAGGCTGATGCAATCAAAGACGTTACCCTCAATATCGAGGCTAAGACCGGTGCCAATGGAGTCATCTATGGCAGCGTAGGCGCAGCCCAGATTGCAGACGCATTCGCTAAGCTCGGTCACAACGTAGACCGCAAGCTCATCTCGCTTAAAAACCCCATCAAGATGGTAGGCGAGTATGTCTGCACAGTGAAGTTCCACCGCGACGTAAACGCAGAGGTTCCTGTGGTTGTTGTGGCTGAAGCTACTGAAGAATAATCTGATTATTGACTCACTATAAAAGTTCCATGCGACAAAATTGCATGGAACTTTTTTTGCATATGCGAATTTTTTTTGCTATCTTTGTCAATTAAGAATCGCCGTTATTGCGAAGCAAAAGCGGTAGATAGATAAAATATTGAAAAATAATACAATATAGCATATATATGAAATTCAATGTTCACGGAAAGACTCTGCAGCAGCAACTTTCAGCTGTCAGCAAGGTGGTGAATGCTAAAAACGCACTCTCCATTCTCGACAATTTTCTTCTTGAAGTCAGGGAAGATAATCTCTATATCACAGGCTCTGACCAGGAGACTGTGATGACCGCTAAGCTTGAGATAACCAATCAAGGACTTGACGGGAAAATAGCTATAAATGCCAAGAGATTGATGGAAGTCGTGAAGGAGGTTTCTAATTTCCCTCTCACTTTTGAAATAGAAGAGACTACAGGGACTGTAGACTTGATCTTCCCGGGTGGTCACTTTGCATTCATGGGTGTTGACGCAGCTGAATATCCACAGAGCTTTGAGACTGATGACCTTTCTATAGAAATGACTATCCCTGCAGAAGTGATACAAAGAGGTCTGGACTTTACTCTCTTTGCCATCAGCACGGAGACAATCAGGCCTATGATGACGGGTGTGTATTGGGATTTTCATGAAGAGGACATAACATTCGTAGGTTCAGACACTCATAAGCTCGTGCGCTATGTCAACACTGAATATCACCCGAACCGTGAGACATCGTTTATCCTCCCGGGAAAACCAGCAGGTATTCTTCGATCACTGATCGGAAAAGACGTTGAAAATGTCAGGATACGTAAAGATGAGAAGAGCGCAATCTTTTCTTTTGGGGATTTCAGACTCGGATGTCGCTTTGTAAAAGGCAATTATCCAAACTATAACCGAGTGATACCTCAGGATAATCCCAATGAGCTGACAGTAGACCGTACCGGCCTTCTTTCAGCCATGAGGCGAGTGTCTCTGTTTGCAAGCAAGGCATCAAGCTTGGTGAAGATGACCATGGACGAGAACTCGGTGATATTGCAATCGCAAGACCTTGACTATTCCACAAAAGCCGATGAGCGAGTTTCTTGCTCATACGAGGGGAGTCCGCTGTCGATAGGTTTCAACAGCGTATATATGCTTGAAGTGCTCAACAATCTTCCTGGCGATTCAATAGTGGTGAAACTCTCTGACCCGGGGCGTCCCGGCCTATTCATGCCATTTGAGCAGAAAGAAAATGAAAATGTAGTGATGCTTCAGATGCCAATGCAGGTGATCGAATAACTTTTAAATTTTTGTCATGCAACTAAATCTGAATCGCCCAATAATTTTCTTTGATCTGGAGACAACGGGCACAAGCGTCACTTCAGACAGGATTATAGAGATATCTCTAATCAAGGTTTTTCCTGATGGCCACTCTGAAGAGAAGACCCGAAGGATCAACCCTGAATGTCATATTCCTGAAGAAAGCACAGCCATCCATCACATCACAGACGAAGATGTGAAGGATGCACCTACATTCCGCCAGATAGCGAAGTCTCTTCATGAACTTTTCTCAGACAGCGATATCGCCGGCTTCAATTCCAACAAATTTGATGTGCCTCTTCTTATAGAGGAATTCGGACGCGCCGGACTCTCATTTGATGTGGCCGGAAGAAATTTTATCGATGTTCAAGGTATTTTCCACAAGATGGAGCAACGCACCCTTGTGGCAGCCTATCGGTTTTACTGCGGAAAGGACCTGACTGACGCACATTCAGCCACAGCAGACACAAGAGCTACCTATGAAGTGCTCCTTAGTCAGCTTGAAAGATATCCGGAACTTAAGAACGATGTAAAGTCACTTGCTGAATTCTCAAGCGGAGGCAGGAATGTAGACCTTGCAGGACGAATGATTTATGATGACAATCATGAACCAATATTTAATTTCGGCAAGAACAAGGGGCGAAAGGTGAAGGACGTGGTGCGTCATGAGCCCGGTTTTATCCAGTGGATAATGCAAGGTGACTTCCCAAAAGAAACAAAAGACCAGCTTCGTAGGCTCCAGTATGAATTTTTAAAGAAAAAGTAAGCACTATGCAGACCTTGAAGGGTAAACATATTATTCTTGGTATATCCGGAGGAATAGCCGCCTACAAAAGTGCTTATCTTTTGCGTCTTTTCATAAAAGCTGGGGCTGAAGTGCAGGTCGTAATCACTCCCAATGGCAAGCAGTTTATCACTCCGGCAACTCTCGCAGCCCTGAGTGGTAAACCGGTGGTGTCAGAGTTTTTTGCAGCCAACACCGGGGAGTGGCATTCTCATGTAGACCTGGGTCTTTGGTCTGACCTCATGGTCATAGCCCCGGCTACCGCCTCCACAATCGGGAAGATGGCAAATGGCGTTGCGGACAATATGCTCATAACGACTTATCTCTCCGCGAAAAGTCATGTGATGGTGGCACCAGCCATGGATCTTGATATGTGGGCTCATCCTTCCACCCAAAGAAACGTAGCAACCCTGCAGCAGGATGGAGTTGAGATAATTCAGCCCGGTTCAGGAGAACTTGCCAGCCATTTGACAGGGAAGGGGAGAATGGAAGAGCCTGAAGAGATTCTGAAAAGGGTAGAACATTATTTCTCAGCCAAAGAGAGTCTGAAAGGGAAAAAAATACTTGTTACAGCCGGACCGACATATGAGAATATTGATCCCGTAAGGTTTATCGGAAATTATTCAAGTGGCAAGATGGGTTTTGCGATTGCTGAAGAGGCAGCCTCAAGAGGAGCGGAAGTAACACTTGTGACTGGTCCGGTGGCATTGCAGACTCCAAGTACCGGTGTCAATCGAATCGACGTCAGGAGTGCCAAGCAGATGCTTGACGAAGCTGAAAAGGCTTTTGCAGATTGTGACATTGCAATTCTCTCAGCAGCTGTTGCTGACTATGCGCCAAAGGAATGCCATGATTCCAAGATAAAGCGTGAGAAAACCGATGGCTTGACCCTTGAATTAGTGAAAAACCCTGACATAGCTGCCCAATTAGGAGCAAAGAAGGGGAATAAAATTCTTGTGGGTTTTGCACTTGAGACTGACCATGAGCATGAAAATGCCATGGAAAAGATGAATAGGAAGTCTTTTGATATGATTGTGCTCAACTCGCTTCAAAATCCACTTGCAGGCTTCAACAAGGACACGAATCAGGTATGTATTTTAAAAAAGAATGGTGAGGAAATTGAATTTCCGGCTAAGAGAAAGACAGAAGTAGCTAAAGACATTCTCGACCAGATTGAAAAATTAGAAAGTTTTTAAAGAACTTGAAAGTAAGTAAATGAGATGAAGGGAAAGACAACATTGAAATATATTCTTGCATCCTCAGCCATGATGCTCTCCTCCGGAGCTGTCGCCCAGGAACTCAACTGCACTGTTGAGGTCAATGCGCAGAAAATCGAAGGGGGATCAAAATCTGTGTTTCAGACACTGCAGGAGGCTATGTCGGAATATATGAATGAAACCAGATTCTCAAATGCTACTTTCTCCAACAATGAAAAAATTGATTGCCGTTTGTTTCTGACTGTTAGTGAATATACTGACGACCGGATCACCGGTGATCTTCAGGTGCAACTCTCCCGCCCGGTCTATAACTCTACCTATACCACGACTCTATTCAACTTTAAAGACACGAGGATAAGCTTTGAATATAGAGAGGGGGAGCCTTTGATATTCAATGCCACCACAATTGACAACAATCTGACAGCGATACTTAATTATTACGCATATCTTTTTCTTGCACTTGACTTTGACAGTTTCTCCCCAATGGGAGGAGAACCATTTTATGAGAAGGCCGCCACTGTGGTGCAGGCTGCCCAAAGTCTTGGAGAAATCGGTTGGAAAGCATTTGAGGATCCTAAGAACAGAAGCGGAGTGTTGACTTCTTTCACATCGCCTTCTACTTCCTCTTATCGGCAGATGCTGTATGACTATCATAGAAAAGGGCTCGATGAGATGGTGACTTCTCCCGATAAGGGAAGAGCTTCCATCACTTCTTCGCTGAATGCGATTGAGACGGTGTATAAAGCGGATGCGATGTCGGCTGCCCTTTCGATTTTCAGAGATTCAAAGATGGATGAGCTTGTCAACGTCTACTCAAAGGCTCCACAGACGGAGAGAGAGATGGTCTATAAACTCCTTCAACCTATCTATCCTGCAGAAAACGAACGTCTGACAAAAATCAGAAAGGGCGATGAGAACAATTAACAATTTAGGAGGAAAACGCAGATGATCAAACAACTCTCTATATGCAACTACGCGCTCATTGATAGGGTAGAACTGACCCTCAACGATGGACTGACTATACTGACCGGAGAAACGGGGGCAGGAAAGTCGGTAATGATGGGTGCCATCTCTCTGCTTATGGGAGAACGTGCAGACAGCAAGGTGCTTGCCAACCGAGAGGGGAAAGCTGTTATTGAGGGCGTGTTTGACTCAGTCGCCTCTAATCTCAAAGAATTTTTCGACAGCAATGACCTGGACTGGAACGATGGGCAAATTATTGTGAGGCGTGAGATTGCAGCCAATGGGAGAAGCCGCGCCTTTATCAACGACACTCCCGTCACCCTACCATTGCTGACTGAAGTGGCGGGGGGACTTGTAGACATACACTCACAGCATTCCAACCGTTTGCTTTCAAAACCTGAGTATCAGTTAAGCGTAATAGATTCTATTGCTGACAATGGAGATATATTGGCCGACTATAAGAAAGATTTCGCAAGATTCGTTGGGCTAAGAAACAAGATCAAGAAACTCAGGGACTCTATGGAAAGGAGTCGTGAAAACCGGGAATTACGTGCTTTCCAGCTTGAACAGCTCACCAAGATAAACCCCAAGAAGGGGGAATTGGAAGAAGTAGAGAAAGACTACGATATACTGTCAGATGCCGACGATCTCAGGAGCAGAATCAATCAGGCTGCATATTTCATATCTACCGCCGACAATTCGGCATTGATGATGATAGGGGATGCCGGTGCCGGAATAGACGGGATAGATTTCTCGCTTTTTGAAGGACCCTCTGACTCATCTCAGCCGGGAATAATGGAAAGGCTTCGCAATGTATATATAGAACTCAAAGATATCGGTGATTCTCTCTCAAGAATAGCTTCAGGGATAGAATCAGATCCGGTCAGGCTTGCTAAAGCTGACGAACGCCTCAAGGTGCTTTACGAAGCTGTCAAAAGATTTAAAGTGGCCGATTACGATGCCCTTGTGGATTTATATGCCTCTCTAAAAAGTGAGAATGATGGCGGATCTGAAAAGGTAGAAGAGCTTAATACTCTTGAGAGTGAGGCAAGGCGACTCGGAGATATACTCAAAGACAAAGCAGAAAAAATCAGTGTATCAAGAGCATCTGCCGCTAAAAGATTTGAGGAGACACTCACAGCCAATGCACGCCCGCTGGGATTGAAAAACCTTCGCTTCAGTGTCGATATATCAAAAGGAAAACTTACTCCTGACGGTAAGGATACAGTAGAGTTTCTTTGTGCTTTCAATAAGAACCAGCCGCTTATGCCATTGTCTCAGACTGCATCAGGAGGAGAAATGGCTCGATTGACACTCTGCATAAAGGCTATCACAGCCAATAAACTTAAGCTTCCCACAGTCATCTTTGATGAAATAGACACAGGCGTTTCAGGTGACATTGCAGACAGAATGGGGTCAATGATGGCTGATATTGCTGAAGGGATGCAGGTGTTTGCCATCACTCATCTGCCGCAAGTGGCAGTGAAAGGGAGGTCGCACCTTCTTGTCTACAAACATGACGAAGGGGAGCGGACAGTGAGTCATGTAAAAGTGTTGGATAGCGGAGAGCGCGTCAAGGAGATAGCGAGAATGCTTTCCGGAAAAGAAATCAACGATGCTGCGCTTTCTAATGCCAAGGCACTGCTTGAAGGATAAAATGAAATAATACTTATGGAAAAGAGTGACTATATATTCGGCCTCAGGGCAATCATAGAGGCCATGGAGGCCGGGAAGGATATAGATAAGATTCTCGTGAAGAAAGACATAAATGGGGATCTTGCCAGAGAATTGCTTTCTAAAGCTAAAGAATATGGAGTTCTTGTGAGGAGAGTGCCGCAAGAAAAGCTCAATCGAATCACGATGAAAAATCATCAGGGAGCGATCGCCATTCTTGCAGCAGTGCCATATCATCGGCTCGACAATATGATACCCGCACTTTATGAGGAAGGTCGGAATCCATTGATGATTGTTCTTGACGGTGTCACTGATATAAGGAATTTTGGAGCTATTGCAAGGACGGCGTGTTGCGCCGGAGCAGATGCGATAGTGATTCCGTCGCACAATTCAGTTTCCATCACGGCTGATGCCATCAAGACCTCTGCCGGTGCTCTATTCCATATTCCGGTGTGCAGGGAGAAAAGCACTTTGGATGCAGTGAAACAATTGAAAGATAATGGGTATAAGATTGTAGCGGCAACCGAAAAAGGGGCAAGAAATTATACAGAGACAGACTTCAAAGTGCCTGTTGCCATAGTGATGGGGGCTGAAGAGACCGGAATTTCTGATGAAGTCATTAAGATAGCTGATGACCTTGCCGCCATTCCTATCATAGGAGATATCAGTTCACTTAATGTCTCTGTAGCAGCCGGCATTATGATTTACGAGGCTATAAGGCAGAGAAAAATGGAAAAAGGTTTGGATTAATGGGAGGAAAATATTAATTTTGTAACTTGTTTGATGTAGATACCGACTCGAGTGTCGGTTACTTGATATTATAAGTCAATAGTTTATGATCAATAGAGTTCTCATAAGAATAAAAGTGGTGCAGCTGCTTTATTCGTATTTTCTTGTGCAAAACAATTTTACGGTGCAGTCAATACCATCTGCCCCCACTAAAGAAAAGCGTTTTGCCTATTCGCTCTATCTCGACTACCTGTATCTGATGATAGATATAGCCGAGTCAATCAATCTACGCACCAAGAATTCCCCTTTGTATGAAACCCGCTTTATTCAGCGGTTGCTGGCTGATAATATCATAAAGTCGGTCAGCAGCAAGTATTCAGGTGGCAGGTTTCCTCTTGATGCATGTGTAGACGATCTTTGTGAACGCATAAAGAATTCCGCTATCTACAAGAATTTTCTTAAAGACCCAAAATCGGACTCGAAGATTTGGCCGGAACTTTTCCGTCATTTCATTTCTGTAGATCCTAAGATAAATTCAATAGCAGAAGGATTTGAAAACTATTCACTCCGAGGAGTGGATCGAGCCAAGGAGATGATAACTCAAACCTTCAGTGAATTTGCCTCAAGCCAAGACAATATCTTGGATGGATTATCAGACCTGAAAGCAAGCCTTGATAAAGCGCGTGAACTATATTTTCGACTGTTAATGCTCCCTATTGACATAACTTATCAAAGGGAGGTGGATCTTGATGAGCGACGCCACCGCTATTTGAAAAGCGAAGATGATTTGAATCCAAATCCAAAGTTTATCGATAATGAACTCGTGAAACTTCTGGATGCAAATGAAGAAATCAAAGATTTTGCGCAGAAAAATAAGGTATCGTGGCTTGAACAAGATAGAGATCTCATAAAGCATCTTCTAAAGAAGATTATAGAATCTGATCTCTATAAAGATTATATGGCGAATCCGGTCAGCGACCTACATGAGGACTGTGAATTCTGGAAGAAGGCTATGCGCAACATAATCCTGAATGACCAAGAATTTTTGGAAGGACTTGAGACAATGTCGGTGTTTTGGAACGATGACCTCGATATAATGGGTGATTTTGTTTTGAAGACTTTCCGTAGGTTTGAGGATAAGGCATCCGACCCAGACAGTAAAATTCAAGAACCGGTGTTGCCGATGTATAAAGACAGTGAGGATGCCAAATTTGGCAAAGAACTATTCGAAGCCACTGTGAAGAAACATGCTGTGTACCGAGGATATATTGATGAAACATTGAATAAACAGCATTGGGATTCTGACAGACTGGCCTATATGGATGTAGTCATCATGGTGACTGCGCTTGCTGAAATATTTAACTTTCCAAAGATTCCGATCCAGGCATCCCTTAATGAATACATCGAGATAGCCAAGAGTTATTCTTCGTCGAAGAGCGGCTCTTTTATCAATGGCCTTTTGGCAGGAGTCATAAGCAATTTAAAGGAAAGTGGAAAATTACGCAAATAAGAAACAATAAATAAAAATTACAAATATGAATTCAATTCTTCTTCAGTCAGCAGCCGGAGGTGGTGGCCTGAGCGGTATGCTTATGATTGTGGCGATGATCGTGATCTTCTATTTCTTCATGATTCGTCCGCAACAGAAAAAACAAAAAGAAATCAAGAAAGCGCGTGAAGCTATGAAGAATGGCGATCGTGTAGTGACTGCCGGTGGTATCCATGGTAAGATAAAAGAAATCTCCGATGCTACTATTATGATTGAAGTTGCTCCCGGAGTACAGATTAAAGTCGACAAAGGATCAGTTTATCCTGCTGGCGTAGAAAATCCTAACGCGCAGCAATAAGGCTGCAGAGACTGCAGGGAAAGCATGCAGAAGGACTTTCTAAAGTCTATGGGGCAATGGGGCAGGACTCTTCGGAAATCTTCAAGATTCCGGAGCGTGCTAACTTTTGCAGTTTTTGTAGGTATAGCAGCTTTGTTCTGGCTTATTTTGACTCTCAATGATTCTGTACAAGATAGTTGTATAGTCAACATCAAAATCAGCAATAAGCCTGATTCTGTCACCTTTATTTCTGATGTGCCGAAGAGTATCCATGTTGAAGTGAAAGACAAGGGGTCGAGCTTGATGCGCACTATGTGGATGAAGACACCAACCTTGACTCTCAATTTCCGAGAATTGTCTGACCATGGACAGATGATCTGTTCGCGTTCCGATATTATGTCGGCATTGAAGGAAACATTCGGAAGCACAGCCACTATCCTTTCCAGCAGCATTGACTCTTTAAGGCTTATATATACAGACAGGCCCGGAAAGTCTATACCTGTTGTGGTACTTGTGAAAGCTCATGCGAGGGCCGGATACATAGTATATGGAAAACCGATGGCTGAACCAACAAGGGTGACGGCTTATGGACCACGGGAAATAATTGATACGTTGACAAGGGTGATGACAAAATCTTATGTGGAACAAGACCTTGCTGAATCAAAAAGTTTTGAATCAGAACTCAGGACAATTCCGGGCGTAAGGTTGATCCCCGGAAGTGTTCACGTCAATGTCAATGTTGAGCCATTGGTGGCAAAGGAAGATATCGTGACTGTGGTGGCAGAAAATGTGCCACATGAAGAAAACCTTCTATTGTTTCCATCAAACGTGAGAGTCAGCTATTTTGTACCGATGAGTGAGTTTTCAGACGATAGAAAAGCTGTAAGGGTTGTCGTAGACTATAATGATCTTGCTGAGCATAGAGGAGAAAGACTTCCTTTGAGGATTGAAACTGTGAAAGGAGTCTCTGCTGTAAACCCGAGACTCCATTCGGATTCAGTAGAGTATACACTTGTAAGATAACTATAATAATCATAACTAAATAAAGAAATAATCATGCTTAAAGAAATACTTTCAATCACTGGAAAACCCGGACTTTATAAAATTATTACTCCGGGTAAAAGAACTCTTCTGGTGGAGGATATTGTTAGCAAAAAGAGATTCCCACTTGGAGCTCGAGATCGAGTGGTGTGTCTTGGAGATATAGCCATGTATACAGTTGGCGAGGATCTTCCACTTGACAAGATACTTGACCGCGTTTATGCAGTAGAGGAAGGAAAGAAAATCGATGTAAAGGCAATGGACAACGATATGCTCCGCGAGGAATTCGCCAAGGCTGTGGAGGATTTTGACCGCGACAGAGTTTATCCCTCTGATATCAAGAAATTATTCAATTGGTATAATCTTCTCATCTCAGAAGGGTATACTAAGTTTACAGAGGAAGAAGCTGAAGAGGCAGCTCCTGAAGCCTGAAAGATAAAAACAAAACATTTATAGCTTCAACAAGGCGATCCTTATAAGGGTCGCCTTTTTTTAAATAATGTTAAGGGCTAATCAATGGTTTGCTCTATTTGTTTTATTTTTGGCACGGTAATTGTTACGTACTGAATAGAAACAAAAAACTCAAAAAAACTAAAACAAGATATAGAAATGGCTAACGGAAAAATTGGGGTAACAACTGAAAACATTTTCCCCGTAATCAAGAAATTTCTTTACAGCGACCACGAGATATTCCTTCGTGAGCTTGTGAGCAACGCTGTGGATGCTACACAAAAGATACGCACACTTGCTTCATTTGGCGACTTCAAGGGAGAACTTGGAACGCTTGATGTACATGTTGACATCGATAAGGAAAAAGGTACACTTACTGTAACAGACCGAGGCATCGGTATGGATGCGGAGGATGTGGACAAATACATCAACCAAATAGCTTTCTCCGGAGCAGAAGAATTCCTTCAGAAATATAAGGACACGGCCAATAACATCATTGGACATTTTGGTCTTGGTTTCTATAGTGCCTTCATGGTTTCGAAGAAAGTTGAGATACGTTCACTCTCATATAAGGAAGGTGCCAAAGCAGTGCTTTGGACATGTGACGGAAGTCCGGAATACACTATGGAAGAGTGTGACAAATCAGACCGAGGAACCTCAATCACTCTTTACATTGACGATGAGAGCAAGGAATTCCTTGAGCAAGCACGAATCGACACTTTGCTTAAGAAATATTGCCGGTTCCTTCCTGTGCCTGTGATCTCAGGAAAGAAGCAGGAATGGAAAGACGGGAAGATGGTGGATACTGAAGAGGACAATGTGGTGAACGCCACGGAACCGCTTTGGACAAAGAAACCTTCGGACCTCACAGATGATGACTATCTCAAGTTCTACCATGAGTTGATGCCGGGACAGGACGATCCAATGTTCTGGATTCACTTGAATGTAGACTATCCATTTACTCTTACCGGTATCCTTTACTTCCCGAAGATCAAAAATGAGTTTGATGTTAGGAAAGACAGGATCCAGCTTTACAGCAATCAGGTCTATGTGACAGATCAGGTTGAGGGTGTAGTTCCTGAGTTTATGACCCTGATGCAAGGAGTCATCGATTCTCCAGACATCCCGCTTAACGTGAGCCGAAGCTATCTTCAGGCTGACACAGCCGTGAAGAAGATCTCCGGATATATCTCCAAGAAGGTTGCCGAGAAACTTGACTCCATGTTCAAGTCAGATCGCAAGGCTTTTGAAGAGAAATGGGATGATATCAAGGTATTCATCGAATACGGTATGCTGACAGATGAAAAATTCTTTGAGTCAGCTAAGAAGTTCTATCTGCTGAAAGATGTCAACGACAAATATTTCACTCTCGATGAGTATCATACCCTTGTAGAAGGTGAGCAGAAAGATAAAGATGGTCGTCTCGTATACCTCTATGCTACTGACAAGACCGCACAGCACAGCTACATTCAGGCAGCTGAAGACAAGGGATATAGCGTGCTCCTTCTCGACGGACAGCTTGAACCGCATATGGTTGGGCTGCTCGAGCAGAAACTTGAAGGAGTAAGCTTCGTACGAGTCGACAGTGATACTCCTGAAAAACTTATTAGGAAAACTGATGATAAGGGTTCAGGACTCACAGCTGATCAGACCGAAGTAATGACAATTCTCTTCAAATCTCAGATACCGGATGTAGAGAAGGCACAGTTTATGGTAGGATTTGAAGAAATATCAGCTGAAGCAGCTCCTGCGACAGTAACTCAAAATGAGTTTATGCGTCGTATGAAAGATATGGCTGCAATGCAACCGGGAATGAGTTTCTACGGTGACATGCCAGCAAGCTATTCTTTCACAGTTAATACAGACCAGCCTGCAGTCAAGACTATCATAGAAGAGACAGAAAAGGCTATTGGCGGAAAGACCTCGGATATCTTGAAGCAGATTTCTGCTCTCAACGATGAGATAGCCAAAGCTTCAAAAGAGGCTCAGGACAAGAAGGAAAGTGTTCCTGACATGAAGGAGCAGAACGACAAGATTTCATCGCTCCGTGCAGAACTTGACAAGGAAGTCAGCGAGTATGCTGCCGGACTTCCAAAGGTAAAGCAGATCATTGACCTTGCACTTCTTCAAAGCGGTCTATTAAAAGGAGCAGCTCTTTCAGAGTTCATCAAAAGGACAGCAAAACTCCTCTAATACAGACAGATTAATAAAAAAAGGACTTGACCTAATGAAGGTTGAGTCCTTTTTTTATGTATCCGACCATCACGCTTCGCCTCTGAAGATGCGTTCAAATACATCGGTCACTTTATTAACTTCAACGATTTTTATATTGAATTTGTCATGGATTCCTTTAAGATTTCCGGAGGGTATGAAGATAGTCTCAAATCCAAGTTTGGCTGCTTCTGCTACCCTCTGGTCGATTCTTGTCACCGTCCTAATCTCTCCTGAAAGACCGACTTCTCCGGCAAATGCAGCGTGACGCGGAACTGCAACATCAAAATTGGAAGACATCACTGCCGCAACTACGGCAAGGTCGAGTGCAGGATCTGTAACTTTGAGTCCACCTGCAATGTTGAGGAATACGTCTTTCTGACCAAGCTTAAAGCGTGCACGTTTTTCAAGCACAGCAAGAAGCATATTGAGGCGACGCTGGTCGAAACCAGTGACACTTCTTTGAGGTGTACCATA
>JAIDTO010000143.1 GCA_029060625.1 Muribaculaceae bacterium | reverse complement strand
AAAGAGTAAGGAGTAAAGAGTAAGGAGTAAAGAGTAAGGAGTAAAGAGTAAGGAGTAAAGAGTAAGGAGTAAAGAGTTAAGAGTAAAGAGTAAAGGGTTAAGAGTTAAGGGTAGAAAGGGGAGGGGGATTAGAGGAGGGCGAGCATGGTGTGGAGGGTGTCGAAGTTGATGAGGATATCAATGATGGTCCATACCACTGTAGCAAGGAGGAGGATGGCAGTGTATCGAAGCACTTTGTTGAGTCGATGGTCGGAAAATCTGAAAAGTGCGATTATAATTGGTGCAAACCATATGCCAATCGCCACAAATCCGGCCCAACCCCATGAGTTCAGTGCTTCATGTACGCCATACCATATGAGTCCGAGTCCGCAATAAGCAAACACGATATATACAATCTTCATTGTCTTCGCCCCGAAGATCACTGCTTTAGTGCGTTTCCCTACATGGGCATCATCACGAGTGTCGCGCACATTATTGACAATAAGAACGTTGTCGCCAAGAAGCCCGATTCCAATTGAAACGATGAGCGCCATCTTCCACATTTCTCCAAGTGCTCCTGCCATAGAGCCGCCTGTCCAGTCGCCACACTGCAGGTAGGAAGTAAACATCACAGGGACAACACCATAGAAGATAATCACTGCCTCGTCTCCAAGTCCATGGTGGGAAAGAGGCCAAGGACCGGCACTGTATGCGAACGCTGCGATAGCTATCAGAATGCCAACGGGAATCATCCAAAGACCACCCCAATAAATGAGCGAACATCCGAGCAGGCAATCTGCTGCCATCAGAGCAATCATGGCCCGCTTCATACTTTCAGGCTTAATGTCGCCCTCTGTCACTCCACGACGGAATCCTTGACGTCCTTTTTTGTCAAGTCCTTTCTTGAAGTCGAAGTATTCGTTTGCAAAATTGCTCACGATCTGGGCTACGAGAGCAAAGACAAGGCAAATCAAGGCTGGAAGCCAGTTGAAATTATTATAGCAAAGCGCCACGGCACATCCGGCAAGCACGCCTGCGGCGCTCACCGGCAAAGTTCTGAGGCGCATGGCCTCTATCCATGGTTTGACGTTCATAATATGTCTAAAATAGAGAGATTTATAAAAAAGGTAATCGAAAAAGCGGAGTAAAAGAATCCGTTTTTCCGATTACAAAATTAGTGAAAAAAAATGATTTTAAGAAATTTTTTTGTAAGAAATATGAAATATTTTTGTAACAAGCTTAATTTTTTTGTAACACTGCCGTGTAATATGTAATGAAAGGACGCACGGGCCGTGTAATGCGAGTCAAATGATGATTCTATGAGTGCTACCCCTCCGGGGTAGATGGGGAGGGGATGAGGCATTCCCCTGGGCCAGAGGCCCAAGGTTAACAAGATTATTGCCCTCCGGGCAACGTCTATCCAAGGCGTTTCTTTTGGAAGAAAGAGCGCATCAGCTCGCCACATTCGTCGGCAAGAATGCCTGTGATCACCCGGGTCTTGGGATGCAAAGGGGATTTCCCACCATAGTATGAGTGGAATCCACGTTTAGGGTCGTCGGCTCCCCACACCACCTTCCCAAAACGTGCCCAACCTATTGCTCCGGCACACATATAGCAGGGTTCGACGGTGACATATAGTGTGCATTCCGGGAGCACACGGCCACCGAGGTTTTCTTGAGCGGCAGTGATCGCCATCATTTCCGCATGGGCAGTCACGTCGGTGAGTCGTTCTGTCTGATTGTGACCCCGCCCGATAATCCGGTCGTTGCATACGACCACTGCGCCTACCGGCACTTCATCTTCTTCAAATGCGATTTCAGCCTCCTTTATGGCTTCGCGCATCCAGTATTCATCAGTCTTTGGTGTCATTTCCTTCGTTTGCGTTGCAGGCCTCAGCCACTTTTTGCATGAGCCAGCGAGGAGTGGAGGTTGCCCCACATATCCCTATGCTCTCGGCATTCTCTATCCAAGCCGGATCAAGCTCTGTCTCGTCGGTGATGAGGTAGGTCTTGGGGTTCACTTCCTTGCATTGAGCGTAAAGCACCTTCCCGTTGCTGCTCTTGGCTCCGCTTACGAAGAGAATCACATCATGGCCCGCAGCGAAGTCGCGCATCTTGGGCATGCGGTTGGCCACCTGACGGCAAATAGTGTCGAACCATTGGAAAGAGCCGGCGGTCTTGCGCGACTTTATCTCCGCTACTATCTCCTGAAATCCCTCGATGGATTTTGTGGTTTGGGAATAGAGCCAAATGTCGCGGTCAAGGTCAAGATTGTCAAGGTCGGTCTTATCTTGGATCACAACCGCGCTTCCTCCGGTCTGGCCAACAAGTCCGTTTACTTCAGCGTGTCCCGGTTTCCCATATATAATAATGAGCGGTTCGTTTTCAGCATCCTTTGCCGGAGCCGACGACTTTGCGTAGGCATCCTTGATGCGTTTTTGCAGTTGAAGCACCACGGGGCATGTGGCATCGATAATCTCAATGTTGTTGCGGCGGGCTGTCTCATAAGTGGATGGTGGCTCACCGTGTGCCCTAAGGAGCACTTTCACATTATGAAGCTTGGCAAACTCATCGTGATCTACGGTGATGAGCCCTTTCTTTTGAAGACGCTCCACCTCACCGGCATTATGGACAATATCCCCGAGGCAATACAGCACCCCGGTGCGCTCCAGTTCCTCTTCCGCCTTGCTTATGGCGGTGGTCACCCCAAAGCAGAATCCGCTTCCGTTGTCAATCTCAATTTTAGCCACGGGTCTTCTCTTCGAAAAGTTTTACGAGCACTTCCATCTGCTCTTCGCGCGAAAGATTGTCGTTGTCGAGCACAAAGGCATCGTCAGCCTTGCGGAGAGGCGACTCCTTGCGAGTGGTGTCGATATGGTCGCGCTCCTTGATATTGGCGAGAACTGCATCGTAGTCGGAGGGAGTGCCTTTTTCAATGAGCTCATCGTATCTGCGCTTAGCCCTTACCTCAGGGCTTGCCTGCACGAAAACCTTCATTTCTGCATCCGGGAATACGGTGGTGCCTATGTCGCGACCATCCATGACAATACCTTTGTCTTTGCCATATTGCTGCTGAAGCTCAACGAGATAATGGCGCACTTCGGGGATGACCGCTACTGGGCTTACCCATCCGCTTACTTCCATACCGCGTATCTCTTTCTCCACGTCTTCGCCGTTGAGGATGGTATGTTGGGTCTCATCAGGGGTGATGGAAAATGATATCTTGATAAGGGGGAGAGCCTTAATCAGGGCGTCGGTATCTACTCCGGATGCTTTGTCTGTCATCCCGTTGCGAATGGCATAGAGGGTAGTGGCGCGATACATCGCGCCACTATCCACGTAAACGTATCCGATTTTCTTTGCAAGCTGCTTTGCCATAGTGCTTTTGCCGCTTGAACTGAAACCGTCGATAGCTATAGTTATCTTCTTCATTTCTTCTTTGATGTAGTCTTTTTTGCAGTAGCTTTTGCAGTTGTCTTTTTTGTTTCGGTCTTCTTGGCAGTGGCCTTAGTCTCGGTCTTCTTGGCGGAAGCCTTAGTCTCGACCTTCTTGGCAGTAGCCTTTACTTCAGCCTTTGTCTCCTGATTCTTAGCGTCAGCAGGACGGCGTCCGGGTCTTGGCCTCACCATTCGGAGCACTTGCGCTGTGCGTGCGGGAATATACATCTTCAGCCAACCCTTGCCGGCAGGGGTATAGAGTGGATCCGGAGTAGTGAAATGATGCACAGAATCGTCCACGAGTCCATGTCCGCCGAATTCAGTGGAGTCAGAATCGAGCAAAACCTCATATTCACCTACAGGAGCAAGGAACCCGTAGTCGGCAAACGACTGGTTTGGACTCCAATTGAAGACGAATATCAGGTCGCCACGCTTAAAAGCGAGCACCTGGTCGTCGTCTTTCTCCCAAAGTTTTTCTACGGGCTTAGCCTGGAAGTTATATTGCTTCTCGACCAATCCTACCATTGCATTGTCGAAGCGATTGAGGTATTTATATTTCAGGTCTTCACGGTCAACGAGGTCCCATTGGCGACGGGCGTACTTGTGGCTCCATCCGTTGCCTTCGCGTGGGAAGTCGATCCATTCCGGGTGACCGAACTCATTACCCATGAAGTTGAGATAGCCACCGTTGATGCTTGCAAGCGTCACGAGGCGAATCATCTTATGGAGAGCCATGCCGCGTTCGACAGTGAAATCCTGGTCGCCATCCATCATATGCCAATACATTTCCTTATCGATGAGTCGGAATATGATAGTCTTGTCGCCCACGAGAGCCTGGTCGTGGCTTTCGCAGTATGAGATGGTCTTTTCGTCGGCGCGACGGTTGGTGAGTTCCCAGAAAATGGATGTAGGATGCCAATCCTCGTCTTTCTTCTCCTTTATCATCTTGATCCAATAGTCGGGGATGCCCATGGCCATACGGTAGTCGAAGCCAATTCCTCCGTCCTTGAATTTGACGGCGAGACCCGGCATTCCGCTCATTTCCTCGGCAATGGTGATTGCATTGGGGTTGACCTCATGGATGAGGAGGTTGGCGAGAGTAAGGTAGACGATGGCGTTTGTGTCCTGGTTGCCGTCATAGTAATCGGGGTATCCTCCGAATGCTTTTCCAAGTCCGTGGTCGTAGTAGAGCATAGATGTCACTCCGTCGAATCGGAAGCCATCGAAGCGGTATTCCTCTTGCCAGAACTTGCAGTTGCTTAGAAGGAAATAGAGAACGGAGTTCTTCCCATAGTCGAAGAGCAATGAGTCCCATGCCGGATGCTCGCGGCGGTCACCCTGATTGAAGTAAAGGTCGTAGCTTCCGTCGAGACGTCCGAGGCCTTCGACTTCGTTTTTCACAGCGTGGCTATGCACGATGTCCATGATCACTGCGATGCCGAGTTCATGGGCGTCGTCGATGAGTCGCTTCAGGTCGTCGGGTGTCCCAAAACGGCTTGATGCAGCGTAGAAGCTGCTGACGTGGTAGCCGAATGATCCGTAGTATGGATGCTCTTGTATAGCCATTATCTGGATGGCATTGTAGCCGTCGGCTGCAATGCGTGGAAGAATCTTGGTGCGGAATTCCTCATAAGAACCAACTTTTTCCTCTTGCTGAGCCATGCCAATATGGCATTCATATATCAGAAGAGGTTTGGTGTCGGGAGTGAAGTCGTCAATTTTAAACTCGTATGGATGCTCAGGATCATATACTTGCGCACTGAATATCTTGGTTGCCTCATCCTGCACCACGCGTGTAGCATATGCCGGTATGCGCTCTCCCTGTCCGCCATCCCATGTGACAAACATCTTGTATAGGTCGCCGTCATGAAGCTTGTCGGCCGGAAGTTTTATTTCCCATGAGCCGCTGTCGCCTACGCGTGTAAGTTTATAATCGTCGTTGAGTTTCCAGTCGTCGAATGTGCCGATCAAATGAATGGAAGTGGCATTTGGTGCAAACTCACGGAATATCCAGCTTCCGTCAGCTTGCTTGTGCAGTCCAAAATATTCGTAAGCGTTGGCAAACTTAGAAAGAGAGCCTGACGCAGCAGTTATTTCCTTGATCTTTCTAATAGCGTCTTCATGGCGACCAACTATGGCATCTTCAAATGGTTCGAGCCAAGGGTCGTTGCGAAGGATTTCGAGTTGTTTTTTCTTGCGGGCCATATATGTGGGGTTTAGTTATTTCATTCTTAAATAAGTCTTATAAATCTTATAATTCGTATAAGTACTATAATTCGTATAAGTACTATAAATTGTATAATGTTTTTGTATGCTTTTAGATAAAACGTCTGATACAGAGAAGTTGTTTATGAGAAGAGCTTTCGGATTTCGAGGCGAAGTCGTGCGGCTTTTTCATCCTGGTGCTTCATTGCAGAGATTACTCCGGCTACATAGTCGTCAGTTCCTGAATATCCAAGGGCTTTCGCCACGCAGCTCCCGGTGAACACGGGTTTGTGGTTGAATACCCTTAAGATGCCATCATAGTCACCACCGCGAGCCATTCGTCGGAACTCGGCGAGAAGCTGATCGTAAGTCTCGCGAGGCTTTAGCTTCTTTATCAGGCTCTTAATGTGGAGCTCAAGGGCAGTGATGCAAGTGAACCTGGCATCAATTTTCCTTTCTACGTCGCGCTTCATACGATGGCGTGTGTGTTGAAGGGCCTGGGCCTCGAGCATCTGCTCAAACTTATGTATCACTTCTTGCCTTACGGCTTTCAGTACTTTTTTCGGGTTCTTTCCTCTTATTTCAGCCATAGTCTCCACTACGCCCGATGAGAGGAAGATATTTTCGATTTCAGCCACTTCCGGCACAAGTATATGTTTTGCACGGAGGTATTCCACTTCCTGTTCGCTCCTACGGTCGCGGTCTACGATACCGTAGCTCTCGATGCGATGCATCGTCCTCAGCGACTGCATGGTACGGGTGGATTCAATCACCTTGTCGCAGCTGCCCAATGGTTTCACTGTAAATTCCGGGAAGACCACACTATATAGTCTCATGTCGATGCTGTGTGAGGTGTCACCTTCTATGAACAGGATAGGTCGGCGGCTTCCCATCATCTGCAGGAATATCTCGTCAGGGAGTTCTCCGTCGGCGATAATCTGATACCTCCATGAGTGGTCGGCTGCGTTATAGTCTTTTATCCATATTGCAGTTCTTCTGGTTTGTCCGGATGCGAAATTGGCATCATAAGTGTCGTAAACGAAGCGGCAATCGTTGCGTGTGCGCTCTATGCGGTCCCAGAGAATCCCGACAGCAGTAGGGTGAAGGAAGAGGGTAGGGGAGTCCACGAGTATGAGCGCCTGCGACGGCGCGAGCAGAGTCGCTGCTATGTAGTATAAGGCAGCTTTTTCTCCACGGCTGAGGCTTCTTATTCCGATGGAGTCTTTTCCTGATCTGTTTCGGATTCTTGCCTTCCCCTTAATGACATCAATTTTATTTCCCGGGAAAGTTTCTTCCCATATCGACTTTAGAGTGTTAAACCGCACTTTCTCCTCATCGAGGGAAAGTGCGGCCATAAGTTGCGAAAGTGATCCGGTCACTTTGCCGGGTATTCCACCGGTGACGGCAGACACGAGATAAGCATCTTCTTGGTTTAGCCGGGCCATCTCATGCATGAAAAGCGATTTACCACTACCGTTTCCACCTAAAAGAGTGTATAATCTTGCCGGGCGACGAAGTCGCACGGGGTCGTGGGTGCCTGAGGAGTCAGGAGGTAGGATAATCGGTTTCATGTTTTTGAGTCTTAAGTCTTGAGTCTTAAGTCTTAAGTCTTAAGTCTTGAGTCTTGAGTCTTGAGTTTTAAGTCTTGAGATTTTAGTTAGAGAGGGAGGAGATGCGGGCGATGTATTTGCCTATGATGTCGAATTCGAGGTTTACTTTTGTGCCTTCCTTTATTTCCTTGAAATTGGTATGGTCGTGGGTGTAAGGAATTATTGCCACTCTGAAACTGTCGGCCTCAGGGTCGCAAACTGTAAGGGAAACTCCATTCACGGTGATGGAGCCTTTTTCCACAGTCACATAGCCTTTGGCAGCGAGCTCTGGCTTAAAGTCATATTTAAATGAATAATACCAACTTCCGTCAAGGGGCTCGACAGCTGTGCATATAGCAGTGGTGTCTACGTGGCCTTGAACGATGTGGCCATCAAGCCTGCCATCCATCTTCATCGACCTTTCGAGATTGACGAGAGACCCTGGCTTGAGATCTCCCAAATTTGAACGGTCGAGCGTTTCTTGCACCGCAGTCACGGTGTATGTGCCGTCGGGATTTAGGCTGACAACTGTGAGGCAAACGCCATTGTGGGCAACTGACTGGTCTATTTTGAGCTCATCAACGAAAGAGCATTTCATTGTGAGATTTACGTTAGAGCCGTCTCTTTCTATGCGGACGACTTCTGCTGTTTCTTCTACTATTCCGGAGAACACGGTTTTTTTAAGGGTTAAGGGTTAAGAGTTAAGGGTAAAGAGTAAAGAGTTAAGGGTTGGGGGATGAGGACCATGGTGGTTATTTGCCGAAGAGGCCTTTTAGGGCATCGATTGCGGAGTCGGCGGCGGAGTTGCCAGTGGTGTTGGTGCTTTGGCCTTTCATCTTGAAACCGATGCATATGCCGTCATATTCTTTCAAGAGCTTGTCGGCAGTGGATACCATCTTGCTTCCGCTGATAGTGGCGGCGAGTGTCATGATCTTCTTGATCTTGTCGGCATCAAACATGACGTTGATTCCTGTAGGTGTTTTCTCCACATAGGCAGCCATGCTGCCGAGTTTCATAATTCCTCCGGCAGAGAAATTGAAATTGAAGACACCTTTGCTTTTTACAGAGATAGTGCCTTTGATGGGAAGCTTCTTGATAGTAAGCGTAAAGGTGCTGTCTTTTTCAATTGTGAGGACTGCTCCAGTAAGGCCGAATTTGCTGTAATATTGGTCGAGTTGGTTTTCAACTGCTCCTGCAGCTGCGGAGCCACCTGCTTTTTTGAGGAAGTTGTCGCTTTGGAAAGTCACGGCTGAGCCGGTGGCAGTCCATTCGCCGACAATGTCTTCTACTGTAAGGTCAGTCTTTGTGAATACACCTTCCACGATGTTGCCTAAAGCACCACCGGCGCCACCGAGGATGTCTTTAAGATCGGGATCGGGTGTGGGTTCTGCGAAAGTGGCGCAGGAGAATGTGAGAGCTATGGCAGCAATCGCCATTTTGAGAAGGTTTGTCTTTTTCATAAGTCTGAGTATTTACGTTATTAGCTGGTTTTCCTTAGTTAGACGGGAAAATGGCTATAATGTTTAAACAACTGGCAGACTAAAAAGTTACAACGTTAGGGACGCGCACGGAGTGCGCTTACTACTAAGATAGACTCTGGGGGAGGCTGGGAAGCCTCCCCCAGATTATTAATAGTCGTAGTCGAGAGATAGCTGGTCGACGTAGAGGACGGAGGATGAGGAGCCGGTGAAGTAATCGCCGTATTTTGAGGAGGCACAGGTGATCATGATATAAGTAGGCATGATCGAAGTGCTGCGGTATTCGAGTTCAATCTCAAATTCCTCATACGAATCCATCGATGTGCCCCGCTCAAGCTGTCCGTATCCGATTACGTAGCTTGCGTTCTTGTCGAATAGCTGACGGTTGTTCGGATTAGTACGAATTTCATAAGGAGCGGTCCAGTCGGTCATGGCGATGTAGATGGAGCAAGTGTCGGGGCGACCTTTCAGGTAGTCCATCTCCTTGCTGGAATAGTCGATATCTCCGTTAGTGTATTGGTAATACCCACGAAGTTTAGTCGGGCGCACTGTCCACGGGCGTCCGAAGTCGAGGATGCCGTTCGTTCCGTCGGTTTTCTTGTAGCTACCGGTGTAAATCGAACCGGCAGCAAGTTTTCCGATACCAAAGACACCCTTGAATTCAGTCTTCAGTTCAGCTGATTTCCCTGAGAGCCCGGCCGGGACATAATCCGATGGTTGTACATTGCTTTCTCCGAGCGTGGCGGCTCCAGTATTGCCGGTATCCCAGAACTGAGTGCCTCCTTCAGCCCAGGGGCACCATATTTTGCCATTGAGCCACCATTGCTCGAAGTCTCCGTCTGGAAGGACCTCTGTAGCTTGGGTGGTCACAGTTATTTCGTTGCCTTTATTGTCGCCGCTGCAAGCGCGCACGGTGTACTTGGTAAGGGGCTTCAGATGCTTGATGCAGCAGCTGAATGCACCCTCCTTTCCTGACGTGTCGGCATCAGGCACGCGTATCCAAGACGAGGAGCCATCCTCGCAGTATTCGAAGTAGTTGGTGGCATCAGCAGGGCCTTCTCCATAAGCCCATACCACCATACTCCAGGGATCGACTGCAGAAGTGGTCACCACCTGCTCGGTGCGCTGTGCATAGATGGTCCAGTCCTCGGTGCGTCCCCAAGCGTTGACATCAACCCTATACGGCGAGTTGAGGTCAATGTATGATCCCTCGGGAATGGCCGGAGTGAGCGTGGTGATGTTTCTCGGTCCCAGCTTGATGGATGTGACCTCCACTTTCGAGAGGTCGGCTTTTTCAGGCACGCTTACGATAATTCTGCGTCCTACAGCATCAATTACAGTCTCACCGATTTGTCCTGCAACCGTGAAATATCGTTCGATATTTTGTTCGGCCGCAATCATCCATTGGTAGCTCTGGTATAGAGTCAGCTCGACAGTCATCGGGACTGACAGATCCCAAGTGCCCTCGAGAAGGTCTTTGTTGCAAGTCGCATCAGGGGAATAGGTGAATTTTGTGAACTCCACAGCCTGGATATCGACTTCCTCATCGAGAGTTAATCTGACGGTGAAATCGGTTGAGTCTATTTTCGCAGGGCTCAGTTCCCCTTTTGCCGCGATAGAGAGGATGTTTTGCGGAATCTTGGGGTAGGGAAGGTCGTTGTGGATGCAGCCGGCGGTAGCCACTGTAGCTACAGCTGCAACACAAACTGATATGTCAGATAATAACTTTTTCATGTGTTTTTCATATTATTATTGATACGCCGAAGTTAATGTTGAAGAGATTGAATCGGAAATTTATTCCGCTTGTAAATCTACTTCCAGCCTCTTCGCCATTTTCCCATTGCTTTTCATCTTTAAGGTGGAACCCGAAAATGCCGAAAGAAAGGTTGAAGGCAGCATTTTTCATCATCATTATGCTGACGCCGGGAGAGTAATTGATGTTGAAACTTTGCGTTTTGGTCCTTGTGTCACGTATCACACCATCGAAGGGACGTATGAAATGAGAACTTCCGGTGCCGACAGAGACTTCAGCCTCATTGAAGACCGCAAAGCGTCCGCGGCGGCTGAGTCCGAAATACTGCTGGATGAAGACAGCTGCCGCATATGAATCTGAATTATATTTAATGTCGTGCAAGTCGAAGCTCATGTCTTCGTCGATATCGACCTTGAAGGAATTGATGCCCATCTCACCCTTTGTGAAAGCAAGGCGAAGACCCACACAGAGGTTGTTGCGGAGGAAATAGCTTACTGAGGGCTTAACGCTGTAGATCTTTCCTTTAAGGTCTACATCCTGGATAAGGGAAAGAAATTCAGAGTCGTCGGTGCTGAGCTCTCCGTAGTTGGCAGTGAGGCTTATATGCCATACTCCTTTGGGATATATCAACCAGTTGTAGAGCTTACGGTCGAATCTTCCGAGCCGCTTGGTGGGGAGAGCCATGGGAATTGAATCGCCGCGCCAGTAGGTCATCTCGTTAAGGTTGACAGCACCTTTGATTGAGGCAGGAGCCTCTCCACTGAGAATTGCCTCCACATTTGAAAGATTCGCGTCGGGAATCCAAAGGTATTTACCTCCCTCTCGATTTTCTTCAGGGAGATACCACACAGAATTCCTTATAGTATCTGTAACTGTCACGTAGACAGTGTCACTGACCACGACAGGAGCCTGTTGAATTATGGGCATCTCTTGTGCTACAGGGATTTCCTCTTGGCTATCAGAAATATATACATTATTGGTTTGTTCTATGACGGGTTCCTGTTTCCGCTCTGTCTTTGGAGTCCTTTTTTGTTGAGGCGTCCCTGATTTTTTTTCATCGATGCTTTCTTGGGCTTCGAGCAATTTCAGGGCGGTTTCAGAGAGTTTGCTTGCCGTCTTTGAGAGTTCACCGAAAGATTCGATGAGACTTTTAGTGGCAGAATATACGAGAGTATCAGCTTTTTCCGGGTCGGAAGCAGCCGGGGCATGAGCAGGAGCCGTCGCTGCGGCAGCCGAGATGGCTTGAGAAGCGAACAGAGTCAATGCCGATGCCGTCATTGTCAGGAAAAATTTGGCTCTTGATTTCATGCTTTTATAAATAGAAGGCCACACCGAATGTGATTGAGAATAGGTTTACTCGGAATATGGCTGATTTTAGATTTCTGTTAGCGACATAAATTTGGTCGGTGATTGTCTTGGTATGGTTATAGTCGAAACCGAGTACTCCGACATTTACCTCGAGAGCGGCGAAATTGTTGAGGAATACCGCCATGCCGGGGGCAACACCGATACCGAGGTTGAAGTTCCGTTCATAGTTTCCGGTAAGGTCTTCACCCATACCGGTCATCAGTTTGGCCTGTCCGCCTCCGAGTTCAAGCTGCACCTCGGTGAAAAGACCGAATCGCTTGGATGTCCCGAGGGAGAAATAGTTTCGGAGCACCCCCATTCCGTAATAGCTGTGTGAGAGTCTATAAAGATGGTCGACATCAAAACTCATATCCGGGGAAAGGGCAATCTCTGCATTTTCGAGCTTGGTCAGGCTACGGTTATACCCGAATTTTCCACCTGCAGCAGCGTCATTTTTGAATGCGAACATCACCATCGGGGATATCTTGAATGAATAAGTGTCGCCTGAGACGCCTTGAAGCACAAGAAACTGGTAGTCTTTCTGGTTAGACTGGCTGTAGGATACGCTAAGGCCGGTGATCCATTGTCCTTTGGGGACGAAGGTCACCGATTCAAAGTCGGGAGAGAACTCTTCCTCTTCCGCAGATGCACGAAAAGAGCCTGCGGATATAAGGAACGTCAGCAATATCAATAAAGTGTGGAATCTCTTCATATTTTGGGTTAGAATGACGGATATTGATAATCCATTTATCCATTAAAACGCAAAATTAGTAAAATATTCCAAGATTTTGGTGGATTTTGTAAAAAAATAGAGTAATTTGTTCCAATTGGGACAAAAAGTATGTGTTGTAATCGTTAGAGTTTGGCTTTTATGATTTCGTACGAGAGTTGGCGATTATCCTTATTTTCAGTGAAATTGGCTGCTACGAGGTAAACGGTTCGGTGATCGAGAGCGTAGCGTCCGGCGTAGTCCCGTTCGTGAATCTGGTGCATGGCTTCCTGAACGCTTTTGTTGTATTTGAACTCGAAAACGTATATAAAGTCGGGAGTAAGCACCTCAAGGTCACTGCGTCCTTTGTAGCTGTGGCGTTCTGCTTGTGCTTCAGTGCCGGAGAGGAGGCAAAGAAGGTAAGTGATGGCGCGATAGGTAGATTCCTTATGGTCTTCACCCGGTAGATCCTTGACCAGTGTCTCAAGTCTCTTCATGAAATCTTCCGGATTACCGTCATAGAGGTCGTCTTGGAAATTTTGCAGACTGAATGGACTGTCAGGTTTCTTTGAAGAGGGAACGTAAAGGGGCAAAAGGTTTTCAGCAAAACCTATCTCAACCTCGCGGTTTGGAAATCGAAGGGTATATCTTTGCCTACGTGGATCGTATGAGTCAATGGTTAGATAACCGGTCTGAAACATCAGGGCTGTGACGTTATCAGAGCCAAGACCTACAGCAATTAGATTACTATATGATTGGGACTGCCAGTTGAGTGATACAGGATCGATACCGCTTTTCTTTATCTTTTTTGCGAGGAATGTAGGAGTTGCTGATTCAAACCAGTAGGGCTTGATGGTCTTACTGAAGAGGGCTTTGAGCACGCTGTATGGATTATAGAGTCTTCTTCCCTCGTCGCTGAAAAGGTATCCATCGTAGTAGGTACGTAGCTCATTCATTGTTTCCTTAGTAGTCTCACGACGTTTCTTTGACAGTTCCGCGATTCCGGTTTGGAAGTTTGTAGAGAGTTCCTCTTCAGTCCATCCGCAGATTTCCTGATACTGTTCATACATAGAAATGTCGTTGAGGTTGTTCAGGTCACTGAAGATGCTCACCTTGCTGAAACGGGCTACACCTGTAAGCATGGCGAACCTTATGTATTTGTCCATAGACTTCAGGTTAGAGAAGAATCCTTTTAGGAGAGTCTGGTTTTTTTCAAACTGCTCCGGATTCTCCTCTATGCCGAGGAGTGGCTTGTCATACTCATCGACAAGGATCGCTACTTTACGGCCGGTGGCCTCATGAATGCCTTTAATAAGTTTTTCAAATCGTATAGCGGCTGTGAGGTCATCTTTGATATCGAGTCGGAATTCTTTTTCGTATGAAGAGAGGTCAGTGTTCAATCTTTCCTCCAGACCGTCGGGACGGTCATAGAGACCGGTGTTGAAGTCGAAATGGAGAACCGGAGTCGGAGTCCAGTCTAAGTCCATACTGTCGATGGCGAGACCTTTGAATAGGTCGCGACGGCCGTCGAAATAGGCATGAAGTGTAGAAAGAAGTAGGCTTTTCCCGAAGCGGCGTGGGCGACTGAGGAAGATGTATTTTCCTTCATCGATCAGCTTGCCCATAAGGTTGGTCTTATCCACGTATGAATAGCCTCCTTCGATAATTTCTGGGAAGGACTGTATGCCTATCGGATATTTCTGCTTTGCCATAATTTCGGATATTTTATGCAAAAGTAAGGAATTAAGTTGGGAATTCAAAATAAAAATTGATGTTGGTGGGTTATGGGGAAAAGAAAAAAGGCTTGCACCCTGACTTTCCCTAAAAACACTGGTTCTTCTTTAATTTAGTTCTAAATAATGTAGTGGGATAATTATGGGATTGGCAGGCAACGCAGATCCGGCTTCGCCGTGGATTTCGCCGATGGGGCGGATGGGTCTTTTGAGGGGAAGATATAGGGAGGGTTATAAATCGGTGTTCATTTCTTCTTCTTGCCATTCCTGGGCTTGGAAGTATATATCCTCGATTTGTTCTTCAAGGGTGTCGCTTTCCAATTCTAATATGATGCCCGAATTATCTTCTGCATTGATGGAATCTTCTGGCATTGAAGTCTGATTATAAGTTTCAGTGGAGCGGGTCAGTTCTGCTTTTTCGCAAGAAATCAATGCTATAATACAAGAGAAACCTATAATTGTGGCAATGAATGAAGTCTGTTTTTTCATAATGGGTCGTTTGCTATCACAGCCATTGACTCCATAATGGCAAATTCAGAGGGTTGTTATTGACGAAAAACGGGGAGCCACACCTTGCTCATTCCGCTCTTCGAGGCCCTGAGATTGCCATTGCAACTGAATGAGCAATGGTAGAATCACCCCGTGAAGTATGCATATGTAATAAATCCTCCTCACTTTAATAAAAATGAGTAGGCAGTACATAGACGTACCCATAGGGCATCTACTATTGCTTCATTCTTGGTTGCCAATTCAAAATTTCTCAGGTTTCGAAGAGCCAAGAAATAAAGCGTAAGGAAACGCCTTTCGTATGTAAACGAACCACCCAATACCCGGTGTCAGACCTCATCTGAGCGACCACGCATCGCGGGGTTCTGGCGCAAAGTTAGTGATTATTTTTGGATTGGCAAAGGAGGGATGGAGAAAAGTTTTGATAGTAGGGATGGATTTCAGTGCGGATCCGGCTTCGCCGTGGATTTCGCCGGTAAGCATCGGATTTGGAAAGATAGATTCAGGAGTGCCCCTGCGGAGTGACGTCTTAAGAGCTTACGAAAGATGACCTTTTCATAAGAATTTGGTAGTTTGAATAATTTAAACTATATTTGCAGATACAAACATGTAAGACTGATACTCATGGACAACTCGATCTCAAAATTCATCAATCCCTTGACCGATTTCGGATTCAAATACATCTTTGGTAGACATGCCGACAAGGAATTCATAATCTCCTTCCTTAATGCCTTGCAAATAGGACCTAAGCCAATAACAGACGTGACATTCATTGACAAGGAGAAGAAAGGTGAGTCAAAAGATGACCGTGCCCTAATCTATGACCTTCACTGTCAGCTTGAAGACCACAGCATGATCATAGTCGAGATGCAGAACCGCTATCAGACCCATTTCGATGACCGGGCACTCTATTATTTGTCTGCTGACATATACTCGCAAGGAGAAAAAGGAGAAGGATGGGACTATGAGCTGACCCCGGTATATGGAGTGTTCCTGATGAATTTCGAATGGAAGAATGTCAGGGAGCAACATATCAGGGAGGATGTTTGTTTATGTAACATGCAGACCAAGGAGGTATTCTCCGACAAAATGAGAATGACCTTCCTGAAGATACCGATGATGGAAAAGGACGCAGAGGAGTGCGAGACAGTCCTTGAGAAATGGCTATTCATATTTAAAAACATGGAGAAGATGGAAGCATTACCACAGACATTCACAAAAGACCCCGTGTTCAGGAGACTGGGCGAGAAGGCGAAATACGCGGCTTTGACCGAGAAGGAGAAGAAAGCTTACCGCGAATCACTGAAAGTGTACAGGGATAATTATGCAATTGCAGAGACTGAACGTACCTTAGGCAGGGCTGAAGGCAGGGCTGAAGGTATAGAAAATGTAGCTCTCAATTTAATTCGGATGAATCTTGACGACAGCATGATAATTTCAGCGACGGGGTTGCCGGCAGAGCGAATTCAGAGGTTGCGTTCACAGCTTTGATTGTTATGAGAATTATAATCATGTCTAAGCCGTCTTGCGTATCGCAAAGGCGGCTTTATTGTAGCCTGTGCTTACGGTAAATGGTCTGGCTTCGCCGTGGCGTGGAGGTCTGGGTTTGGTTGACTATGCTTGGATGTTAGGCGCAGAATTTTTGTTCTTAATGTCTCTTGATGGGAACTGGCGGAGGGATTTAAATTGTTGGATTTTATGGGATTCTACGGCAACGTGGATTTGGATTCGCCGTGGATTTCGCCGATGGCGGCGGAGGGGTCGCGAATAAGGGCGGCTTCGATGCGAGGGGTTGCGAAACAGAAGTTTCGGGCAGAAATGGCTTTGGTCGGGCCAATGCTTATGAGGGGGATGATAAAAATTGTTCAAATTGGGGCATTGTTCAGTGGATATGGCTAAGTTTTTTGTATTTTATTGGCTTTTTTGTAACTTTGCATACAGTAAAGAACCAATAAACCAGAGATAAGGTGTGAAGATCGGCATTCCAAAGGTCGGTTTTTGCACTGTTTGCACATTAATAGAAAATAACAACAATAACTATATGCTTATGAAACTAACTTTAAAAAAAGCGGCTTTCGGCCTTGCTCTTTTCGGCATTGCTTCTTGCGCAAATGAGGCACCGTGGGGGAATGGCAGTCGCGGGAAGGGTGGAATCGACCTGAAGCTGACGGCAGATGCCGAGGTGAAGGACGCGCTTCCATCGGTGCGTGCCGGTGCTCCGGAGCTGGTGGCTCCGGATGTGGCCGACTTCTCGATTGAGATGCGTAATCTTGATACTGACCAGGTGCAAACATTCCGTACGCTGGAAGAATTTAATAATCAGGATGGTTTTGACGTAGGCTCATATACTCTTACAGCATATTATGGCAACATTAACGACTGCGGATTTTATAAGCCTTACTTTAAGGGAGAAACAACGGTCAATGTTCTTGAAGGGAGGGAAACAAGTGTGGATGTAATTGCACAGCTTGCCAATGTCATGCTAAGCGTTGACTATACCGATGCTTTTCGGGATTATTTCCGAGATTATAGTGTCACTGCCCATACAGAAGGACACGCTAATGTCGTGTTCGGCAGAAGCGAGACAAGAGCTGGTTTCCTTGCACCAGGCGATGTAACGATTCAGATTTCGCTTACTAATCCGAGTGGCAAGTCTGTTACTCTCACTCCTGCTCAGTTTCCTGCTGTCGCCCGTCATCATTATCACATGACATTTGATGTAAATGCAGATCCTATTGGAGACGCAACTCTTACGATTGTATTTGACGATTCAACCAAAAAGGAGAATGTTACTTTTAAACTCAGCGACGAACTCTATAATGCTGAAGCTCCAATTGTCCATGCGGAAGGTTTCACAAGTGAAACCACTATAGAGGCTCTCTCCGGTAATCCAGCTGTTTCGCCTCTTAAGTTTGAGACCATCTGTAAGGCAGGAATTAAATCGGCTATCCTCAAAATTGCTCAAGTTGGTGGAACTCAGACATGGAATCCCTCTTTTGCCAAGGAGCTTGATCTTATGCAAGCAGATGATTCGGAGCAGTATAAACTTGAGGAGAACGGCATAAAGGTGGCTGGTATCTTCAAAAATCCCGAACATATGGCTATTGTAGATGTGACCAATCTCTCCCGCTATCTTCCTGAAGGTACATTCGAGATTACTTTTACTGTAACGGATAATCTTGGTAGAAACGAGGAAAATCCTGTAAAACTTAATCTCTCCACTCTTCCGATCAGTCTTTCTGCGGTAGGAGGTTCTGCTCAGTATGTGTATCCAGGGGTTGCAGTGACAACGAATCCCACAGTTGATGCTACTGTTATGGTGACATATAATGGACTTGTACCAGAGGAATGTATTTCCTTCAAGAATCAGTGTCGTTCGGGAATTTTGAAAGATTGTGAAATAGTGGAGGTTAAGGAATCGGATGCCACTCGCAGTTTCACTGAAAAGACTTATGCATTTTCTATTAAGGTGTGTGATGTAGAGACATCTCCGCTACCGATGGAAATGTGGTTTAATGGGAGTAAATATTCAGAATTCACTATAGAAGTGATAGAACCCGAATATACGTTGATTCCAGATGTGTTTGCAACATTTGCCCGTTTCAAGGTTGTTACAGATGACACTGAGAAAACTAATATTTCGAATATTACGAATGGTCTTACTCTTTATAAAAATGGAACAGCTATAGTAGAGTTAGAAAGAGATTCTATAAACGGCATTTTGACAATTAGTGGACTTGAACCGGATAATGAATACTCAATAGGACATTCGCTCACTACGCGACCAGCGGGAATACCTGAGTCTCATGTATTGAAGGTACATACGGAAGCGGCTGATCAAATACCAAATAGCGACTTCTCTCAGACTGAACGCACGATAAACTGGACCAATATCACTGCAGGCGGACAATATAAATATGGTGCAACGAATATGTGGAATCATAGTTCTATTGAAGTTGATACACCCAAAGGCTGGGCTACTTTGAACTCACTGACCTGCTGGGAAGGGGCTGAACCTCGAAATACATGGTTCTGTGTGCCTTCTACTAAGATGGAAGGAAATTCCGTTTTGATTCGCACGGTGGCATATGATCACAATGGAAAACTTCCGGCATTGGATGATCATGGACTCGCTGTCCTTGCTAAATATAGTCGTAACAAACCGGCATCATTTGCAGGTAAATCATCCGGCGAGCTGTTCCTTGGAAGCTACGCTTTTAATGGCTCTGCCTCAAGGATTGACGGCATTGATTTCTCTTCTCGCCCGGAATCTCTTACATTCAAGTATTCCTATGAACCGGTTGCTGGTGAGGTTGGCCAGGTTTACATTGCCATTGTCGGAGAAGACGGTA
>JAIDTO010000142.1 GCA_029060625.1 Muribaculaceae bacterium | reverse complement strand
ACAAGCTCAATGTCATGGTTGCGGTAGCGATCGGTCTTCATGCCGAAAGCCAGTTCCCTGAGCTCTCCGTCGACACGCACATTAAGATAACCTTTCTTGCGGAGATTTTCGAAAAGTTCTTTGTAATGGCCCTTGCGGTTTCTCACAAGTGGGGCAAGAACATAAATCTTCCGGTCAGCAAATGTCTTACTGACCATATCCACGATTTTCTCCTTTGTGTATTTCACCATCGGTTTGCCGCTTATGTAGCTGCGTGGTTCTCCGAGGCGTGCGAAAAGAAGACGGAAAAAATCGTATATTTCCGTGGTAGTGCCTATCGTAGATCGTGGATTGTTGTTGGTAGTCTTCTGCTCAATGCTAATCACAGGGTTGAGCCCCGTAATCTTGTCGACGTCAGGACGCTCCATGCTTCCCAGCAGATTGCGGGCATAGGCAGAGAAAGTCTCGATATAACGACGCTGACCTTCGGCAAAAATTGTGTCGAAAGCAAGCGAAGATTTCCCACAACCACTGAGGCCCGTGATGACACTAAGTGAGTTGTGGGGAATGGTGACATCTATATTCTTGAGGTTGTGGACTCTCGCACCGGAAACCTCGATGCGGTCCGCAGCCTTTATCATTTCATTCATATTTTGCAATAAGTCAATTTCAAAGGACGCACGGGCCGTGCGTCCCTACAAAGAGTATTCCTAATATCACTATTTGTTTGTCTTATTTATAACAAATAGCATGCCATTATTGCTCAGGTTGTGTGGAAGTGCCTTTGTTTCCTACAAATTTAACTATATTTATGTCTCCGCTCTTCTTGTATTTTTTTCCGTCTGTGCCAGTAGCTTCTATGACATAGAAAAACACTCCTGAATCAACAATCTTGCCGCCAACCTTTCCATCCCAACCTTGTTCGGGAGATGTGAGATAACACACCTGATGACCCTGTCGATCGAAGATCGAACATTGGAAGTTGAGGAGAGATCTGTATGCTACTTTCCACTCGTCGTTGACCCCGTCACCGTTTGGCGAGAATGCATTGGGAACCTTAAGGTCGCTCTCTCCTATCGTCACTTCATAAGTGTCACTTATATACTCGCAGCTGCCGTCGGAGTTACTGCCTATGTAGCGGAGATAATGAGTGCCTTCTTCAAGAAATGTATAATCAAGATCCTGTTGGGTAAAACGATAATCAATTTCCTCAAAAGATGCATCTCTCGTGAGCTGCCATTCATGGTGAATTACTCCATCAGTGACATATGCCTCAAAAAGAATTTCACATGGTGCCGATCCACCAAGCCCATCAGTATCGCCGCTTCCTATCTGGTTGCTTCCGGATTCTGACTTATTGTCATCTTCATCGGCATCCATATTCTGCGAAACTGCAAATGTCCTTGCGTCCACAGAAACCGGACTTACTGTAACGGTCTCAACAGATTCCTCCCAATTCCATGCTTTAAGAAACTTGTCTCCGGTGATCTTAAAAGTAGTTGCGCAATAATTTGGTGGGGAAAGACGATATTCCGGTTGCAGGCTTTCAAAGGACTTTTCCGTATCTTTATCAAGGAAATTAGACGAATTGTCATTCCATTCTTGCGTAGTGTACTCAATCGTTATTTCTTGATTAAGTGTCTTCTGCATACCGTTGATGGTGAAGTATCTGATTGGCTCGCCTGACCCTTGCACACTGATAATGGATACCCCACATTCTTGATCGGAAGATGGTGCCGCAGACACGAGATTCAGACGGTGAGGAAGATAATTGGTGATCCAGAAACAGTGTCTTCTGTCTCCGTCTTCCACGATATATCCTTTGTCTCCTTCAAGAGACGTAAGGCTACTTGTGTTGCCATCTTGAGTGGATGCAACTTCTTCAGCGTGTCCTCCTCCAAGATTACCATATTGAAGCCAATTGATGCGGTTGCCCGCAGTTGAAGTATATGAAGCGGTGACTCCCTCCGTAGAGTAGAGCACGTATATCTTCTCGAGTCCGGTAGATTTCTCCGGAGTCTCTTCAAGCACCCTCAGTGAATTGCCCGAAAAAGTCAACGACTGTGCAGAAGCAGTGATGCCTAAGCATCCCGATATGAGGCAAAAAAATAATGTTTTCCGTAACATATTAATATAACGGAAAACATTACCCTTTAAGTATGAAAGCAGTGGAATCTCTAAGCGAATAGGTTTGCGACGTTGAAGGCGATGACCGCGAGCACCCAGGCAAGGACGGTATTGTAGACGAGGGAGAATAGACCATAGCGCCAGCTACCCGTTTCCCTGACAGTCGCCGTCAGAGTTGCAATGCATGGAAAATATAGCAAGACAAACACGAGAAATGCTATTGCCGATGCTGTGGTGAACGGAGCTTTGCCAGTGAGAGGCGACGGCGTCTTGAGGCGCACACTCAGGGCATCGGCATCATCATCTCCAACATAGAGCACACCCATCGTAGACACCACAACCTCCTTTGCCGCCATACCCGCGATTAGCGAGACACATGACTGCCACCCAAGCTCCATAGGTCGCACCACCGGTTCGCAGAACTTACCAATGTTTCCAAGAATCGAGTGTTCCTGTTGATACGTGTGAAGCACGAGCTCATTGATTTCCTCTTCAGACTTATCCACACGCTCACTTTCCGGCATCTCGGCTAAAGTTGACTCTATATACGATTGAGGCACTTCTTCAAAAGAGTATTGTGGGAAATAAGATAAAGCCCAGATTATGATAGAAGCCACGAGAATTAGACCACCCATCTTGTGAAGGTACTGTTTTGCTTTTGACCACATGCTCCTCACTACAGACTTATATGTGGGAACGCGATAAGGAGGCAGCTCCATTACAAATGGGGTTTCATCAGCTTTAAACCAAAACTTCCTTAGCATTTTTGCCGTAAGGATAGCCACTACAATACCTAATAGGTAGAGACCAAAGAAAACGAGCGCACCATGTTGCGGAAAGAATGCTCCCGCGAGAAGAACATAGATTGGTAGGCGTGCCGAACAGGACATGAATGGAAGAATTAGTATTGTGATCAGCCTGCTGGAACTGCTCTCGATAATGCGTGTAGACATTATGGCCGGAACGTTACAGCCGAACCCCGTGACCAAAGGAATGAAACTCTTGCCGTGCAGCCCCATCTTATGCATCAGCTTATCCATTATGAACGCTACTCGCGCCATGTATCCGGAATCCTCCATAAAGGATATGAAGAAATAGAGGATGAGGATATTGGGAAGAAAGACAATGACACCTCCAACACCTCCAATGATACCGTCGACTATCAGGTCTTTCAGTGGCCCGTCGGGCATATACCGGGAAGTAAGCTGAGAAATCCATGCCACAAGATCTTCTATCCATTCCATAGGGTATGATCCAAGCTCGAATGTACACCAGAAGATGAAAAACATAGCTGCAAGAAAAATCGGGAATCCAAACAGCTTGTTTGTGACAAGCGCATCAATGATCTTAGTGGTTTTCTCATCGTGCACAAGATCTCCCTCAAGAGTTTCGGCGAGCGCACCCTGAATGAATCCATATTTGTTGGCAGCTATGGCTGTCTGGACATCTTCATTGATTTCCTGTTTGATTTCGACTGCCACTCTGTCTCGATCTGAAATTATGCTGTCGTAGTGTGGAGTATTCCTTATCAAAAGGTCGGCTTCCGGATCACTTTCAAGAAGCTTAATGGCAAGATAACGGGTAGCGAAATGCTGAGGGATATTGGGGGCAGCCTTAAGGTCGGCACGAAGAACATCCACACCGGCCTCGATCTCTGGACTCATCTTGACGTGAATGTGCCTGATGTCAGGATGGTTCATCTCGTAGACTTCAATGACTGTATCAAGGAGTTTATTCACTCCCCTGCCTGTAGATGCAACAGTAGGCACTATTGGCACACCAAGCATAGCTCCAAGCTCCTGATATTTCAGATTAGCACCTGACTTCTCAAGCTCGTCAAACATATTGAGCGCTATCACCATTGGACGGTTCATGTCAATGAGTTCCGTGGTCATATAAAGATTGCGCTCAAGGTTAGATGCCACTATCACGTTGACCATGACATCAGGTGTCTCGTCACGAAGATATCGGACTACATACTGCTCTTCAGGACTATAAGCGGAGAGTGAATATGTGCCTGGAAGATCGACAATGTTGATTCTATACCCTTTATAATTAAGGTGTCCCTTCTTGGCATCCACAGTCACGCCTGCATAGTTGCCTACATGTTCGTTTGCACCACTGACGATGTTGAATAGAGAGGTTTTCCCACAGTTCGGATTTCCAAGCAAAGCGACGTTTATGATTTTGTCATGCCTTACTGCATGTGATGGATCCTCATCATGCTGGGCGGTCGCCTGCTTCTCTGCTTTATCAGCATCCGGTTCATGATCATTCCATTCTTGAACCGGCATTATCTCTATCATAGATGCTTCGTTGCGCCGAAGAGATACCTCATAGTCCATTAGGGCATATTTTACCGGATCTTGCAGCGGGGCGTTGAGCATGCATGTCACCTCACGTCCTCTTACAAATCCCATCTCCATCACCCTCTTTCGAAAGGCTCCATGGCCTAATATTTTAGTTATCACGCCGGTCTCACCCGGCTGAAGGTCGACTAATCTCATTTTGCTATATAGACTGATTCTAAATTACTGCAAAATTACAAAAAAATCGATAAACAAACAATACTCTTTTTTGAGTATTTATGAGATCTCTGCAGTTACTTTGCAAGTTCAATCACTTCGCAGTCGCGCATATCAGAACCGTCAATTGTTAGCTTAATCAAAGTGCGGACGCTATGCCATCCATAAATACCGGCTGCACCTGGATTGATATGAAGCAATTGAAGTTCTTTGTCATAGATTACCTTTAAAATATGGGAATGACCATCGACCATAAGGTTAATATCGTTTTGCAAGAGCAAAGCTTTCATCCCTTTACTCCATTTCCCAGGATACCCTCCAATATGTGTAAGAAGCACTTTCACTCCTTCTACCTCAAATATTTCCAGTTCATTACATTTTCGCCGAACCATTCCATGGTCGATATTTCCGGCAACTCCCCTTACGACAGGCACAATGTCTTGAAGCCTCTCAATTATAGAATAGTCTCCGATATCGCCGGCATGCCATACTTCATCGCAGTCCTTAAAGTGCTCTGCATATCTATCATCCCAGCACCCATGTGTATCACTTAAAATTCCGATTCTTTTCATAACAGCAAATTTAGTAAAAAATCTCCATTATCCCGACTGTTTTAATAGGAATCAAAAAAAATTTCAAAAAAAAGCATCTAAAAATTTGGAGATTTAAAATATTTATCATAATTTTGCAGTGTATTACTACACCAATACACCACTACAGTGATTATTTATGGTTGTTATTAAAGATAAAGATTATGATTACATTAAAAAATGTCTACTACCGCTACGCCGGAAGCAAAAGAGATTCCATTGCTGACTTCAGCATGGAACTCTCTTCCGGAAAGATTGTAGGTTTGCTTGGTGCCAATGGTGCCGGCAAAAGTACACTGCTCTATCTCATTTCAGGACTACTTAAAGCCACAGAAGGCTCCGTTGATGTCAACGGGTTTGACCCTTGGGATAGAAATCCTGATTTCCTTAGCAGAATATTCCTTGTCCCAGAGGAGATAGATGTGCCCTCCATCTCGCTTGCATCTTATGTTAAAGCCTACGCCCCATTCTATCCTAACTTCTCGGAAGAATCAATGAAAGAGGCATTATTCCACTTTAACCTCTCCCCTGACATTCACCTCGGAGCTCTTTCAATGGGTCAACGCAAGAAGGCATTCCTCGCATTTGCACTTGCATGCCACACACCGGTACTGCTTATGGACGAACCGACAAACGGACTTGATATCCCAGGCAAGAGTGAATTTCGTAAGGCTGTGGTGAAGACAATGAACGACGAGCGCACCATAATCATTTCAACCCATCAGGTGCGAGATCTCGATCAACTGCTCGATCATGTTACCATAATGGACAACAACGGCATACAACTTGACGAGTCAATCGCAGCGCTTCAGGAGAAGTTTATCTTCGGACTTGCGCCCGTTCTTCCTGAAGTCGGCGTAATATGGAGCGAACCTATCATGGGTGGATATGCATACATGAAGATGCGTACTCCTGACCTGCCGGAAACGGAAGTCAACCTCGAAGCCCTTTTCAACTATATCTATTCCCGTTCCTCAAAGTAGTGAGAGTATTCCGTGCGCGTAAACGCGTATCTATCAGTAAAATTAACCCAACTATCTATTTTATTTATGGATACAATAGACACATATAAAGCTTTCTCCTCAGAGCGCTTCAATTCGCTGCTGAAAGCCGATTTCACGGCTAATAAATCAAACTATATTAAACTGGCTATCGGATCAATTGGTGTTTTCACGGCTATAGCCCTACTCATAAGCATCTTTACCGTCATTGACATCAATAGCCTGAAACATGCATCCGATCTCACGGGCAGAGTTCTTGACGGGGCGATACAGTCACGGCAGAACACAGGCGGCATGACATACTTTACACTCTCCTTATGGGTGCTGTCGATAGGACTGACCGTGCTTGGTTCCCTTACTTTCAGCAATCTCAGTTCGAAACGTTCACGCATCTCTGCGTTCATGGTTCCGGCTTCACGCGTCGAGAAATTCACAATGCGTCTACTAACATATCTTGTAGGAGGGACTTTGCTGCTCGTCATTGGATTCTTTATCGGGATGCTTATCTGCCAGATAGCTTTCGGAGGTGCCGGAGTCGCTATGGACGAATTGAGCAATTTCTTCTCTCAGGATTACTCCTTCTCAATCACTATGGCATTCATCCTAATGGCATTATTAGGCAATTCCCTCTATGCACTCGGTAGCTCGCTTTGGCCTAAGTTGTCATGGATAAAGACATGGGTTGTAATAATGGTCGTTCAATGGTTAGGAGCTCTTCTACTTATGATGGTATCTGCCGCTGATATCAGCTGGTATGCATTCTTCCATTTCTTCGAACTCAATATCGACCTCTTCGAATGGGGTGGCCTCACTCTTCTCGCTCTTCTCAACATTGTATGCTGGGTTATTGCATGGTGGCGCTACAAGAATACCCAAATTATCCAGCGATTCATGACTAAATAAAGAATATGATACAGACAGATAACAGACCTATATATGTAAGACTCGCTGACCAGATTTGTGACCGGATTCTTCTAGACGAATATCGAAAGCTGGAAAGAATCCCGAGTGTCAGGGAATATGCAGTTTCGCAGCAAGTGAATCCGGCTACAGCTGCAAGAGCTTTCGAAATTCTTGAACGACAGGGTGTAATATTCAATAAGCGTGGTTTAGGTTTTTTTGTGGCAGAAAGTGCCGTAGAAATAATCAGGAAAATGCGTCTTGAAACCCTGTTGGGAGAGGAAAGCGAACTCTTTTTCTCACGCCTTGCAGTGCTTGAAGTCACCCCTGAGCAATTAAAAGATATGTATTCAAAATACTTGTCTTCACAGAAATAAATCCTTGTTGTGTCATTTTAAGTAAAAAAAATTTACAATGGGTGTCACATTTTGGAAACTTATGCGTCTATTTATATAGAACACAAATTAATGATTATGAACATAACAGCATTAACGACAGAATTGGCAGTCAGCGCATCATTGTTTTTGTCTGCCTGCTCCATCAATGGGATTGCAAATTCCAATGTCAGCATAGAGGGCAATGAGTCAGAGCCTTCTGTAAAGAAAACCGTAAAAATCAGTGACTTCAATGAGATAGAGGCCTCTCAGGCCATCAAAGTGATTTTTGTACAAGGAGCAAACAATGGCATAGCCTCAATTTCCACAACTCCCTCGGCTGAAAAATATCTTAAAGTGGAAGTAAAGGATAAGACCCTAAAAGCATATTACACAAATACTGACGGCATAAAAGATGTGAAGATAAAGGGACCTTCTATCATCAAGGTCGCCAGTCCTGAACTGAATGAGATTGACCTTTCATCAGCAGCTAACGTGACAATTGAAGGAGCCTTGAAGTTGAACGGAAAATTGGAAGTGGATCTCAGCAGTGCATCTTCTTTTAACGCTTCTGATATCACTTGCCAGAAACTTGATGTCGATTTTTCAAGTTCAGCGTCAGCTTATATCGCAAATCTCAATGGATATCTTGATGCCGATTTGTCGAGCGCATCATCCATCGAAATAGCAAGTTTGAAAGGGAATATTGATGCAGAGGCATCCAGTGCAGCATCAATAACGATTAATTCAATCGCCTCTTCTATCATTACTGCTGAAGCGTCAAGCGCCTCATCAATTAAACTTTCAGACATTTCGGGAGGCGTAGTCAATGCCTCGGCATCCAGCGGAGCAAAGATTAAACTGTCAGGAAAGGCTGATTGCCTGAACCACGAAGCTTCATCCGGAGCCAAGGTAAACCATGATAATCTTAAGATAATAAAATAATTATCGGTCACTATACAGACACCGCCTTATAAAACTTAAGGCGGTGTCAATTTAAATCTTATTAAATCCAAGAATTTATGAAGAGTCGATTAATTTTGATTGCTCCCTTGGCAATGATTCTTTTATCAGGATGTTTTTCAGTGATCGGTGGTAATCATTCTGTCAGCAACGGCAATGATTCTGATGCCACAGTGAAAAAAGAAATCAAAATTGGGGAATTCAACGAAGTTGTTGCATCCCAAAGTATAAAAGTCATTTTTGAACAAGGATCAAATCCTGGGAAAGCATTCGTGGCAACCACCCCTTCTGCTGAGAAATATCTTAAAGTAACAGTGAGTGAAAATAAGCTTAAGGTCTATTATGATGTGAAGCAAGATGATCATTCAGTAAAAATCAAGGGCCCATCTATTGTTAAAGTTTCAAGTCCTTCTCTTGCTAATATTAATCTTTATTCCGGTGCTGAAATGAAAGTAAATGGAGATTACATAGGCAATGAAAGTCTCAGTGTCAACGTTTCTTCCGGAGCTGAGTTCAAAGCAAAAGGAGACTTTAATTGTAAAGGAAAACTTAATTTGGGGTTAAGCAGTGCAGCATCTTTTGAAGCGAGGAGTATTGCATGCGACAGACTTAAGATTGAAATTTCAAGTGGTGCTGATTTGGATGTGAAAAATCTTTCGGGTAATCTTACTGTAAATGCATCCAGCGGATCTGATGTAGAGATAGATGACGCAAACTGCGAAACCATATCTCTTGGTGCATCAAGTGGTTCGGATATAAAAATTGAAAATATAAATTCAGAAGAGATCTACGCCCAAGCATCCAGCGGAGCAGACATCACTCTACAAGGCGTGACCAACAAGCTAAAGCAGAATGCCTCTTCGGGAGGATCAATCAAAACAAGTAAACTTACTGTCAAATAAGTACTGTAGATTTATCGATGACTATCACACTATTGACACTTTTTGCCGTTGTTGTTGGCATGATTACATTTTATCTTTTTAAATAAAATGCTAATATTTTCAATAAAAATTTGGAAATATAAAAATTTATGCTTAAATTTGCACCGAAGAAAACTTCTGACGGGGCATTAGCTCATCTGGCTAGAGCGTTTGACTGGCAGTCAAGAGG
>JAIDTO010000141.1 GCA_029060625.1 Muribaculaceae bacterium | reverse complement strand
GCTCAATCCGGAAGCTGCATCCGCTGAACTCCTTGACATAAGCTATCGCGACAAAAACGTTGAACCTTAGGGTGAATGACTGTGTTTTAAAGATAAGTTTAAACATCTTCAATACATAGATTATGAAAAGAGTAATTATAATGGGAGCCTCTTCAGGCATAGGACTGGCTGTGGCTGAGGCACTCGCCTCGCGCGGGGTCAAGACAGGACTCGCAGCCCGGCATACAAAGGAACTCCATGCCCTTAAAGAAAAATATCCCGACTTCGTGGAATATGAATCAATTGATGTGACACACAATGACGGGCCTAAGAAACTTGAGGAGCTCATCGACAAGCTCGGAGGCATGGACATCTATTTCCATGTGGCAGGCATCGGATATTCCAATCCATCCCTCGACTCTCACCGCGAGGCAGAGATGATCGCCACAAATGCCGGTGGATTTGCGCGTATGGTTAGTGCAGCATATGGTTATTATCGCGACAACGACCGCAAGGGGCAGATTGTGGCTCTTACAAGTGTTGCAGGCACCAATGGCATAGGTGACATGGCAGCCTATTCCGCATCGAAGAAATGTGCGCAGACCTATCTGGTTGCCCTTGAGCAGCTTGCACGAAAGGAAAAGGTAGACATTACATTCACCGACATCCGTCCGGGCTGGATTCGGACCCCTCTGCTCGATGCCGACAAGTCTTATCCTATGGAGATGACACTCGACTACGTCGTTCCGCAGATAATCCGAGCCATTGTAAAGCATCCGCGGGTAGCCTATATTGATGCCCGTTGGGGAGCCCTATGCTCAGCCTGGAAAGCGATTCCTGACGCTGTATGGGTAAAGATGAATGTCTCCCCTACCAAGAAAATCTCCTTAGGAAACGAAGACTCCGCAATAAAACCCAAATGACATCATGAAAATAAAACAATTTATCTTGGCGACGATCATGCTGATCGCCGCCATTCCCAGTATGCGTAGCGCTGAATATATGCGCGAGATAACAGTGGCTGCCGACGGCAGCGGCGACTTCAAGACCATCACCGAGGCCCTTGAGGCTATAAGAGCCTATATGGACTATCGCGTCACTGTCAACATAAAGAATGGAGAATACCACGAGAAAGTGATAATACCATCTTGGCTTGAGAATGTAGACTTTATTGGTGAAGACCCTGAAAAGACAATCATCACCTATAATGACTACGCAAAACTCGACAACATGGGCACCTTCCGCACCTATACCATGCGCGTGGACGGTTGCGACATGACTTTCAAAAACCTTACCATCCGCAACAATGCCGGGCGCGTGGGTCAGGCAGTAGCCTTGCATACTGAAGGCACCAACCTGAAATTTGAAAACTGCCGGTTCTTGGGAGATCAGGACACCCTCTTTCTTGCTGGCCACGACTCAGAGCTGGAATTTGACAATTGCTATATCGAGGGAACCACCGACTTCATCTTCGGACCTGCAACCGTCTGGTTTGAAGACTGCGATATACACAGCAAAGCCGATTCCTACATCACTGCAGCCTCAACGCCTGAGGATGTGGAAATCGGCTTTGTATTCAAGAATTGCCGGCTGACAGCCGATCCTGAAGTAAAGAAAGTATATCTCGGTCGTCCTTGGCGACCCTATGCCTACACAGCCTTCATTGATTGCGAAATGGGCGACCACATCACAGCAGCCGGATGGGACAACTGGCGCAATCCTGAGAACGAGAAGACTGCACGCTACTCCGAAAGCGGCAGCAAAGGGCCCGGTGCAAATGAATCAGGAAGGGTCAGCTGGGCTCGCAAGCTAAATGATGCTGCCCGCATTAAAAAGATGTGAAGCCCCATTCGCACAACATACAACGTACAACGTAAAACGTACAACGTAAAACGTACAACGCCCTATTCCCAATTGTCAGTACGGAACGGCACGAGCGGCAGATAGTTGCCGGCATGCACATTTCCGGGTTTGAAATCACCCCATCCGTAGCGTGCTGCCACAGGAGCAGGCACATCCTTGCTTGATACGATAAATTCATTGGTGCGCCAATCAAGCGTGACGGAATCGGCGGGATGGAACACCCGGTCAGCACCGGCCACCTCAAAGCCCTCAATGTCATAGTTGCGGCAGATGCCGTCGCTCTTCGACTCAACGGCAATTCTCACTGCTCCGTCTGCTATGCGGTGTCCCTTATAGCGCGGGCATTCTATCGGGAACACAGTGTTTCCGTAGGTCTTGTTGAGGGCGAGCTCTGCAAGTCGCTTGCCGGGTGTAGCCTTGTCGGCAGGATGGATATTGAAGCGCTCGTAGGGCTTCACGAGGTCGTTGGTGCAGATGATTCCGGAGTTAGGGATAATCTCTGTAGCTTTCCACTGTGCCTCTCTAAGGAGTGGTGACTTACCGTCTTGTTCCGGAGAATCATAATCGTAAGGGGCAATCTCTACAGTATAGAAGGGAATGTCCCCTTCGCCTAACTCCTTGCGCCAGTGCTCTACCATATTGGCAAGGCGAGTTGCGTAGTTTTCATGAGCGCCTACATTCGAGCATCCCTGATACCAGATGATACCCTTGTAGGTGTACTCCTTAGCGGGATTGAACATTGCGTTGTACATCAAAAGCGGACGAACGTAATGAGTCATTTTCTCAATGTCGGAAGGGTTGAGCGACTCGTCGGGGTAGGTTTCAAGTATCTCCCTGGGTGTCCAGCTCTCGACCCTTGCACCGCCATAGGCACATCTTACGATTCCTACCGGCACGTCAAGCACATCGTTGAGTCGCTTTGCGAAGTTCCAGCCCACGGCACTGTATTCAGCCGCAGTGTCAGGCCCGGGAACAGTCCAAACAGCATCGATGGTCTCGAGCGGTTCGTAGCTTTGTTTAAGAGGAACTGTATAGAACCGTATCTTATTGGCTCTTTCGCGTGCAGAAGCCACTTCATCGTAGCCTCCTTCTACGCAACATCCCGAGAACCCCTTCAATGGCATCTCCATGTTCGACTGCCCCGAAGCGAGCCACACCTCCCCTATCAATATATTATTGAGGGTGACTGGTGTCCCGTCTGAAATTGTTATGGAATATGGAGTGTATCCTCCTGCCGGTGTGTCAATGGCGATCTGCCACTTTCCTTTAGAATCAGACTTTGTGGTGTAAGGAGTATTGTTCCAAGATGGGGTTATGGTCACGGTCTTATTTGGATCAGCGGAGCCATAAAGACGAGCCTTACCGTTTTGCTGAAGCACCATATTGTCGGTGATCATAGACCCCGGAGTCACTTTCGCATCCATTGAAAAGAAATTAGCCGCGAGAAGTGGACATAAAATAAGGAGTTTTTTCATGATTTTCGGTTTTATATTTTGATAAGGCAAAATTAATGATAAAAAATGAGAAAAACGCCTTATTCCGAGAAAAAAATTGTAACTTTGTCTCATAAAACAACGACAACATGTTTCAGGAGAAAATATACAATCTGATCAATCGCGACCGCAAGGGGATGATCCTAAGCAGGATCTATGACTGGTATATGCTCATCATGATCATTGCCAGTATTGTGCCGCTCATGTTCATCGAAGACTATCCGATATTCAAGGTCATCGAGATAGTCACAGTCACCGCCTTCATTATAGACTATGTAATGCGTTGGTACACTTCAGACCTTCAGCTAAAAAAAGGATGGATGTCATACGTGGTCTATCCCTTTACCCCTATGGCAATAATCGACCTATTGTCAATACTCCCCGGGCTCAACCTCATAAGTCCGGAGTTCAAGCTGCTCAGGCTGACAAGGCTCCTGAAAATCGTGCGATTGCTGAAGATCTTCCGTTATTCCGACAAGATCAACATCTTCCTGCGTGTATTGCGCAAAGAGAGCCAGGTGCTTTTGTCGGTATTGATGCTTGCCCTCTTCTACATATTCATCACAGCCCTCGTGATGTTTAATGCAGAGCCACACATAAATCCTAACACCGGGCTTGAGACCTTCCATTCGTTTTTCGACGCCCTCTATTGGGCAACCGTAACCCTGACAACAGTAGGCTACGGCGACCTGTGCCCGGTCACGGATATCGGACGCGTGGTATCGATGCTCTCATCGCTATTTGGGGTGGCGATCATAGCCCTCCCATCGGGAGTAATCACAGCCAGCTATCTTGAGGAGCTGCGTGAATATCGCAACCGCAAATCAGACGAACACACAAAACCGCAACCAAAAGTTGATTTTTAACTTTTGATATCGGATTATTTTTCTTAACTTTGTAGGCTTGTATGTTTCTATATAATTATTGGGAAGCATACAAGATAAAAATGTACATTACTCGACCCGAAATAGACAAGAAGAAACCACAGAAGAGAATAAAACGAATCTCAAAGTGGCTACGTGGCAGAGCAGGAATAGCTGTGATAGGTATACTGGCCCTGACATTGTCCGTTGGTTGCAGTAATGGTAAAAACAATACCACTGAAGAGACAAAAACCGTCAAAAAACGCACTAACGGAGAGCAGACAGGCGTAATCAACGGTCATGAATGGGTTGATTTAGGGCTCCCGAGCGGCTTGAAGTGGGCCACCTGCAATGTCGGGGCGTCGGAAGCAGAAGAATTTGGCAACTACTATGCATGGGGTGAGACAGAGCCCAAGAGTGAATACACCTCCATCAACAGCCTTACATATAAGGTATCATTCCGAAAATTAAAAAAATCAGGAATCATTGACGATTCCGGGACATTGACAAAAGAATATGACGTGGCAAGCGTCAACTGGGGAGAAGAGTGGCGAATGCCAACGATAGATGAATATCAGGAACTCATATCACTATGCAATTGGAATTTTGCCTCCTTCAATGGAGTGAACGGCTACTTGGTGACCGGACCTAACAATAAAAACATATTCCTTCCCGCAGCAGCATTCCAACAGAACACGACAATAGAAAACGTCGGTGACTTTGGCGATTATTGGAGTTCTTCAGTAGTCAAAGAACTCAGCGGAGTCGCCCATAGCCTTGGCTACAGCTCCAAATCTCACGGCCGCCGCCGCTATGCCCGCTATGCAGGCCGCACCATCCGCCCCGTCACAGACTAATCCCACCGCCTCAAACTCAGTAGCAAGCGCACTCCGTGCGCGTCCCCGCGTGTCAAAATATGGGATGGCGGTTTCCCAACCACCCGCCCCACCCTCCTGGTAGGGACGCACGGCTCGTGCGTCCTCCCTATGGAAAGCAGGCTTTGGCTTCGCCCAAACTAAAGCAAATCAAACCGTCACCCAAGCCGTTTGTCGGCAAAAGAGCAGCTCGGAGAGCTGCCATCATGCAAAAACCCCGGACTTCAGTCCGGGGCTTCTCATACTATATCCCAGTAGCCTCGGAGAGGCGCTTCATGGTAACCACCATCCAAGCCCC
>JAIDTO010000140.1 GCA_029060625.1 Muribaculaceae bacterium | reverse complement strand
AAGTCCTTGTGCGATTTCTGCTCCGGAAGTCATAAGGATGGAATAAACCAGGATCGCACCCGAACAGTCAGTTTCTCTCAATAAGTAAAAACCAAGACACATAATAATCAACACGATCTCAGAGATTCCAAATATCGTCCAAAGCCTTGATGTGATTTTATCGGAATAAGAGATTGCCCCATGGTACCGCTGCTGTTTATGTGCCATCAATGACGTTGTCGGGAATCCAATAATCGGTATGGCAAACCACAGCCAGTTCCATACTAAATTATGAGTGGATGCGACTAATACCCACACACTGATTGCGGTGATTACGACAAGATATCCCCACATGAGCATCTTTCTGCTGCCGAGATAGCGGGTTTTCGTCCGGGCTATCATTGAAGCTATTAGCTCCAGACTCTCCTTTTCAGTTAATTTCTTTTCTTCCATGTTTCAGGTTTTTAAGAGTTCTACATTTGGTTTATTTTATAAACCATTCTGATTTGAAAAAAGAGCGGTCGCGCGATTCCGCTCTCATATCGGTTGCAAAGTTAATTAAGTTTATTTTATAAACCAAATTTTTCATAAGTTCTTTTCAAGAAAATTACCATTCTTGCCCTCAATTATGAGTAAATTTTGTTTCTTGGGAGAGAATCCTTACAGCATATTATATATTAGGAGTTCTAAGTGTCAAAATAATGACTATATCATAAAGCGCCTCTCCGAGGCTACAGAGCTTTTGTTGGGGAATCCCCGGACTGAAGTCCGGGGTTTTGGCATAATTACAGCTCTCCGAGCTGATAAGTCTACTTCAAATTCGGAACACAAAACTGAACACCCTGCTAATTAATCATCTGTAATATACATAGTAGGTGTTTAAACACATATCATCCGATCTATGGGACTTACTATATATTTAATTTCGATTGTGTTGGACACTTAAGAAATCAACCATACAAGTCATAATTAAGATTAGTTTTCAGAGTTTCGACAATTTATATGTGTATATATCGTTATATTGACAGTAAGACAGATAATGGAACTATGAGAAAGGAGAAATGGGATATACTTGACAGTGAGTATCTAATACGCAGGCCTTGGCTTACGGCAAGACGCGACAAGGTCAGACTGCCAGACGGAAGAATCAATCCGGAGCACTATGTGCTTGAATATCCGGATTGGGTAAACGTAATTGCCATTACGGAAGAAGGCAAGTTCGTGATGGTGGAGCAATACCGTCACGGATTGCGTGACGTCTTCATTGAGCTGGTAGCCGGAGTGTCCGAGCCAGGAGAAGATCCACTTGAAGCAGCCAAAAGGGAACTGCTTGAGGAATCCGGATATTCTGGAGGCGAGTGGAAACTTCTGACTGTTATTGGCCAAAATCCGTCTACATGCAACAATCTTACCTATTGCTTTTTGGCAAAAGGCGTACGCAAAACTGACAGTCAGAATCTTGACGCTACAGAAGACATTGACGTAAGACTTCTCTCTGAAAAAGAAGTCTTAGACATGCTGCTCTCCGACGAAATGAAACAAGCCCTTATGGCAGCCCCATTATGGAAGTATTTCGCCTTACATTCCAATATTTCACATGCAAAAGAAAGTTAAGAGCAAAAATGCTCAACCCTGATAAAACGGCTTTTCACACGATAGAATAGCCTCTATGCAGAACTTTTTTGCACAACTTTTCATTTTGAGTTAATTTTGCGATGAAAACCAAATAACTCTGAAAAAAATGAAAAGAATACTGATACTCTCATTATCAGCGTTTATGTGCATATTGGCATACGCGCAACCAATGGGGATGCAACCTCAGTCGACATATGAGCAAGTAGATGAGGTGAGAAAACAGCTAAATCTCGATCACTCTAAGTTTGAAAAAGTCTATTCCGCATATGATAAATATAACAAAGCTATCTTTGGGAATCAATCTAACGGAATGACTATGCCCACTCCCCCTGCGGGTGGTCGTCCCGGAGACCCGATGGGCAATCGTCCAGGTAACGGAGGCAACGGCAAAGGACCCGGATTTGGTGGTGGGCATCCCGGAGGTCAGCCTGGAGCTCATCCTGATTTCAACGGGCAACGTCCGGGACGACCTGGGAATGATCAACCCAATGGTGTAAGTCCGAAACCTGAAGATATAAAAAAATTGGAGAATAAGCGTGCCAAGCAGGAGGAAAAACTTGTAAAGTCAATGCAAAAGATATTTAAGAAAGATCCTGCAGCTTTTTCTAAATGGCAAGTTATCCGCAACGAACAGTTGAAAAGAATGTTCCAGCTGCCTCCTGCTCCTGACAGAAAACCAGTAGAGCATAGACAATGAAAAATCAATAATCCATAATCAACAACACAATGAAACAGATCAAATTTATAATGACATTGGTATCGGTGTTGGCTCTTGCGTCATGTTCCAACAACGAACCTAATTACCCTTCCGGACCACCGGATTGGGGCAATGGACCCGATATGCCTGGTAATCCCAGCGACGATAATGGAAATACTCCCGATTTTGACACTCAGATCCTCCCCTATCAGGGACAGACAGCAACCGATGCAGACAAAGACATAGTCGGAACCGACGAAGACATTTTCTGGGAAGCCAACAAATTCAAGAATAAGGTTACGATCACCTATTCAGGTGAAAACGCTACCGTAGAAACTGATTGCGCAGACATCATATCAATTGTCAATGGCAGCCATGTGGTCATAGATATGCTGACCAATTCGGTGAGCGGTGTTGAAATTAACGTCAGTGGAAAGAGCGACAATGGTTCGCTAAAGATATATGGCGAGAAAAAAACACTTCTCAACCTTAATGGAATTGAGCTGACATCACAAACAGGACCTGCAATCAACAACCAATGCAAAAAACGACTTTTCGTAAATCTTGCCACAGGATCAGAAAATAAGCTAACCGATGCGACCAAGTATTCCGATGATCATTACTATATCAACGGGAATACTTCTGACAGTGAAGACAGAAAAGGATGCTTCTTCAGTGAAGGAAACCTTATATTCAGCGGTGCAGGAAGCCTTATTGTGTCAGGCAAACAGAAACATGGAATTGCCTCTGACGGATATATGTATGTCCGTCCGGGTGTGACAATAGCTGTTACCGAGGCTGCGAAGAACGCTATCCATATCAAAGGAGACAAGTCTGACGATACCGGAGTGATCATAGCAGGGGGACTGATATATACTCTCACGGAATCAGAGGCTGGTAAAGGAATAAAAACTGATTACCATGTCGACATCAGGGGTGGGCTACTTGACCTTAACACCAAAGGAGATGCAATCTATGACGCTGATGAAAACGACACTTCCTCAGCAGCAGGAATAAAGACTGACGGAAATGTAACCATCAGCGGAGGAGTGATATCCATTAAGAGCTGTGGTAACGGAGGAAAAGGTATTAATGCAGATGGAAACCTGAATGTGACCGGAGGTGAGACTACTGTAGTGACTACCGGTGGCAAATATGTCTATAACGCTGCTCTCGACCTTGACTCATCTCCAAAAGGAATAAAAGCTGACGGCAATGTAACCATTGACGATGGCACGGTCAATATTATGGTGACCGGTGTCAGTGATGGATCGGAAGGTCTCGAAAGCAAATCAGATCTCACAATCAACGGTGGCAATCTCTATGTTTACGCCTATGATGATGCCATCAACGCAGCAAAATCAATCACTGTCAATGGGGGTCGAATTTACGCATATGCTGTCAACAACGATGGCATTGACTCTAACGGCACAATGACTTTCAATGGAGGCTTGACAATCGCCAACGGAGCCCGAGCTCCCGAAGAGGCATTTGATTGCGACAGATCAAATGATTTTAAGGTAAATGGAGGGACTTTGATTGGTATTGCCGGATCAGCTATCTCACCATCTAACTCAAGTGAGCAGAAGACAATTATCTACAATGGTATGCACGCCTCAAAGGGTCAACCGATCGCCATTTTGGATGATGCAGGAAAGACCATTATGACATATGTGTCACCACGCTCTTTGAATGGCAGCCTTTTTTTCAGTTCGGAAAGCCTAAAAGAAGGAGCAACCTATCAAATAAGCTCAAATGGAAAAATCACAAATGCTGCTGATGAATGGAATGGCTGGTATGACGGAGGGAACTGGAATGATGGAACATCAGTAGGCACATTTACGGTAAAAGGAACTGTCACCACTGTAGGGACTTCATCCGGTCCAGGAGGTGGCGGTTTTCCCGGAGGCAATCGTCCCTGGTAATAATACGATTGAAATATTTGATTAAGATACAATAAACTAATATCTAACTAATCCTATAATCAGTAATGAAGAGAAGGCCCCGCGATGGGAGTCTTCTCTTTTTTAGTGATTTTAAACGTCATAAATTTTGATTTTTCAATAGTTTTCACTATTTTTGTAACCTGCCCAATATGGCATATAATCATGGATTTTAGAATTACATCAAAATATAAGCCCACAGGCGATCAGCCTGTGGCAATAGCAGAACTTGCTGAAGGGGTCAGAGACGGGCATCCGTCGCAGACACTGCTTGGCGTGACCGGCAGCGGCAAGACGTTTACGATGGCAAACGTGATTCAGGAGGTCAAAAAACCTACCCTCATCCTCAGCCATAATAAGACTCTTGCAGCCCAGCTTTACGGAGAGATGAAAAACTTCTTTCCGGAAAATTCTGTGCAGTACTTCGTAAGTTACTACGACTATTATCAACCGGAGGCTTACATACCATCCAGCGACAAATATATCGAGAAAGACCTGATGATCAATGACCAGATAGAGAAATTGCGACTCTCTACGGTTGCCGCCCTGCTCAGTGGCCGACGCGATGTAGTCGTAGTGTCCTCGGTCAGTTGCATCTACGGTATGGGAAATCCGGAAGATTTCTCAAAAAGCGTCGTAAGGATCGAGCTTGGACAGCGAATTTCACGCAATGCTTTCTTAAGGCAGCTTGTAGATTCACTTTACAGCCGAACAGAAGTAGATCTTGGCAGCGGTGAATTCAGGGTAAAGGGTGATACAGTTGATATCAAACTCTCTTTTGAGGATATCCAGCTTCGTGTAGTGTTTTGGGGAGATGAGATCGAGAAGATACAGACCGTAGATCCTCAGACCGGAATAATCCTAAGTGAACTTGATGGTTTCAATATATATCCTGCCAACATCTTCGTGGCAAGCAAGGAGCGGACTAATAACGCTGTCAACCAGATTGCCTTAGACTTAGGCGCCCAGGCTGAATTCTTCAGGAGTGACGGACGCTTTCTCGAAGCACAACGGTTGACAGAAAGAGTCAACTACGACTTGGAAATGATCAAGGAGCTTGGACATTGCTCCGGGATTGAGAACTACTCAAGATATTTCGACGGGCGTGAGCCGGGAATGCGTCCGTTCTGCCTGCTCGACTATTTCCCTAAAGATTTCCTTACAATCATCGACGAGAGCCATGTGACACTTCCTCAACTCCGTGGAATGTATTCAGGCGATCTTGCGCGAAAACTGAATCTTGTGGAGTATGGTTTTCGACTTCCTGCTGCCATCGACAACAGACCTCTTAAATTTGACGAGTTTGAACGACTTACACCACAGACCATATATGTCAGTGCAACACCGGGCGACTACGAGCTTCAGAAATCAGAAGGTATAGTAACCGAACAGATCATCCGCCCTACAGGCCTTCTTGACCCGGAAATAGAGGTACGTCCGTCGATGAACCAGATCGACGACCTGCTTGAAGAAATCCAACTTCGCATTGAGCGTGGAGAGCGGACCCTTGTCACCACACTCACAAAGCGCATGGCAGAGGAACTTGATTCTCACTTGCAGAGTTTTGGAGTAAGGAGCGCATATATCCATTCTGATGTGGATACACTTGATAGAATAAGAATTCTTAATGACCTTCGTGAGGGCACATACGATGTACTAATCGGTGTGAATCTTCTCCGTGAGGGCCTTGACCTGCCGGAGGTGTCGCTCGTAGCTATCCTTGATGCAGATAAGGAGGGTTTCTTGCGCAATCACCGGTCACTTACCCAGACTGCAGGTCGTGCGGCACGAAACGTCAATGGAATGGTGATCATGTATGCTGACAAGGTGACCGACTCAATGCAGAAGACAATCGATGAGACTGAGCGAAGACGTGCCAAGCAGCAACTTTATAACGAGCAACACGGCATCACACCTACTCCTATCATTAAGAAAACCAATACCGATCTCATCGACCTCTATCAAGGTTCAACGACAGAGAGCCAAGGACAGATGCCTCAAAGACCGATGGTATCCAAACCCGGGAAGACTACGAAATCAGCATCCAAGCCGAAAGTGGAACCACGTCCTTATTATGAGGAAGAACATCAGGAGACTGCACTCGTGGCAGATCCCGTAGTGGAATACATGAGCGCGTCAGACCTTAAGGCACGTATATCAAAGGTGCAGGCAGACATGACAAAGGCTGCCAAGGCAATGGACTTTATGGAGGCTGCCCGACTACGCGACGAACTGCTCGCGCTTAAGGATCTTGCATCGGCAAAAGAAACTGATGGCCATGTATAAGAAGACAGACTTCCTTCCCACAACTGCAGATGAGATGAAGATGCTTGGCTGGGAGCAGGCAGACATCATCATCTTCAGTGGCGACGCATATGTGGATCATCCCTCTTTCGGGGCAGCTGTGATCGGACGTACTCTTCAGAAAGCCGGTTATAAAGTTGCTATCATTCCTCAGCCAAACTGGAGAGATGACTTGCGAGATTTCAAGAAACTCGGGAAGCCACGCTTGTTTTTCGGGGTATCAGCAGGAGCTATGGACTCGATGGTGAACCATTACACTGCAAACCGCAGACTCAGGCATGACGATGCATATACACCGGGAGGAAAACACGGAATGCGTCCGGACTATCCCACTATTGTCTATACCAAGATACTGAAGAATCTCTATCCTGATGTCCCGGTGATAGCCGGAGGTATCGAGGCGTCCCTGCGCCGCGTGGCTCATTACGATTACTGGGCCGACAGACTCCGCCCCTCCATTCTTGTCGATTCCGGAGCGGATATGATCTCCTATGGTATGGGGGAGAAAACAATGCTTGCTCTTGCGGAAAGGCTTGACAAGGGAGAAAAAATTTCAGAAATAATTGACGTTCCCCAGACAGTATTCTTCACAGATTCTAAAAGCATCTCAAAAAATCCTGATAACGCTATCGTCTTGTCAAGTTTTGAGGAATGCCTTGCAGATAAAAGGAAACAGGCGCAAAACTTCAGGCACGTGGAGGAAGAAAGCAATAAATGGAATGGCAAGACCCTCTTTCAAGCGACTGGCGACCGAATGATTCAGATCAATCCGATGTGGGCGCCAATGAGTGAAGGGGAGATTGACGCATCTTTTGATCTTCCTTATACCCGTATTCCACATCCTCGCTATAAAGGG
>JAIDTO010000014.1 GCA_029060625.1 Muribaculaceae bacterium | reverse complement strand
ATTCCTTAATATCATATATCAACCATCACGAATCCGGACCGGTAGACCATCATATTACAAATGTATATGATATGTCAAAAAAGGTAAACCGCGATAGCCACGGACTCTTCGACCCCACCCTCTCCCCCCTTATCGAGGCTTGGGGCTTCGGTGAAAACCATGTCCCTACTGCCGACACAGCTCTTGTAAAATCCCTGCTTCCTTCTGTCGGCATCGACATGACCCGTATTGAAAATGGTGTGCTTTATAAATCCACTCCACAGATGGCTTTCAACTTCTCTGCTATTGCAAAAGGTTATGGCGTGGATGTGGCAGCCCAAACACTTATGGATAATGGTTGCAGCGACCTGATGTTTGAGATCGGAGGTGAAATTGTATGTCGCGGACATAATCCGGAAGGGAAGAAATGGAAAATACTTATTGAGATTCCTGATGAGGAATATCTCAAGGAGGTGTTCAAAAATGAAGAAAAACCCTCTTTCCCTGATAACCTTATTGTGGAACTATGCGACGAAGCTCTCGCCACATCCGGTAATTATCGAAATTATCATTCTGAATCAGGCAGGACTTTTGGACACACTATTTCAGCAAAAACCGGTTTTCCCGTCAAGACCGACATCCTGAGCGCCTCAGTAATTGCACCCACCTGTATGGAAGCTGATGCCCTTGCTACTGCTTGCATGGTGATGGGATCTGCTGATGCTATGGCAATGCTTCTTGAAAAAGACCTTGCCGGAGCATTCATCCTTTATTCCGGTGAGGTAATGGTCAACGACAAGATGAAGCAACATCTCGCAAAAACACGATGACATTCATTCCCTGATAAATGAAAAACCGCATCATTTCACTATCCTTATTCCTCCTATTAGGCATTGCAATATGGTGGATGAGTGCCAACGTGGTCTGGCTTGGCGACGACCTCGACTACAAGTATATGATGAAGGGAGAAATATGGCAGTCATGGGGAAAAATAAAAACTGTAAAGGCTTTCTTTGAATCGCAATGGGTCCACTATCAGCATGTCAACGGTCGCTATGTGGCACACGCCCTTGTCCAACTTTTTAATGCCAAACTTGGCCAACCTACCTTTGCCGTCTGTAACGCAATTGCCTACGCGCTATTCGCCTTTTTGATAGGAAAGGTTTCCGAAATCCGATCTTCAGCCAATTTCGCAGGAGTATTATCAGCAATCTGTATTTCTGTATTATGCTTCATCACAAAGATGATGCCCACTTGCCAAATTGGCTATATCTGGGGTATACTCGCAAACCTTGTCTGGCTCATGCTTTTCTTCAAAGGAGATAGACCCTCATGGCTTTATACCATTTGGACATCAATTCTTGCAATAATTGTCGGGAACTGGCAGGAATCTGTATCAATAGGAGTATGCGGAGGGCTCGGAATTTGGTGGATTATACAATTGGTTGCGAGTATAAAATCCTCTGATGCTTGCTTTGAGTGGAGAAGAAGCTGGATGCTTTTAGGATATGTAGTGGGCACCGCCACCAACTGCCTTGCACCATCCACAATCAGTCGGGTGTCGGATACAGCAATGCCTCTCATAGATCAACTCCTAATAGCCTCCTATTCTTTTCCTGCCATTATTCTACTGATATTCTGCGTAATCTATGCCCGAATGAAGCATCAGGAAATTGGTTTATTCTCTTTCAAGCACTTAGATCATTCTATTCCTAATGGGGTTTTGACAGCAGGGCTACTTGTTCTCGTGGTTTTCAACATAGCGATAGGCGTATATTCCAACCGACAACTGTTTGGAGCCAATCTATTTGCTGCAGTACTATCATTACGTCTCCTGCCAAATCACAGATTCGGCAAGATTCTGAACACTTTGTCCGCTATAACAGTATTAGCATTCTGGACTCTCATGATTTCCGGTATCACCGAAGTGAAAAGCCAGTATGAAAAAATAATACGCTTCCATGCGAAATCCACCGACGGCAGTGTTTATTTTAACCGCACAAGGGTAATGACATTAGGGTTTCCTCTCAGGGCCAAATACTACGAAGATATTCTCGGGCAGTTTGACAACGACCTTCACCATTCCTTGATGAAAGATTTCAAGCATACCATCAAAGGACGTACGTTGAAACTGAAACCTACGTCAAGCCTTGACAGCGAGAAAGTGGAAATGTATGCACCCGGACATTTCAATGTGACACTAAAAGAGCCTCTCAAAGGAGAGGCTCCAAGAGAAGTTATCGTCTATGGTCATTATCCAATTCCCGGAATAAAAGTCGCTCCCAAAATTATCGAGATAACTAAATATGCTAAGCGTCACACACCCTACGCAACGACTATCATAATCCCGGAATTCCCGTTTTTCACAGCAGACTCAATCAAAATAATTCCGAATCACGCACCACGCATCTACAACTTGGGATGCGGAACAAACCAACCGATAGCGACACCGTAGTTCCAACCATGCAATGCTGTGCAATATGACACCGACATGGATATGGATGCGAATGGAAGACTTGTCACAAGGCTTGCGCGTGCCAAGACCTCAGTCTTGCTGAAAGGTGTCTTCCAAGCTGACGACTCACGGAATTTAGTATATGCAAATGCTTCTCCACGAAGTTGAATCCTTTGGAAAATAGTCCATACCGGAATAGCACCGAATGCCATAAAATCATCGCTGCGAAGACCGGGGATATAGCAATAATCCATCGACTCCAATGGCATAAATTCATGCGAGGTCATAAGATCTGCCTTGATGTCGTCAAACCTCTTGCCTATCGATATTCCACCTTGCGCCAAAACTCCAAGATTAAAATTGCGATGGAGGGGATAATAATTATTCCAAAGCATATCAAGTTTCCCGCGCCAAACTGACTGTGCCGGAGATGATTCCGTACCTGATAGTGTATTTGTCATTTTCATCCCGTTGAGGGATATATGGGTCTTGCGTCCACTGATCGGGAAAGTTCGCTCTCCCAAGGTGTTATACTCATATTCCAGTGCTATCTTTCCTGTATTTACTTTATATTGCTGGCCATATGCTGCTACTGCACGAAAAAGAGCCGACTGTCCTTGCCCTATTTCATATCCCGCCTTCACAAAATTCATGTTAGAAGCAAAAGACTCTATATTGCGGGTGCTGAAGAAAAAAGGAAGGGTACTGTAATATTTCTTCTTTGATGCAATCCCCTCAAGGAAAATATATGATGGATTATATGAATTAAGTCTGACGCGTCCCTTCAGCCTGACAGCCATGTATGACTGTCCTCCCCACACGGAAAGTAATGCATCCAGGGAATTCTTCTTAAGGCTATGATAGCCAATCCCGGCATATATAAAACTTCCTACACCGGTAGAAAGCCAGCCTCCGGCTGAGGCACGCCATGGTTGCTTCAATGTAGCTTTCAAGACAAGGTCATTCCCCTTCATCTCAGGCACTATCTCCTCAACATCACCTTGCGACACTACACTATAGTAAGCATCTTCTACGTCATTCATTGTGATTTTTCCGGTGCGTCTTTCCCTGCTTGTGAAGGCAGACTTAAGATATTCACTCTTCTTTCCTGTGAGGCCGGGAGTAGAAACTGTCTCGAATGTCACCTCAGGAACCTTTGCTGCAAACTTTGCTCGACGCTCATTCACCTCCTTGAGCGGACGCCGAGCCTTAAGTCGAGATTTTATGGAATCCACCCACTGAAGTCCGGTTTGATATCCGATATTGTATATTTCCTGTGCATCATCAAATGAAAGCACATTAAATTGAGTGACAGGGACCTGAATCTTGATGCCAATCTCCGGATCAAGGGAATAGTCATTATTCTGGATGATGAGATCCTCCAGTTCGGAATACATGTTGTTGACACTCGGCTTTCCATCCGGCTTTGACACTGACACTCCAATTATGAAGTCCGGATGAAAATCTTCGCGCATCACGTCTACAGGGAAATTATCGTAGATACCACCATCAAAAGCCAATATACTGTCTACCATTATAGACCTATAGACGAGTGGAAAAGACATAGATCCACGCACAGACTCCCCGAGTGAACCTTTGCGACATACCACCTTATGCTTTTTATATACATCAGAAAAGACACAGCGGAATGGCACGAAAAGTTTGTCGAAATCTCCCTCACATGCCTTCGTATAAGGAGTGAAGAGTTTCAGAAACTCTATGTTCATAGGAGTGGGATTAATCAGGCTCTTTGGCAAAACCTGAGATGCTATGTTGCTGCCTTCTCCACCAAAACTTACCTTGCCCCATTCCGGAGTAGGCTCCGGCATACTGACGAGCGAGAGTCTCTCCCGTGGCACTACTCCCATGCTCCACATCAAAAACTCAGGAGATGTCATCATATTGAGCATTGAATCCGGAGTCCATCCGCAGCTGTATAGAGAACCAACAATCGACCCCATCGATGTGCCTGCTACGCAGTCGATTGGGATATCATTATCTTCAAGTGCCTTGATTACACCGACATGAGCCACGCCCTTGGCGCCACCACCGCTTAAAACGAGACCGACCTTGTCAGCTGCCTGCATCATCGCAGTAGCCAACAAGGTCGCCAATATGACTAAGGTTTTGTTTTTCATAATAATAGTATAATGTGGGTTCGTGATTATACTATTATCAACAAACAAATATCAATTTGGATTAACAAAAGTGAAAGTTTCTTAAGAAAGCATACTTATTTTCTGCTGAATCTGCTCGATATCCTGCTCAATGAGTTTGATCTTTTTCTCCAGATCCTTAAGCATTGAGTTGCCGGCACTCGACTTGACATTGAAGAATCCCATATTGTTCTGATAAGTCTTCAAGTCGTTGCGCTTGGCCTCAAGTTGACGGAGGAGATAATCTTTCTCACGCTTCACTTTCGAGGAATCGTCCTTGATGTCTTCCATCTTCTGCTCGAATCGGCGCATATTGTTGCGGCTTTCGCGGGCATCAAGTGAGTTATAGATCTTATCGCAGATCTCTCGATATTCTCCCCTGAGCTGATCCTTCACTTTGAATGGAACATGACCGATGGCATTCCACTTATCTTGAAGCTCGCGCACAAGAGGAAGAAGTTGCTTGCGCTCCATTTCTAAGTCGAGCTCCTTTAGCTGGGCTATCACGCTGCGCTTTGCCTCAAGATTGGCGTTTTCTTCTTTCCTTCGGTCGCCGGTCTCAGCTTTTCTGCGGTCAAATACTGCATTGCACGCGGTCGTAAATCTATTCCAGATTTCATCTGAATGGCGACGACCTGCACTTCCTATCTTCTTCCATTCTTCGCGGAGTTTCTGCACCTCTGCTACAGCTACAGATATCTTTTCCTCAGAAGCGAGTGCCTCAGCCTTTTCACAAAGTTCAGTCTTTTTCTTGAAGTTCTCGTTGTATTCATCCTTGACTCTGTGGAAGTAGTCAGCTTTAGCCTTGAAGAAGATATCGCATACGTTACGGAAACGATTGTAGAGCGCAGCATTGTTCTTACGAGATGCAAATCCGGTCTCTTTCCAGCTCGCCTGAAGATCGATCACCTTCTTTGTAGCTTCATCCCATGCGTTGAATGATTCCGGCAGAGCGGCCACTATAGCTTCAGCTTCTTCACATAGCTTCAACTTGGCCTCTTCATTCGCAGCCTCGTTTGCTTTGCGACCTTCAAAATACTCCTGATGACGCTTTCTGACAACAGAAGATGCCTCGCGGAATTCTTCCCATAGGGGCTCACGGAATTCTTTGGCAACCGGCCCTGTCTCACGCCATTCGTTATGAAGGATCATGAGCTTATTGATGGCATCCACTACGTCAGGATTGTCAGCAAGCGTCTTGGCTTGCTCTACGAGCTGACGCTTTGCTTCAAGATTTTTCTTGAAGTCCAGGTCGCGGAGCTCTTTGTTCATCTTTAGTTGATCGTAGAAAAGCTCTACAGATGTCTGGAATTCCTTCCATAGTCCTGTGACAGATGTTTCCGGAAGATCTGCCTTTTCCTTGAATTGCTTCTGCAAGTCTTGGAATTTTTGGAAATTTATGTTGACATTGTCAATATCTGATGCAATTTCCTTGATGCTTTCGAGAATAGCCTGTTTGGCCTCAAGATTTTCCTGCCTTGCTTTTTGGTCGGCTTCAAGCCACGCTGAGCGAATGTCGCGGAAGCGGGCGAAAAGATCGCGCATCTCAGCTTCTCCTTCGTCAGGAACCGATACGAACTCTTCGGGCTTGCCCCCTTCAGCAATATGCTTCTCAAGTTCGGCGAGCGTCTCTTTGTTGCGGAGCGCAAAATATGCCCCTTTTATTGATTGGGCTTCGTGATGCTCTGTAGCTCTTTCCTCTTCTACTATTGAACGGAGAGCTTCGATGAGTTCCTCTTTTGACATCTCTGAAAAACGGGGTTTGCGCTCTTCGCCTTCTAATTCTGGAGTCTCAACGTCGATCGACGTTACTTCGGTGGTGGGTTCAGGAAGTTCCACTTCTGAAACATTCTTTACTTCGTCAGTCATGGCATGATGAGGTTATAATGATATTTATTCTTCTACTTTGATTGATAAAATACGGATGTCCTCAACCGGACGATCGCGGCCATCGGTCTCTACTTTCTGGATTTTCTCTACTACATCCATTCCGTCAAGGACTTCTCCAAATACTGTATATTGCCCGTCAAGATGAGGCGTGCCACCTATGGTGGTGTAGTCGCGCACCTGCTCTTCAGTCATGGTGATCGGCTTCACGTTGGCTTCTGTCTCCTTGATAAGTTCCTGGCGTAGATTTTCCAATCCTACTGTATCCTTGGCAAGGCGAAGCTGCCTGATGGTGTCCATATGTTCGCGCTGCAGATTCATAAAATATGACTGAAGCTGCTTCTGCACTGACATTTCTTCCATCCTCGATAATTGTTGAGGCAGATATTTCTTGCCGGTGACAATATAAAACTGGCTTCCTGAGCTCTTGCGCTCGGGATTCATCTCATCTCCGGTGCGGGCTGCAGCAAGTGCTCCGTATTTATGATAGTGTTTTGGATATACTATTTCAGCCGGTATTGTATAGCCCGGGCCTCCGGATCCTAACATAGCACCGGCAGGTGCCTCTTTCGAGTCAGGATCACCCGTCTGCACCATGAAGTCGTTGATCACACGATGAAACAGCACTCCATCGTAGTATCCTTCCTTGGCAAGCTTTAGGAAATTATCCCTGTGAAGGGGGGTGTCGTCATAAAGACGTATCTTGATATTGCCGGCAGTCGTGGCTATATCGAGAGTAGGGCCTGCGGCAACTTCGCTATGGGATTCAACTGTGTTCATTTCCACATTTTTATTGTCTTGGCCTCCCGGTGTGTTGTTTCCCATGGCAAAAGCAGCTGTCGCTATCATTGCCATCACACTTAAAGAGGCTATGCATATTATGGTCTTTTTTTTCATTAAGCAGATGATAAAGTTTAGATACCCTCACCGGGATAGATTCTCTTGTATATCCTTCTGAACGTATCGTCTGAGGCTTTTAGCTCGTCAGCCCTCTCTTTATAGTCCTGACCCCAAATAGCCTTTAGCAACGACCCTATGTAGCGACGCTCCCGATCCTTCTCTATGGCGCCTTCTACCAAAGGAGTGATCCAACCTGCAAACTTATCGCGGTCTACCGCACACAGGAATCTTGCTGTAGATGCAAGAAACTGACCTGATATGTCTGCACGACGAAGATTGTCGACAAGCTCCGGCATATTGTCAATGCATGTGTCCACATTATTGACTATATAATCGTATGTTGCCATCCCATCACTGTCCCCACTAAGGTTTTTCAATGTTTCACTCATATCTTTTCTGATTTATCCCGGGCAAAAAAGCCACTTGACTTTATCCATTGGGAATATCAAAGCGCAAATTTACACAAAATATTCGAATTAAACGGTTTTTCTTCAAAAAAAATTATTTTTCTATCCAAATTCGTTTGAATTATGTTTTACTTTTATAGGATTTTCTCTAAAATTCTTTGTAAAGTGAACAATTCAGAAAAAAAAATCATAGTTATCGGACGTCAGTATGGAGGTACTGGCCGAAAAACCGGCCGAGCTCTTGCTGAGAACCTTGGTCTCCCCTATTTCGACAAGGAGATTATCAACAAGGTATCGGCAAGCTATGGGTATGATCCGGATATCCTGCATCGTGCTGATGAAAAGAAGCCATCCCCTTTCCGAAGCATGCTTCTCGGCAAATATGGTGTCATGGACATGTACGCCACCTCTCCACTGAGCAGGGAGTCTTTGTATGAAGCCCAGACCAATGTGATCCGACAGATTTGCAATGAGGGCAGCTGTGTAATTGTCGGACGCACTGCCGACTATATTATGAGGGAGCATCCGGGACTCGTCAGTGTTTTCATTCATGCCCCCAAGGAGTGGAGAGCTCAAAACCTCATAAAGCGTGGTGAGGCTTCATCTTTGCAAGATGCGCTCATCAAAATCAAAAAAGCCGACAACGACAGGGAAGGTTACTATAATTATTTCACTGGCAGAAAATGGGGATCAGCCGACAACTACCATCTGACGCTCGATGCATCCCTCATTCCTCATGAAGATATGGTGGATATTATCAGCCGATATATCGGTATTCGCAAAAACATAAAATGAATCATCGAACATTACGGCGATTCAAAATGTAATACTATATGTGCAGAAGAGAGGTCTGTCGCTTCATGTCAGGCACATGAAGAGGAAAGTCCGGGCCACGTAGAGCACCATACTTGGTAACGTCAAGCCGGCGGCAACGTCGGGGTGAATGTGACAGAAAACGACCGCCTTCCGGCCTTTGACCGGAAGGTAAGGGTGAAAAGGTGGAGTAAGAGCCCACCGGATGCCGTGGCAACACGGCATGCCGCACATCCTATGGGTGGCAAGGCCAAATACACCGGCAGCTAAGGGTTGCTCGCCCATTGCCGGGGGGTAGGCTGCTCGGCGCTTCGCGCCGGAGCCGTCTGGCGACAGACGGTCAAGATAAATGACAGACGGGATAGTCCTTTACCGGATTTATCCTACATAACCCGGCTTATATCCCTTCTGCTCTTCTTTTCTACGGGGCGGCATCACGTCCGCTCCGTTTTTCCTTTATTTAATAATATTGATTTAATACTATTGAATCTAAAACATTTAGCCATGGCAGAAGAAAATATCAACGACAAGGCAAAAGCCGCTAAGCGACCCGGATTCATCGACCGTATGATTGAAAAAGTCGAAAAATTCGTAAACTACTGCGTCTCAGGAGTGTGGTCTGACCCACGCAAGACGATGAAGGTTCGTCTGATCAAGACCATAAACCTCACAGTTCAGGCTTTTCTCAATAGAGACCTTCAAATAAAATCCATGGCCATCACTTATCAGACGGTATTCGCTATGGTGCCCGCTCTGGCACTCCTTCTTGCCATAAGCAAGGGATTCGGGTTTCAAGAAATTGTAGAAAAAGAACTCTATACTTATTTCCCGTCTCAAAGCAAAGCTCTTGGGGCTGCACTCGGCTTTGTGGATTCGTACCTTGCTGAAGCTTCTTCTGGCATATTAGTTGGTGTTGGTATAGTAGTGCTGCTCTGGACTCTCATTTCTCTTTTGAGTAATATCGAAGATGCTTTCAACAACATTTGGGACATTAAGAACGGCAGAAACACCATTCAGAAAATCAAGGATTATATTGCTATTTTTCTCTTGATTCCGGTCTTGATGATATTAAGCTCCGGCATTTCTCTCTTCATGTCTTCAACTTTGCTGGCTGCCGTTCCTTTTGCATTCCTTACTCCCATGGTGAATGCCCTGATGGAACTTGCTCCGGTAGTGCTTACATGGGGGGCTTTCACATTATGTTTCTGGCTAATACCCAACACAAAAGTAGAATTCAAGTTCGCTGCTATTTCTGGAGCATTCTGCGCTGTCGCATTCGAGATCCTTCAGTTGTTGTTCCTTAATGGTCAGATTTACGTTTCTAAATACAATGCCATCTACGGTTCTTTTGCTTTCTTGCCTTTGATGCTGATTTGGCTGCAGCTAAGCTGGCTTCTCCTTTTGTCGGGATGTGGACTTACTTATTCCTTGCAAAACGTGTTTGCATATAATTTCTTTGGGAATCTGACATCGGTGGCAGAAAGTTATTTCCGCGAAGTGCTTCTTGTGGTCACAGCTGTTGTCTACAGGCGTTTTCATCTTGGTCTCCCTGCTCCTACCCGCAACAGCCTCTCTATGACATATGGACTGCCAATAAGAATGGTAAGCAATATTGCCGATAAGCTGCAAAAGGCAGGTTTGGTACAAACCAACGAAAGCCGAGACGGCAAAGATGACCCGGGGCTTATCCCAACCACCGACACCGACCGTATTCTTGTGAAAGATGTGGTGGCTCGTGTAGAATCGGCTGGCATGAAGAATTTTATTCCGGAATTCAACACCACATATCGGCAGGCTCTTAAAGAGCTTGGCGACATCTCGGAAAGAATGTATGAAGCGGCCGGCGATATGCTTATCCGAGACCTTGATATCTTCGTTGAAATTGACAAACCGGCTGATTCCGAAGGTAAAAATTCATAATTTTTATGTTTTTCAACACTTTTGCTATTTTTTATACCGCAATATTTTGCCGGTCAATATATTTTAATTAAATTTGCAACTATTGAAATTATAGATCAACTACAGAAATGAGTTACCTGAAATTTGACAAAAACCTTATGATTAATTTGGAGCAGAGTCTTCCGAAAGAGATGCTCCGCACCAACAAATCAGGAGCTTACCACTGCACTACTATCGTGGGTTGCAACACCCGTAAACAGCATGGCTTGCTGGTGATTCCAATTCCCGAGATGGACGACAAGGCACACGTGCTTCTGTCAAGTCTCGACGAGACCGTAATTCAGCATGGCGCTCCATTTAACTTAGGCCTCCACCAGTATGGCCCGGAAGTGTTCTCGCCTAACGGACACAAGTATATCCGCATGTTCGACTGCGAGACTGTGCCCACTATGACATACCGCGTTGGCGGAGTCATCCTGAAAAAGCAGAAGACATTTATCAGCAATGAAAATCGCATCCTGATCAAGTATACACTTGAGGAAGCTCATTCTGATACTACCCTGCAATTTCGCCCGATGCTCGCCTTCCGCAACGCCAACGACCTCGTAGTAGAAAACACTGCAATCAACAAGGAGATCAAAGAGGTGCCCGATGGTATTTCCACTTGTCTCTATTCGGGATATCCTGATCTCGTGATGCAGTTCAATAAACCGGTGAAATGGGTAAACGACGGACACTGGTATAAGGGAATTGAATACTATAAGGACCGCGACCGTGGCATACCATACAAGGAAGACCTATGGGTGCCGGGATATTTCGAGCTTCCTATCAAGAAGGGGGAAAGCATCATTTTCAGTGCCGGCACTTCTGAGATCAACCCTGACGATCTTGAGTCAATGTATGAAAATGAGATTAAGTCACGCACTCCGCGCACAAGCTTCTACAACTGCCTGAAGAATTCTGCAAAACAATTCTATCTTAAGAATAAGAGTGGAATGTATATCATGGCTGGATTTCCATGGTATAATGTAAGAGCTCGAGATGAACTCATGGCTCTCCCTGGATGTACGTTGGCAATCGACCATCGAGACGACTATATCAAGATAATGGATACCTTCCTGAAAGCTCTCAATAAGTATATTGAGACCGGAGAGAAAGACCGTACTATCCATGAGATTGACTTGCCGGATATCCCTCTGTGGACTATATGGGCAATACAGCAGTATCGCCGTAATACCGACACTCGCACTTGCCGCGATCTTTATGGAGAAACAGTGAAGAAGCTGGTGGATGATATCCGCAACGAACGTATCAAGAACCTTCACTTGAATTCCAACGGTCTTCTCACAAGCAATGGTACTGACACTCCTGTCACATGGCTGTCGGCATCAATCAACGGCAGACCAATCATACCTCGTACCGGCTACATTGTTGAGTTCAATGCCCTTTGGTATAATGCGATTCGTTTCTTGATTTCCCTTTATGAAGGTGAGAAAGAAATGAAAGAATATATAGATGAATTGTCTGCTCTATCTGAAAAAGTAAAGGTTAGCTTCGTAGACACATTCCTCAACGAATCCGG
>JAIDTO010000139.1 GCA_029060625.1 Muribaculaceae bacterium | reverse complement strand
GGATAACAAGTATCCGTTACGTATAAGCAAGGTTGTGCCTGAGGTAAAGGATCGAAACTTCACTTGTGACCTTCTTTTCACCTCCGACAAACCTTCAAACATACGGCTTGGGAAAAGCTATCGGGTACAGATAGAACTCGCATCTCCGGAGACAGCGCTTGTGATTCCAAGAGGTGATTTCTATCAAGTTACTTCCGGACACTGGATATATAGACTGTCACCAGATGGAAAGACCGCTCGAAAGACGGAGATAGAGATCGGCCGCCAGAATCCTCAGCAATACGAGATAATCTCCGGTCTTCAGTCGGGCGATATGGTGCTCCTGAGCGGGTATGATAAGTTCGGGGAGATCGAAGAGCTGGTGATTAAGTAAGAATGCATAATTCATAATTGTTAGGTCATATAAAAAAAAGACAGAGGTTAAATCTTTTTGGGAATTGCTGCGTCTATTAAATATAGGCATGCAATATGCGACGAAATAATAATTTAAACGATTCAGGACGATAACATGAGTTTTAAAGTAATTTCAATTCTGATCGGGACTTCGATACTTTTTGTGCCGATACAGCTTTTAGGACAGACTGTGCAAGAAAAGGATATGTTGAGTGTATCCACTATAGCAGGTGAACTGCCCAATCATACTATAACTTGTGAAATAATAGGAACGGTCATTGACCGACCAGAGACAACCTCTGCTTTGATAGTGGAAGCCGGTAAGGATTTCAGGATACATCCAAGTATAAAAGTTCCTGTTGTAGATGGAAAATTCTCGTATACGCTTCATGATACTATTCCGATGGCATATGATGTGATTTTTGATGATGAGCTGAAGCGTGGCACATGGAGAATAAGGAATTTCTTTTCGGGTAACGGAAACGTAAAACTTTTCTATCATAACATGGAGAAAGCCGATAATGACAGAGTTATATCTGATATTCGCGACAATACACTTGCTGAGAAATTCACGAAGATGAAAAATAATGAATTTCAAGAGGAACAAAACAGACTATATGCTCTGATACATACTTTATACGAGAATAAAACCGTTTATCCTAAGGATATTCAGGATCTTTATGATAAGTTGGAAAGTCTTCCTCAAGGTCATGAAAGAGATTCGATAATGGATCTTGTCGGCAGACGATTCAAAGAAGCCCGTGAAAACTCATATGCCCACTCAAAATTTTATTCTAAAGAATATTTAGAATATGAGAAAGAGCTGACGGCCATCTATTTCAAAAGTGATCTTATGAAACGCAACTTCATATCGGAGAATCCTTCGCTTTATGGTCTTTATTCTATCAAACGGGCTCTTATGTATGGAGGTGAGATAAATGACGGAATTGATATACCCGCATATGAGGATATTTTCGAGACTATCTATAAGACCAGATTTCCAGATCACCCCTATACAACTGAGATTATAGGATTGATCGAAGCAAGAAATATTAAGGCTGGAAACAAATATCCTGACTTCAAGGTCACGAGAGAGGATGGTTCGACAGAGCAGATGTCTTCACTGATCAATGGAAATGTCGCCGTGATAGATCTTTGGGCCTCATGGTGCGGACCCTGTCGAAGACACTCGATCGAGCTGATACCGGTATACGAAAAGTATAAAGACAAAGGATTCAAGGTAATAGCCGTTGCAAGAGAGAGCGACAATTGCATCGCAATGAACAAAGCAATGGAAAAGGACGGATATCCATGGGAAAGCTTCGTAGACCTAAATGACCGTGACAATGTGTGGAGGATCAATAGAGCAGGAAATGGCGGCGGAAAGATCATCCTTGTCAACTCAGACGGCGTGATTGTAGGTACAGATATGCCAATCAAGGAGATTGAGGAATTTCTTGAGAAGACTTATGGCGAGTGAATTTTGTTATGCGTGCGGATTGGATGAAAATCATACAGGATTGTGTATGATTTTCATCCAATCTGCGTTTCAGGAGACGAAAAAGCTTTGTGGTTTTGTCATATAGGGGTATCTTTGCAGTGTAAAAAACATTAATACTATATGAAAATTATTCTCCACAACCTCAAGGTTGCCATCAGGAACCTGATGAAGTATAAGCTTCAGACCATTATCAGCGTGCTGAGCATCGCAGTCGGTATAGTCACGCTCTCTTTCTCGCATTCTTTGATCACGAGATTTCGGCTTCCGTTTATATGCAATGAAACATACTTCGACAGGGCGTATCGGATGGAGTTCATTTCCATCGAAGACGGACGGAGAGTTCCGATCAATAATGAGATAATCCGAGCTGTCAAGAAGGATGGAGGACCGAGATGTGTAGAGAAGATTGCTGTTCCAAACGGAAGTACTGTAGCTGTAAACGCGGACTTTCATTTGGCAGATTCTACTAAACGCAAAGGATATGTAGATGGAACTATTATTGATCCGGCTTATGCGGACTATGCTGGCCTTCGTTCCTCTATCACCGGAAAGAAGATTAGGCAATTGAAAGCCGGGGAAGCCATCATCAGCGAAGATTTCGCAAAACGCATATTTCAGGATAAAAATCCCATCGGTGCCGTTCAGACAGCTACAAGAAACACACAACCTATACCGGTGACGATAGTAGACGTATATAAATCGCTATCCGTCATGGAATCATCGATGGATAATGATAAACTCTACTATTGCCTTGCTGATGACATATCTGAATGTGATTTTGACGATTCTGATTATTTTGCTGTCTGGATAGATTTAGTGCTAAGGAAAGGTTTTACGAAAGCTCAGTTAGAAAAAGAGATAAATGATCGCATAAAGCCTCTTGGATTGCATGTGGAGTTGGAAAAGGTATCAGAGAGAGCGGATTTACGTATGGTAATTGCCATTCAAGTGATAGGTTATTTCGTAGGTGGTCTCATTCTTTTGGCTGCAATCATTGGTTTCCTACGCATAGAAATTCAATTGTTTCACATAAGGCGTCGGGAATTAGCTCTTCGCATTGTCAATGGTGCGAACCGTCTTCGATTGTTTGGTCTGATGTTTACTGAGATATTTGTATCCATCTTCCTTGCTGTCATTGTCGCCGTTATTCTCGGAATTCTGTTGCAGGATTTTTGTGACATGAAGCTTGACCTGATTATCAACAATATCGGCTTTAATATCCGTGATCTATGGCATTATAGCCTGACAATAGGGGGTGTACTGCTTGCGGTCTGCTGTCTTATTGCCTGGATAGCATTGTCCCGAATCTACAGTCAAGGAAGTAGACTTGCAGAAAACATGCGAAGGAGTCGCAACCATCTCTTCCGAAATGTAATGTTAGGCATCCAGATCATAATATGCATAGTCTTTATATGCAGTACATTCATACTTATAAATGGAGGAAACAGGATTATAAAAGATTTCAATATTCCGGATAATGACAGCAATTTTAAGGAATATCTCTATTTTCAACCAATGTATGCCACGGAAAAGGAAAAGCTGCTGAATGAAATCAAGCGTCTTCCTGACCTTGACAAAATACTCCTGTGCGGTAAATCCTATACATCCATCAATGAAATCAAAGAGAATTCCGAGGCAATTGAAAAATTAGATAGACACACTTATTTCAATTCGTATTTCACCGATGACCCTGCATTAATCACAGAGCTTGGAATGAATGTGGAATGGATTAACGGAAAGACCGACCGCGACACATATATGCTTATCAGTGATAATTTATACAGACGATTTCAGGAATTAGGCATTCTCAGTAACAACGCTCTGACCATCGAACCATTCCGTGATACAGATATCACTTTTCCCATAGAGGGAATCATCAAAAGTATTGCCTACGACGCAGTAAACGAGTCGCTCGTATTTATTCTTCCAAATTGGGAAGAAGCCCAGTTCTTGCAATATCTTCTTGTTCCTCGGCCTGGTAAAGGATCTTCTCTCGCAAGAAGCGTAGATGAAACAGTAAGGCTATTACAGCCGGAACTTATTAACAAGGTAGTTTCAAATTATCGAGAAAGGATAAGTCCCTTGACGGGATTCATAGAAGCTGTAAAAGGTGGGGGTCTGATCTTGGGATGCGTGAGCCTTCTGATATGCGCGATGAGTATATTCAGCACTGTAGCTCTCGATACACGTGCACGAAGGAAAGAAGTGGCAATTCGCAAAGTCAACGGAGCAAAGAACGGGAACATTTACCGGATGTTTGGAAGAGTATATGTAATTCTGATAATATTCTCTCTAATGATTGCTGCTCCTGTGTGCGTACTATTTAACCGTATAGTTGACACTATGGTCAAAGATATATCTCCAGACATAAGCCTCTCCCCTCTTGGCCCCATTATACTCGGGTGTGCCATTGTCGTTATTCTCATATTGATGATTGTAGGCTGGCAGATTCGTAAGGTGATGCGGGTAGACCCCTCAACGATTATTGCGAAAGAGTAATATTAAAAATAAGATATTATGGATTAATATTTTATATGTCTATATTGATAAAAATATGACTTGGTTAATCTTTTTATTATTTTTTACGTCTAATATATAGATAGACATTTTCTTTTCCATATAGGTATATATTATAAAAACTAAACAATAGAATGAAAAGACTTTCTTTAGCATTGGCGTTATTTGCAGGAATAGCCATCAATGCATCGGCAGAGACAAGGATTGTTGACTATCCCATCATCAGCTACGCCAACACCAACATTCTTGATGTGGCACGTGTGGAGCTTACCGACACCGCTACACTCGTCAAGTTTGATGTGAGATTCCGACCGAAATATTGGATTCAGGTCGGTAATGATGTTGTGCTTAAAGCAGACGGCAAGAAATACGCACTCCGTTCTGCAAAGGATATAACTCCCGGAGAAAAATTCTGGATGCCTGAAAGCGGCAAGGCATCTTTCACGCTTATCTTCGACCCACTTCCCCTGACTACTGAGAAATTTGATTTCTCAGAGGGTGACGAAGATAATGACTGGCAGCTGGCTAATATATCGCTTAGAAAAGATCCTTCAGAACCGCGTCAACTCCCGACGGGATTACCTGACGGCATTTTGAAGGATTTCACTGACGGACCATTGCCGATGCCAAGCCTCACTATAGGAGAAACTACAGTCAACGTCCACTACTTGGGTGACCGTCCGGAATTCGCGTCTAAGCTAAGCTTTATAATCGACGAAACAATCTTCGGAGAGAAAGGTGCCGACATGAAATTCGACGATTCAGGTAATGCAACAGTAAAGTTCACTCAATATGGTCCGGCATCAGTCCAGATAATCGACCGCGATTATTATATTCCCTATGTCAACTTCCACATCATACCGGGAGAAACGATAGACTGCTATATCGACGGAACAATAAGTGGCTTCAAGGCGATGCAGCGGCGAGGCACCGGAGGCATTCCGAGAGAAATGTTTGTCATGCACAACGGAAGTCTGAGCAATTACGACCGTATGCTCTCACAATCTTTCAATACATATACAGACTGGTTTGAGAATGGAGATAAAAAACTATATCGACTCGACCATGACAGCTATATGAAAGAATTGAAATCCGGATATCACACTTCGATTGACTCAATCCAGAACGCCAATATTCCGGAGATGGAGAAGGAGATTCTGAATGTAAATCTCCGCAATCTGATTATGGAAGCCGTAGCGAGACACAAGGAAAGGATGAAATATCAGTATCTGGTTTCTACCGGCAGGTGGGATGAGGAATTCTCATACGATTCGATTCCTGCTACCTTGACAGATGATGACTTCAGAGAGGTCACAACATGGTTTGATGTGTCTGATCCACATCTTCTTCTCGCTGGAAGTGACAACGGTCTTTCTATGGCTGACTGGAATGCATATGGAGCGAAGGGTGACCTGTCAAAATCCCTTTACCGACTCACCCAACTTCAGGAAAAGGCAAACAATGCCATACTTACCAAGGAAGATGTGGATAGGATGAAATCTTTGTCCAATCCATTCTTCGCGCAGGTGGCAGACTCTCTTTATGCTGAAATGAATCGAAAGATAGCAGCGTTGGATGCATCCGTAAAACCCGAGCAAGTGCCGGATGTGTCAGTAGATGAGATATTTGATGCAATAGTTGCTCCTCACAAAGGTAAAGTCGTGGTAGTGGATCTATGGAACACTTGGTGCGGACCATGCCGCAGAGCGATTAAGGAGAATGAACCTTTGAAAAAAGGAGAACTGGCAGACGAGGACATTGTCTGGATCTACATTGCTGACGAGTCTTCTGACCATTTCCAGTATCTGGAGATGATTCCAAAGATCAAGGGCATGCACTACAAGTTAAATCGCGAACAGATTGAAAAAATCAGGGAACGATTCAAAGTTGACGGTATCCCCTACTATATTTTAATAGACAGGGAAGGAAATGCTAAAGGTCG
>JAIDTO010000138.1 GCA_029060625.1 Muribaculaceae bacterium | reverse complement strand
CTTGCCGATGCCATAGGCAAACGCCCGAGTGAAATTACACGTTGGTTGAGTGGGGAACATAACTTCACTATCTCAACACTGGCGATGCTATCCTCCTTCTTCGGTCAGCCGATTATTACTGTTAGATAAGGAAATTTGTTTATATCGTGAATATTGTCCCCTACATTTTGGTATCAAGATCATCATAATGGGATTTGTTTCCGACCTCCCATTCGCGTTTCTGTCCGTGTCCGATACCGACATTGAAACGGGAGAGAGTGACAGAAAGGATATACGACATAGCCGTGATGATCTCCAGTGTATAGTCCTTCTGACGGAGAGGAAAAGAGAAGATGATCGATGGCAAGCTGCGTTATGAAACCGTGAGTGATGATTGAAGGCACCAAATAATACCGAGAATGTTTTATATCGCGTTGCTATGGTAATTTTTCGTGCAAGAATATTTGTTATCTCACATTTATGAGCTATCTTTGAAAAAAAAATTATGAACAGAAAACTCATAGCAAGTACCGCGAATATTCCAAGTGAAATACCACAAAAATTCCAAGTGAAATACCACAAAAGTTCCAACTTATTTTGATATGTCATTATTTATCACTATCTTTGTGAAAATTTAAATATATGGAATATTTGAAACGAACGGCTGACTCATTTTTGACTGATTTGCTTGATGCATTCGGGGCTGTTTTGATAGAAGGTCCCAAATGGTGTGGGAAAACCACTACCGCTGAGCAACAGGCGAAAAGCGTATTGAAACTTCAAGATCCGGATATGAGAGATGAGTATCTTGCCACTGCCGAATCTAAGCCTTCATATCTTTTACACGGGGCCACTCCGCGTCTCATAGATGAGTGGCAGGATGCTCCTATGCTTTGGGATGCAGTCAGAACTACCGTAGACAATCGTATAGAACCGGGACAATTTATTCTGACAGGTTCAAATAAAGTAGATAAAAAGAAAACTCACCATTCCGGCACAGGTAGGATTGCAAGAATGAAGATGCTTCCAATGAGTCTTTGGGAATCTCTTGAATCAACCGGGCAAATCTCCATTCACGAACTTTTTGATAATCCTGATTATGAGTTTGGTGGAGAAATGTCCAGACTGACGGTTGAGGATCTTATCTTTGCAGCTTGTCGTGGAGGTTGGCCCGCAGCCCTAAAAGCCCGTACGTACCGTCAAGGCAAAACTTATGATTGCTAAAAACTACATAAACAGTGTGTGCTCGGAAGATGTTTCCAGGATTGATGACAAGCAGCGTTTAGAGAAACTTACACGTCGGATTCTTTATGCATATGCCCGCAATATATCAACTCTCGCAAAAACTTCTTCGTTGTTGGGAGATGTCATAGCCGGAGAAACGATAGATTGTTCAAGAACTACATTTGACGATTATGTTTCTGCTCTTGAAAAACTATTTGTAATTCAGGATATGGATGCTTGGTGTCCGGCAATCAGAAGCAAAACGGCAATACGTAGCACCCCAAAACGCTGTTTTTGTGATCCCTCGATTGCAGTAGCCTCACTTGGGCTTACTCCGGAAAGCTTGAAAATTCAATTAAAAACATTTGGTTTCATCTTTGAGCAGATGTGCATTCGTGATTTGAAGGCATATACCATTGATATGGATAGTCACATTTCATATTATCATGACAGGTATGGTTTGGAAGCCGATATAGTGTTGCACCTGGCCGACGGAAGATATGCACTCATTGAATGTAAGCTTGGAAGTGCTGAAATTGAAAAGGGAGCGGAGCATCTGTTGGAAATGAAACGATTAATCATAGAGAAAAACAAAACCGAACAGCAGATGCCAATACGTGTACCTGATTTGCTCATTATCCTCACTGGAGGAAAGATGGCATATACAAGAGAGGACGGAGTGAAGATCATCCCATTGGCCGCGTTGAGACCTTAAGTTTCGATTTCTGACAAGTATATACTGCAGTTGCCTTAATATGAGGCTTTACCATTCGATATCTCTTCGCTTTCGGACGGTCAATACTACATAAAGAATATAAAGATGGGAATGTGGGTTGGGCTCGTAACTTTTAAGGAAGCGGGCTGTCATAATCATGCCTACTCCCTTTTTTATTTTTTGAGTTTTCCTTTTGAGCCTAAATAATTGATGAAAGTTTTCCATTGGGCTTTATTCTTCTCTCGATTCGCTCTCACACTTTCAGTATCAAGCCCAAAAGGATAACAATCGTAGAGATAATAGCCGTCTAAAGCAATGTTTTCCTGATTGCCCCAGCAAAGCACTATATCCTCAAATATCCGGCTGTCCCAAAGCCCCACGAAACTGCTGACTGTAAATAGAGTCTCGTCTCCCAAATGAAACTCTATTTCATGAGATGGTTTCAGACGCTGATACAGTGGTGGCTCCATATCCTTGAATTTGATTTCCCTCGTTGTGACGTTGAAACTGACTATGTCATCTTCTGAGAATAATATCGTTTCACCCTCTGTTTCCGAACGCGTATGATCCTTGAGGCCGCACGCGTATAATATATCATGAATCTTACTTTTACTTAGATATATAATTTCCCAGTTTAGTGGTGATTCCCATAATTCATAAAAGTCATTATCTGACCAATCTAATTTCTCTCCGTCTGACTTAAAAGTGGCACATGCGATACACGAGAAGTACTCATCGTAGACATAATATACAACTTCTCCTTTCCATTTGGCTTGAAATGCTGCCACATCCCTTCCGTTGTCCGGCTTCAAACTGTGGATAAATTCAGTGAGCCATACAGGAAGATTATCTTTTTCAAAATTCTGTTTAGATGATTTCGCAATGGCTTCATGCAAACAAGAAAGTGAGACAAGTTCGGAAGTGATATATTCCGGATCTTCATTGCTGCTGCATCCGGCTAATGCGACCGCCAGAATAAGCACGAGGCTTTTTGCAAATAAATTGATTTTCATAATCTGATTGTTTTTTTATAATTTGAAAATTGCTGAAGCTATAAGGGTAAATGTCAAGGTATATGATTCAACCAACAGATTAACACCCTCTATTTATATAGTCCTTTACATATGGAAACACTGCATGGATCACCAACATAATTTTATGCCTATCGGTATAGATATGTCAAACGGATGCTCCGTACGGTACGTCTCTATTCCTTGCCGGTTAGGAATATAATAGTTGATGCTTGGCTCAAGGAATATATTGATGTGTGGCAGAATCTCATACTGCAACCCTAATCCCACACTGACCGACAACTGACATGGAACATGGATTCCGGTGGTGACATCTTGAGAATAATTGGAGAAATCATAAGGATTGGTATATACGTACTGAGTTGTCAGTCGTGCACCAACCGGAAAGTCAAGCAGAATTCCACCTGATGTATAAATGCTCATACGGTTGTTTCCGACCAAACGGAAGTTAGCTTTGAGTGGTATGCCAAGGTAATTGATGCGCTGTATACGATTGATAAGGGTAAGCGTATTGGAAGTATTCTCATTGTTAATCTCAAAATAAGACTTCATTTCTGTAAGACTCAATCCAGTCGTAAATGACCAATGACTGCTGACCTGCCGGTTGAACAGCAGTTGTAGGGTCAATGGTCTCTCATGTTTTGCTTTCTCAGAAATGGGAGTCTGAGGGGTATTGGAATTATTGAGAGCTATATTATACATATTAGATGCGGTCAAAGGGTCCATTGAATAAGCATTATTCATTACATAATCCATATATTCTCCCCAGTTGTAAATCTTTGTCGAGCGTGTGACGCCTTTGGAAAGAGAAGTAATGGTCATATAGTCGTTGGTCCTGGTATTTTCACCCTGAACGCTTCCGCTATAAGCTAAGTATAGATTCCAGCCTTTATAATCTTTAGTCTTTTTGCGTTGCAGGGCAATATTATTGTAGTGTGGAGTGTTTATCTTGAATATAGTTGAGACCGAATCAATTGGTATCGGGTGAGCGGATACAGTGTCATTTTGCTCTTTGTTGAGGTTAATGACACTATTTTCCTGTTGATCAATCGTTACCAACACACTGTCGGGAGTCAGGTCGTCAGAATTCCTGACGCTTGACGATTTATTTTTTTCATAGGTAGCCAATTGTGAGGGAATTGACGGTAGATGAGCAATCGATGGTGTTGCCGGCTGAATGCTTGGGAATACATCGGTAGTTTTGGGTATTTCGGCAGTCTTTTTGACCGTGCTTCGCTGTCTATAATAGAGAATAAAACCTGCGACCGGGATCAACAAAGGAATCAAAAGCCATAGCCAATATTGCTTTATCATCCTACGCATCATTTTCTTAGCGCGCGCAAGTTGCGAAGAAGATGAATGTGGCTCTATGCCAAGCACCTCGGCAATCTCTTTATGTGACAATCCCTCAAACACGGAAAGACGAAAAACCTTACCATAGCCTTCAGGCAATCTGTCGACCAACTGCATCAGTTCCTCAAACGTTGCCTTAAGTTCGGTTGATTCTTGTTCATCAACCGAACTCAGTGCTTCCTCGTTTACTTCATCTTCCGGAACAGTCTTCACTGCCATCATGCGCTTACTATACTTCAGAGCAACATTTCTGACGATTCCTGCCATCCACGCCTCGGCTTTTTCTTTGTTTCTCAGCCTGTCGAAAGAGGTAAAGATTACAATGAATGCATCATGCAATACATCATCCACGGCCTGCAGATCGCAGATATAACGCTGGCATATGCCTCTCATTCGCTGAGCATATGTCTTATACAGAATTCCGAGGGCTTCCTTGTCCCCTTGCCTGCATTGTTCTATAAGCCGTTCGATTCCC
>JAIDTO010000137.1 GCA_029060625.1 Muribaculaceae bacterium | reverse complement strand
GCCTAAAAAATATCCAATCCTCAAAGCAAAAAAAATTGAGGCTGCGCCGTAAACCTTAATTACGACACAGCCTCTTTCGGATTATATTAAAGGGAATAATTACTGGATTGCAGTCTCAGGGGCTACGGAAGTCTCGGAGCGGCGCTTCGCTTCCCAGCCGAGGGCTGATGCGCCGAGGACTGCTGCGTCGCTTTCCTTAAGTTCAGAGATGAGAATCTGGGTCTTTCCACGGAAAATCGGCATCACATTCTTTTCAAAGGCTTCCTTAAGGGGCTTCAGGAGAAGGTCACCGCTCTTTGCTAAGCCACCGAAGAGGATGATAGCCTGCGGAGATGAGAATGCAACCATATCAGCAAACGCTTCGCCGAGAATCTTACCGGTGTATTCGAAAATTTCCTTGGCAATCTTGTCGCCTGCCATAGCAGCGTCATATACGTCTTTCGAAGTGATGTCCTCGATGTCGATGTTGCGAAGAACGGATGGTTCCTGACGAATTTCAAGGAACTCACGGGCTGTGCGGGCTACGCCGGTAGCAGAGCAATATGCCTCAAGGCAGCCTGTACGGCCACAACCACACATACGTCCGTTGTTGCGCTTCATCACGAGGTGGCCGAGCTCGCCGGCATTGCCATCATGACCATAAACCATCTGACCGTTGATTACAATACCAGAACCTACGCCGGTGCCAAGGGTGATCATGATGAAATCCTTCATACCACGGGCTGCACCATATGTCATCTCACCGAGTGCAGCGGCGTTAGCATCGTTTGTTACTGCCACCGGAATACCTCCGAATGCCTCGCTTACCTTTTCGGCAAGGGGAATCACAGGACCCCAGGGGAGGTTTGGCGGGTTTACGATTTCTCCGGTATAGTAGTTGGCGTTAGGAGCACCAATGCCGATACCCTGGATCTTATCCTCGGCATCATTGAGGCGAAGCAGACGTTCTACTGCAGAATGAAGCTCATTGACATAGTCGTCAAACTCTGCATGCTTCTTAGTCTTGATGGAGTCGCTGGCTATAACCTGGCCACGAGCATCGACGATACCGAACACGGTGTTGGTGCCGCCTATGTCTACTCCCAATACATATGGTTTGGTCATTCGAACAATTTATTTAAGGTTAAACATTGTATTTCTATACTTTCAACACACAAAAGTACTCAATATTTCTCAAAATGAAAAATAATATTTCCAAAATGTAGTTAAAAAGTAAATAATCCTATCGTGATCTCATTATATATTCAGAGATAAGACTGTAGATTTCAGCTTCTTCCTTCATCCCAAGCTCTTCAAGCAGAGCCCTATGAGAATAAAGGGTGGAGTGGTCTTTTCTTGCCGCCGGTCCTGTCTGAGCTTCCTTCGCAGGGAGAGTCCTCAGCTTTTCTATTGTTTCCACCACAAGGGGATTGATGATTTTCTCATCGATTCCAGAATCGGAAAGAATCTTTTGGCTGATTCCGATCATGGCGTTGGTGAAATTGCAGGCGAAAGTGCCGCAAAGATGCACTCTCCGTCTCTTTTCGCTGTCAGCAATTCCAATTTGCGTGAATCCGTATTCACGGGCACATTTCTCAATGCTTTCCAGAGTCTTTTGGTCGGAGGCTTCTATCAGTAGCGGAATTGAAGAGGGAAGGAGAGGACGCGATTTGCTGATGGTCTGGAAAGGGTACATCACGCCATATCCCTTGCTTTTGACGGCTGAGAGCGCTTCAATCCCAACGCTTCCGGTGGTATGGACTATCATACCCTTCACTGGAGGCATCTTTTCAGCAACTTCTTTCACAACCGAATCGCTCACAGAAATAATATAGAGGTCAGCATCGGCAGGCAGCCCTTCAAGTGTACGGGGGGGGATTGGTTCAGTGCCAAATATACGTGCGAATTGAGTGCCGACGTTTCCCTTGCCGATTACTGCAACTTTCACGCTTTCAGAACTCATCTTTCAATACGTTGTAGAGCTGATGGACAGGAAGACCCATTACATTGTAGAAACTACCGTCGATTCCGGCAACAGCCGCGCATCCTATCCATTCCTGAATGCCATAGGCCCCGGCCTTGTCAAGTGGCTTGTATTTTTCTACATACCATTCTGCTTCTTCCTGCGACAGGGGTGCAAATGTGACAGCCGTACATGTGGTGAAGCTGACAATCTTTTCTTTTGTCGCCACGCATACTCCTGACGCCACTGTGTGGGTGCGCCCCTGCAACTGCATGAGCATATCGACTGCATCTTTCTCATCGTGGGGCTTACCATATATCTTCTCATCGAGGATGACAATGGTATCGGCAGTGATCACCAGTTCATTTTCTGTGATTTCTTCTGCGTAGGCTTTCCCTTTCAACCTGGCAAGGAATTCTGCAACTTCAATTGCAGGCATATCCTTGGGATAAGACTCATCAATACCATCTTTCACCTTTATTTCAAAAGGAAGGTCAAGCATGCCGAGAAGTTCTTTTCTCCTCGGCGACTTGCTTGCAAGCACGATCTTATATTTATTTATATTATCAAGCATGTGAAGTTGTCAGTTTTCAAGTTTTCAAGTTTTCAGGTTGTCGAGTTGTCAGTTGTCGGTTTTACGGTAGGTGCGCCATTTCTCGAGTAGTTCGGTCATATCAGGGGGTATCGGACACTCGAAATCCATTTGCTCCCCTGTACGCGGATGTCGGAAGCCAAGGGTCCTTGCATGGAGCGCCTGACGTGGGCATATCTGAAAACAATTTTCCACAAATTGTTTGTATTTTGCAAAAGTGGTACCCTTGAGGATTTTATCGCCACCATACCTGGCATCATTGAACAAGGGATGACCCTTTGAGAGCATATGCACCCTTATCTGATGAGTTCTTCCGGTCTCCAGCACGCATTTCACACAAGTGACATATCCAAATCTTTCTATCACATTATAATGTGTCACTGCGTGCTTCCCAATCTCCGGATCACTGAATACTGCCATCTGAAGCTTGTTGCGCGGGTTTCGGGCAATGTTGCCGACGATCGTCCCTTTGTCTTCATCGAAATCTCCCCATACCAATGCAACGTA
>JAIDTO010000136.1 GCA_029060625.1 Muribaculaceae bacterium | reverse complement strand
TAGAGCAGGCTCTTCTGAAGAGGAAGATTCCTTATACTGTATGGGGAGGAGTACGTTTTTTCGAGCGCAAGGAGATTAAGGATATCATAAGCTACCTTCGCCTCACTGCCAATGAAAACGATGATATGGCATTCACACGTATAGTTAATGTTCCGGCTCGAAAGTTTGGCAGTGTTACACTTGGAAAACTCAAGCAGCTTGCAGACTCGGAAGGAGACTACCTCTACCCAACACTTCGGCGCCATATCGGAGAGCCCGCTTTTGGAAAGAAACCGATACGTGACTTCATCACACTGATAGAAAATGCCCGCTCTATTGCGGAAGGTCTGAAGGTATCAGACCTTACCGAACGCCTAATGCAGACGAGTGGTCTCGACACTATGTATCGTACAGACGAGGAGGAAGAGCGTCTGGAGAATGTCGCCGAGCTCATCAACTCCATGATAGAATTTGAGGCCACAAGATTTGAGGATGGGGAGTCTGATCTATACCACTACTTAGGCGAGATTGCACTATACACCAATACGGATCATCAGGAAGACAAGGATAAGGTAAGGTTGATGACAATCCACCAGGCAAAGGGACTCGAATATCCAAATGTCTTCATCATGGGGCTAACCGAGGGAGTATTCCCAAATCATCGATCCATTCGCGAACGCCGTATTGATGGAGAAGAGGAAGAACGCAGATTGATGTATGTGGCTGTCACACGTGCCAAGGATATGCTATATCTTTCCGATTCCGAAGGTTACCTGAATGAAAGTGGTGCTCTCAAATATCCGTCACGCTTCATATCCGAGATAGCAGAAGGACTCATCAAAATCGAAGGAAATCCTGACAAGACACTCCTCGAGGGCACGAAAAACATGGTCCGCTCACTCGACGAAGAATTAGGGGGAGGCGACAGCAGCGTCTGGACAGCCGGCACAAAAGTGTCCCACAGAATATTTGGAGAAGGCACCGTCGAATCCTACGACCCCACTTCCAAGTCCTACAAAGTCCGCTTCGGCGAAAAAGTCCGCCAACTCATCCCCTCCGTCCTAAAACCCACATAACTTAACCCTTAACCCTTAACCCTTTGCAAAAGGAGCCCAACAATTGTTGGGCTCCTTTTGCATTTTTTTAATAATCAGAGTCTTACGCAAGCAGAGACTCTACATACTGGTAGTCAGGCTCGTTGGTCTGTTCTTCTACCATCTTGCTTCCCAATACCTTACCGTCTTTGTCGATCACGACTACCGAACGTGCCATCAATCCGCGAAGTGGACCCTCTGCAAACTCAACGCCATATGCCTTGCCGAAATCGCTGCGGAAAGTGCTGCCTGTCACCACATTCTTGATGCCATTAGCAGCGCAGAAACGCTGTGCGGCAAAAGGAAGGTCAGCCGATACACATACCACCACTGTCTCAGGAAGATTTGACACCTCCACATTGAATTTCCTTACTGATGCAGCGCAAACGTCTGTATCGATGCTCGGAAAGATATTAAGAACTACGCGCTTCCCTTTCAACGATTCCAGATTGAAATCTGAAAGATCCTGCGCTGCCAAACTAAAATCAGGTGCTACAGCCCCTGCTGCTGGAAGCTCCCCTACTGTCTTCACGGGAGCTCCTTGAAATTTAACTGTTGCCATATACCTTAAAACACCCCACCCCCAAATAGGTTCACTCCCCTATGGAAGGGAGGCTCCCAGCCTCCCACCGTGTCAAACTATGTAGTAAGCGCACTCCGTGCGCGTCCCCGCGCGTCAAATATGGAAGGAAGGCTTCCCAGCCTCCCCAAAGTCGAACTAAAAAATCCGATATCAAAAACTTTTGCTTTTCCACATTTTTTTCGTAATTTTGTATTTTATTACACCCAATACGCTTTTACACTATGAAACTTATAAAACTAATGGCCATGTGCCTCCTCACCGTCAGCCTGAGCGCTTTCGCACAGAAAAAAACCGAAATACTACTATGGGACGAAAATCCTCTCGAGCAGTCTGATGCCAAATCCGAGAAAGTAAAAGCCCAGGATTTCAAAATAGATCCTGCCATCACTGTATATACTCCGAAGAATCCGACAGGAAAGACTATCCTTATGTGCCCCGGGGGAGGCTATACTCACCAAGCTACTGCCCACGAAGGTCACGACATGGCTGACTGGTTTAATGCCCAAGGCATCACTTATGCCGTATTGAAATACCGTCTTCCCTACGGCGACCACACAATTCCAATCGCCGATGCAGAGCAAGCCATGCGCATACTCCGCAAATATTCCGCAGAACTCGGAGTTGACCCTCAAAAAATCGGTATCGCCGGAGCTTCTGCCGGCGGACACCTCGCCTCCACTCTCGCTACACATTACTCTTCTCCTGAGACAAGACCCGACTTCCAGATCCTTTTCTATCCTGTTGTTAGCATGGATGCCAACAAAACCCATATGGGGTCAAGAATCAACCTTCTCGGTGAAAACCCATCTAATGAACTAGTAAAACTCTACTCCAACGAGTTACAGGTAACCCCGGACACCCCGAAAGCCTTCATCATGCTCTCTTCCGACGACGGAGCTGTCCCCCCTGCCAACAGCATCGACTACTACACAGCTCTCCTTGCCAACAAAGTTCCCGCAACTCTTCACGCATATCCTGTAGGCGGCCACGGCTGGGGCTTCCGCGACAAATTCCCCTACAAACGCCAATGGACCGGTGAACTCGAAAAATGGCTCAATGAAACCCTCTTTTAATCCATAATCTCCATCTCTCCACCCTCCACCCTTCACTCTTCACTCTTAAAAAACATGACAGAATACAACGAAAACGACAACATATTCGACATCGATCCCATATCATCCCAACCTGACGACACCCCAACAGAAGGTGATTTCGAGGCTGAAATCGACACTCCTGCCAAAGTGGCGGATGCCGGATACGGCGACGACGCTATCCAGACTCTTGAATGGAATGAGCACATTCGCCGCCGCCCCGGTATGTATATCGGTAAACTCGGTGATGGGTCTCATGCCGAAGACGGTATATATGTGCTTATAAAGGAAGTCGTAGACAATTCTATCGACGAGTTCAATATGGGTGCCGGCAAACGAATCGACATATCAATTGACGCAGATACCGGTGAAGTCAAAATCCGCGACTTCGGTCGTGGCATACCCCTTGGGAAAGTGAAGGAAGTGGCTTCCGACATCAATACCGGCGGCAAATTCGACGACAAAAATTTCAAGAAATCCGTTGGTCTGAACGGTGTCGGCCTTAAAGCTGTCAATGCGCTGTCTACACATTGCGAGGTGACCAGCTACCGCGACGGTGAATGTGTTCGTGTTGCGTTTGACCGCGGACGCCTGATAGAGCATACCGAAAAATTGCCGACCAAAGAGGAAAACGGCACCCTCGTATGCTTCCGTCCTGACGATACGCTTTTCCGCGACTACAAGTTCGATCTGGAGACAATCGAGACAATGGTCACCAACTATACATATCTAAACGTTGGTCTCCATATATATTTCAATGGCAAACGCTATCTTTCACGCCACGGTCTGCTTGACCTTTTGAAGGAAAACATAACAGCCGAGCCTCTCTACCCTATCATACATTTGCAAGGGGAAGACATTGAAGTGGTGATCACTCACACAGATCAAAATGGCGAGGAATACTATTCCTTTGTCAATGGACAACACACCACCCAAGGTGGCACCCATCTGGCGGCTTTCAAGGAGCATATCGGAAAAACCATCAAGGCTTTCTCCGGGAAGAACTATGAATACGCCGACATCCGAAACGGGATCGTTGCGGCTGTCAGCGTCCGTATCCAGGAACCGGTGTTCGAATCGCAGACCAAGACTAAACTTGGAAGCAAAGAAATAGCACCGAACAGCCTGATTACAGTCAATAAATTCATAGGGGATTTCCTTAAGAAAGAGCTGGACGACTACCTTCACAAGAATCCTGACACAGCCAACGCTATGCTCAAGAAGATTGCCACCAATGAGAAAGAGCGGAAATCGATGGCGGGGGTGGCCAAGCTTGCACGCGAAAAAGCTAAGAAGGTGAGTCTTCACAATAAGAAACTCCGCGATTGCCATATTCACTATAATGATTCGCTTCGTGCCAATGCAAAGGAGGACCGCCGCGATGAGTCGGCGATTTTCATCACCGAGGGTGACTCCGCAAGCGGAACCATCACGAAAGTGCGCAATGCGGAGACTCAAGCTGTCTTCTCCCTTCGTGGAAAACCTCTCAACAGCTATGGGCTTACGCAAGAGATTGTCTACAAAAACGATGAATTTAATCTTCTGCAAGCGGCGCTCAATATAGAGGAAGGGATCGAAGGACTCCGCTATAACAAGGTCATAATCGCTACAGATGCCGACGTCGACGGAATGCACATACGTCTTCTATGCATTACGTTCTTCCTAATGTTCTTCCCTGACCTTGTCAAAAAAGGCCACGTTTATATTCTTCAGACCCCACTCTTCCGTGTGAGAAACAAAGAAGCTATCAAGCGCAAGAAAGGCAAGAAGAAAAAAGAGACTACAGACGGTGAGAAAGACACCTATTACTGTTATTCCGACGAGGAGCGTGAAGCTGCCATTGCCAAGTTTGGAAAGAATGCTGAAATCACACGATTCAAAGGTCTTGGAGAGATCAATGCCGATGAGTTTGCCGAGTTCATTGGTCCCGACATGCGTCTCGATCCTGTCGTGATAAAAAAAGAGGACTGCTACGACCAGCTCATGGAGTTCTATATGGGAAAGAACACGATGGACCGACAGAACTTCATCATTGATAACCTCATCATTGAAGAAGAGGCATGAGGACAGCTGTTTTTCCCGGAAGCTTCGATCCTTTCACCATTGGACACAAGGATATTGCTGACCGAGCACTCAAGATTTTCGATTATCTTATCATTGGCGTAGGATTCAATATCAATAAGCCGGGCAATAGTGAGATTGTCGCGGAAAGAGTCAAGGCCATTGAGTCTGTTTTTGGCAATGACGACCGCGTTAAGGTGGAGGCATATTCCGGCCTGACTGTCGATTTTGCAAGAAGGCATGGGGCTGCATTCATAGTAAGAGGTCTAAGGGAAGTCAAGGACTTTGAGTATGAACGTAATCTTGCCGATACAAATGCGGCGATTTCTGATATAGAGACTCTGTTCCTTACTGCCCGGCCTGAACTCGGGTTCGTTTCAAGCAGCATGGTGCGCGAGCTAAAGGCTAACGGATATAACGTTGCCCGTTTCCTGCCAAATAAAGGAAATCTTTAAACTTTATCCATTGCAGAGCGTCTTACTCTATATATATCTATGTAAAATATGAAGAAATTATTATACGCTTTTTTCGCTCTTCTCGCATCTGCTGTGTCTGCACAGCAATTTATGCCTGCCCACAAGCTTTCTTATGCCGAGCAGGCTATCGCCCGCATGTATGTTGACTCTGTCAATGAAGACAAACTTGTAGAAGATGCTATCGTCGGTATGCTGAAGAGCCTTGACCCCCATTCTTCTTACACAAATGCAAAGGAAACCCAAGACCTGAACGAACCCCTTGATGGCTCTTTCAGTGGCATTGGCATTTCCTTCAATATGGCAACAGATACCCTGTACGTCATCGAGACTATCGGTGGCGGTCCATCCGAGCGGGTTGGTATCCTTCCCGGCGATCGCATCATCAAGGTAAATGACACTGTCATAGCGGGGGTTAAGATGCTTAATTCCGACATTATGCGCCGCTTGAGGGGTCCTAAAGGTACTAACGTGGATGTGACTGTGCTACGCTATGAAGCAGACACTCCTGACACAATTGATTTCCGCATCACAAGGGATGATATTCCAATCTTCAGTGTGGATGCCGCATATATCGTAGAACCAGGCATAGGATACATACGCCTCAATAAGTTTGGAGCTGAGACCCACAAGGAATTTGTGGAGGCTGCAAAAAAACTGAAAAAAGAGGGAATGAAAGATCTAATCCTCGATCTTTCCGACAATGGAGGCGGTTATCTGAAAGCTTCTGTCGATATTCTTGGAGAACTCTTGCCTTCCGGAAGCCTCGCAGTCTTCACTGAAGGCACCAATAATCCGAAATACGAATATCAAGCTTTCCCATCTGAAAAGAACCCGCTTTTGTCTGATGGCAAATTGGTGATAATGATGAATCAATACTCGGCTTCTGCTTCTGAAATCACTGCAGGCGCTGTGCAGGATTGGGACCGTGGTGTCATTGTCGGACGCAGAAGCTATGGCAAAGGATTGGTGCAGCGACCTATCCCGTTCCCCGATGGGTCCATGATGCGGCTCACAGTTGCACACTATTACACCCCTACCGGACGAGACATTCAAAAACCTTATACCAAAGGGAATGCCGATGCTTATGCCCACGATATTCTCGACCGCTTTAATCACGGAGAGCTGATGCATGCCGATTCCATCAAGTATATTGATTCGCTTAAGGTAAACAGCCTGAAATTAAATCGCCCGATTTACGGAGGTGGTGGTATTTATCCGGACCGCTTTGTGGGTATCGACACTACTGAGAATACGAAATATTACCGTCAGGTGATGGCTAAGGGACTTATCAACCGCTTTGCTATCAAGACTGTAGATAAAGACAGGAAAGAAATTCTTGCAAAATACCCAACAGATGCGGATTTCTTGAAAGGATACTCTATCTCTGATGCCCAACTTCAAGAGCTTTTTGATCTCGCTACAGCTGAAAAAATTGACTTCAATGCTGAAGAAGCAGCTCTAAGCAAGCCTTTATTCTCAATGGTGCTCAAAGGGTTAATCGGAAGGGACATATATGACTCTTCTACATACTTCAAGGTCTACAACGAACGAGACCCAATGTTCAAGACCGCCCTTGAAGTTATCCGTTCCGACGATTACTCCAATATCCTCAAATCTCCCAAATAATCACCCTCCACTCTCCTCTCTCCACCCTCCACCCTCCACCCCACTCTCAAACAATAACAACCCACGATATGAGACAATTGACTTCCGCTTTCTGCCTTGGGCTCGCCGCTTTGGCATCGGCCCAAACCACTTCTCCCAAACAGTTGATCCAATCAGCTCGGGAAATGAATTCCGTTGCCGAGGCAGCCGTTTCCATGCTTGACGACAACATAGCGCTTGCTGACTCTATGGCATTAGCCGACTCACTGGCCTATGACAGCCTCCTGCACGCACCCGTCGTGATTCGAGAGCTTCCTGAAATCCTTGCGTCTCTTCAGGACACTATGCCTGAACTACCATATAATCCTCTTGTCGGCCCTTGGGTTTTCTCCGGCTATCGCTCCCAGAAACAACGTTCGTTCAATGATGTGGTCGATGGCAGCGATCTGGACATTGATCAATTGAAGTCGGCAGCATGGCATGAGAAATCTATTATCCCTGACTGGCTACATAATGCTCTTACTCAATCACGTATCAGCCAAGACTATATGTATACTACTATGGTATATACCCCACATACTATCCAATATACTTATTGGGATCTTCCGGTTCCACCTCGCTTGCCTGAAGACGATGTGACACTCGGGTCATATATCAAGAATCTTAATCTTCCTGAGATAGCTATTGCCGATGCTCTATTGCCGGAGTTTGAGCAGCAGAAAAAGCATTGGCTGCATAAGTTCAATACAGGACTTCAGTTCTCGCAGGCTTACGTTTCCAAAAACTGGTACCAGGGTGGCAACAACTACCTTGCTCTTCTTTATAATTTCTATTGGGATGTGCAGCTGAACCCCACTTATCACCCTAACCAGATATTCGAAAGCACTGTCAACTATAAGCTTGGTATCAACTCCATAGAGCAGAATGCAGTAGGCCGTAAGTATTCACTTTCTGAAGATAATTTCCAATATAATGTGAAATACGGTTTCAAGGCGTTCAAAAAATGGTTCTATACCATCACGGGGCTATTCAAGACACAGTTCTTCCATAACTACAAGACCAATACCGATATCAGGACAGCATCATTCCTTTCTCCGGGCGACCTCAACCTCGGTATCGGTATGACGTATTCTCATGCTAACGCCAAGAAGACATTCAATATGTCGGCTTCAATTGCACCTCTCTCCTACAACCTCAAGATCTGCATTGACAAAGACATCGACCCCACACAGTTCAATATAAAGCCGGGTCATACATCTCACAGTGAAATAGGTTCGAGTGGTGAGGTAAACATGACTTGGCAGGCGACTTCCAATATCTCAATGCGCACTCGCCTCTTTGCATTTACTGATTATACTTATTTCCAGGGCAACGTGGAGACCACATGGGACTTTGCAATCAATAAATTCCTGAGCACACAGATCTACGCCAACTTGCGCTACGACTCCAGCTCCGACTTCAATATCAGCAAATGGCACCACTGGATGCTTAAGGAAATCCTAAGCTTCGGCCTCTCCTACACCTTCTCCACTAAATAAGTCAAATATGGAAGGGAGGCTTCCCAGCCTCCCAGCAGAGACATACTTAGTAGTAAGCGCACTCCGTGCGCGTCCCAAAGACTCAAAAGGGTAATTTACATCAAAAAACATGTCAAAACTCAAGACTTTCCTCATGTCGGCAATGATATCAATGATATCATTGCCGACATTTGCCTTCTTCCCTTCAGAGGAAGAAATCCGAGATTGGTGTGACACCAATGTTCTTTCTCCGATAGAAGGCATATGGGAGTATCCTGAAGATGGAGCCCGAGTACTGATTCAGGCTGATCCAACTCATCCCGGCACATATTCCATAAGTGTCCTCACCACTCCCGATTGCCGTCTTGAATATGGAGACGTGATCGGGCGCCTGCATCCTACAGTTGATGCCAAGCAATTCCGTCTTGAGCAATGGACCCACAAAGACAAATCTATCTTCTCAAAAGCCGAAAACTGTGCCGCCACTTTATCATCAGATGGGGAATCCCTACGGGTAAAATCACCGAAGCTTAAATTCAAGATCAATATAAACACACTCCTACCGCGTTTCTGGAGAATCGTAAAAATCTCTTACGACGACCCTACCGATAAATTGCCTGCCGGTCTTCTGAAAGTATATCCCGGCTACGACCACAACGGCTCCCTCCGCCGCAAACCCAGAATCCTATGAAAGCCACAAGAAAAAGCCTCCCGTACATTTCCCGCAGAGTCAAACTAAGTAGTAAGCGCACTCCGTGCGCGTCCCCACGCGTCTTTTTTGTAACTTTCTTACTCATTCTAACCACATCAAACATTCTTCCTTCCGCGAGTGCCCGAAAAATCAAAACCAAGCACTCCATCCCCAAAACGACAGAAAAGGTATCTAAAGCAAAAACTTCAGAATCCTCCGATTCCATCATCTCCCTTTCCTCCGACTCCATCACATTCACAGAAACGATCCTTCCTGCCATCCGTTTCTACGGCTTCGACAAGACTATAAGCAGCAACCTCGAAAGCTTCTTCATCTCAAATGCACTCGACTCTGAAATACAAGGAATGGAGGTCGAAATCACATACTTAGACATGAAAGGTCGCCAGCTCCACAAACGCAACGTCAGTATAGACACCCAAATCCCCCCTCACGAAACAGTGCGCACCGACATCAAAAGTTGGGACACCCAAAAATCCTTCTACTTCCACCAATCCGCCAAACCCAGACGCCAAGCCACCCCCTTCGACGGCAAGCTCCGCCTCCTCGCCCTGTCTGTTCTACC
>JAIDTO010000135.1 GCA_029060625.1 Muribaculaceae bacterium | reverse complement strand
GAAGTTGATCCCGATAGCTTCTGGGCATCAGATGCTGAGACAGTGGTGCAGTATATCGTGATGCTGATAGCGGCAGCTGCAGCATTCGTAAGCAATTTCTCCTCCAACAAGGGGATGAAATCTGGTATGCTTGTCCTTGCAGTCGTGGCTCTGCTCACTTATTGCTGGATGGGATATATGTGCCAGAGTGCTGCATCGATTTTCGCTGTCTTCCCTTTGCTTGCGGTTGGTATCACCCCGATTCTCGGCAAGTATGTCGACCATAAGGGAAAGGCTGCGTCAATGTTGGTATTCGGAGCCCTCTTGCTCATAATCTGCCACTTGACATTTGCCTTTATCCTTCCGCTCTTCAAGGGTAATGACCTTGGAGGTGTTGTGGTAGCATATCTCACGATCCTTGTGCTTGGAGCTTCTTTCTCTCTCGTTCCGGCTTCTCTGTGGCCGTCGGTTCCTAAGCTTGTTGACGCAAAGATCATCGGTTCAGCATATGCTCTCATATTCTGGATTCAGAACATCGGTCTTTGGCTCTTCCCGCTTCTCATTGGCAAGGTGCTCGACAATACTAATCCTGAAATTGCAGAAGGTCTTGCCAACGGCACGATGACTGAGGCTCAGGCAGCTGTAAGCTATAATTATACTTGGCCTCTCGTGATGCTTGCATGCCTCGGTGTCGCAGCTCTTCTCATTGGTATCTGGCTCAAGATAATCGATAAAAAGCAGCATCTTGGTCTCGAACTTCCCAACATTCAGGCCGACAATGCTGAAGTCGAAGCTTCTGAAGTGCTTGCAGTTGAAGAATAATCTGATTCAATTTATCATACAATATTGTAGGGACGCACGGCTCGTGCGTCCTTTTTTTTGTAATGACTAAAAATCATACAGCCTTTTACACTATGATGCCCCTTCATGCGTTATAAAGATATGGGAAGATTAAAGAAAATATTACTTGCGATAGCTGTCGGCGCCCTTGTGTCGGCAGGTAGTCAGCTATTGCATGCCGAGACTATAGGGCAAAAGGAAGCTAAGTCTATGGCGCAGAAATTCTTTAATGAATCCCGTAATTATGTCACTCCTCCCGTGATGTATGTCTATAATGGGAAGGATCTCACCACTCAGCGTCTTTTCACACCATTCTATGTGTTTAACTCTCCTTCCGGAGGTTTCGTTGTGGTCTCTGCTGAAAACAAAGCTTTTCCGATTCTTGCATATTCCCTTAAAGGAAGCTTCGATAAAGATAAGATTACACCAATGGTGCGTTCTATTCTGTCAGATTTTTCAAGGGATATCGAGATGATTCGATACGATAGCCGTATCCCTTCGGATGCTATAGAGCAGTGGGCTACTTATCCTGAGGTGGTCTTTGATATGCTTAAGAATCCTGAGAATGATGACTATTATGCGGTCTCTTTCGACGACAATGAAGCTTATTGGATGGTTCGCAGGGAAGCAACCGAGTTTGATTTTGAGGTTGAGACGCCGGTTGAATATGCTTTTGCTCCTGCAGAAACTATTTCCGTTTCACTTCCTGAGACTCCTATTGTGACTTCAAACATTGCAGGGCATTTTGCTTTGTCGTTGCCGATGGATATAGATCGGGTCATAGTCTATGATGTCACCGGGATGATTGTTGAGAATAAGAAATTCAGAAATACAAACGTCGCGCATGTCGACATTGCAGCTCATCCAAATGGCTTTTATATAGCCTTGATCGTTGACAAGGATGGGATTGGGCATGCCGTAAAACTTTTCAGATGATGTCTACGACAAGAAAAATGTTGCTTGCTTTGCTGGCACTTATTGTATCAATAGTTTATATTGTAGTGACATTTCGCTTTAGAAAGGAACTTGGGTGGTGGGCATATATTGATTGCTTTGCCCTTTTCATGACAGTATTTACTTGGCTTATGTCGCTGCTTATTGGCAAGATGATACCCTATTCAGGCAAGCTTCTGGCGAAAATCGCCTTAGTCTTCGGGATCATTTTCATCCTTTCTCTCGTAGGCGAATACATTGCCTATACTGCACTTTTTTAATGAGAACTTGTGGGGACGCACCGCTCTCGTGCGTCCTTTATCATTCATTTCAAAAAAAATGGGACGCACGAGAGCCGTGCGTCCCTACAAGTTTATCTTTGCGATGCTAATCAGCAGGGGAGTGCTTCATTAGTCTTGTGCACTGCAGCTGCGCTCTTAGCGAAGAGTTCTTTCTCTTCCTCATTGAGGTCAATCTCAATGATCTTCTTGATGCCACCTTTGCCGAGTACGCAAGGAACACCGATGCAGAGATCTTTCTCACCATATTCTCCATCAAGAAGAGCTGAGCAAGGAATGATAGCATCCTGGTCGTGGATCACAGCCTCTACAACTTCTGCTGTAGCTGCTCCTGGAGCATACCATGCGCTGGTGCCGAGAAGCTTGGTGAGTGTAGCGCCACCAACCATTGTGTCAGCTACTACCTTGTCCATTGTTTCTTTGTCGAGAAGTGTCTCGCAAGGTATGCCGCGGAGTGTAGCGTAGCGACGCATAGGGATCATAGTAGTGTCGCCATGGCCACCGATTACGAAACCTTCAACCTCGTTGGGGTTCGCACCGAGAGCCTTGCTAAGGTAGTATTTGAAACGGCTGCTGTCCAGTGCGCCGCCCATACCGATGATACGGTTTTTGGGAAGACCGGATACCTTGTGGATAAGGTAGGTCATTGTGTCCATAGGGTTGGATACACATACTATCACAGCATTGGGGCTGTGCTTGAGAACGCTTTCAGTCACCTGCTTTACGATGCCTGCATTGACGCCGATGAGTTCCTCACGAGTCATGCCGGGCTTGCGGGGAATGCCTGATGTGATAACTACTACGTCAGAATTTGCAGTAGCCTCGTAGTTGTTGGTGACACCTGAAATGCGGGTGTTCATATCAAGAAGGTTGGCTGTCTGCATCATATCCATGGCCTTGCCCTCGGATACACCTTCCTTGATGTCGATCATTACAACTTCATCAGCCACTTCACGGATGGCCATTACATTGGCAGCGGTTGCACCTACGTTGCCTGCGCCTACAACTGTTACTTTTGACATATCTATTTTTGATTTATAGGGTTATATCTTAGATTCTTATCAATAATATCGAATATCTCACCAACGAGATACGCAAAATTAACAAAAATCCCCGACAATTCAAAATTTAACTTCTAATATTTCCCACAAATTTCCCTAAACACCAAATTATTTTGCATGCCATGGGAGTCTCAAAGCATGATAGAATCCAAAAATGCTTTGATGATTATGAATTATGCATTATGCATTATGCATTAAAATCGACAACCCCCTCCCTTATTATACTTAGAGTATCCTCAGTGCAGTCAACCACAGTGGTCAGCTCGGTTCCCCCCTCTTCTCCCATTACTACACCATCAACTTTCCCTTCGTATGCTTCCATTATGAGCTCAGGATTTCGTGCATAGTCTTCATCTTCAAATTCAATTGATGTTGTCAGCAGTGGATTCCCAAGCTTTTCCACTATCATCCTTGATGTCAGATTGTCTGGAATGCGTATGCCCACATTCTTTCTCTTCTTGAATTCTTTCGGAAGATTTGATTGTGCCTTGCAGATGAATGTTATCGGTCCGGGAGTGTTGTCTCTCATCAATACGAAGGTCTTATCTCCGATGCGTGCATATTCTGCTGCCATAGAGATATCGTTGCATATCACCGACAGATTGTTTTTCTCCGGATTGATTCCCTTCAGGTCGCATACTGTGCGCACTGCTTTCTGATTCAGTGCATCGCACATGATTCCGTAGACACTGTCGGTGGGAATGATCCATATTTCACCGGCTTTTAGCCTCTCTGCTATCTGCTCCGCCTGCTTATCCGAGGGAGAGTCGTTCCATATTTTGATTGATTTCATAAGTTTAAACAGCTTCTCTGCAAATTTACGAAAAATTCAATAATATCCAAAGTCAAAATCCGTTTTTCTTAAGAATAGAATTTTCAATTCTAAAATTCTCGATTATATGAGCATGAAAATAGGAATACTCGCAGCCATGGACAAGGAGGTGGCACTCCTACTTCCATTGTTGGAAAATAAATCAGAAGTGGATTTCGACGGAAGAAAAGCCTGCATTGGTAAGGTTGGCAAGCATGAAGTGTGTGTGATGAAGTGTGGTATTGGAAAAGTCAGTTCCGCTTTGAATGCCTTCCGAATGATTGAAAACTTCCACCCCGATATAATAATAAACTCGGGGGTAGCAGGGGGGGCAGATGCCTCAATGAAAGTTGGGTCCCTACTCGTGGCTACGGAAGCTGCATATCATGATGTATGGTGTGGTCCCGGCACTAAATGGGGTCATATGGATGGTCTTCCCGAGCGTTTCGCAATGGATGCTGCCGTTGTCGAGTCATGCAGGAAAAGCGCCACTTCTGAAGTCCGTTTCGGATTGATATGTTCGGGCGATCGTTTCATAAGCAAAGCGGAAGAGGTGAAGTTTATCAAGGAAATCTATCCTGATGCCCTTGCTTGCGATATGGAATCCGCTTCAATAGCACATGCTTGCCACGACTGCGGAGTCCCGTTTGCTGTGGTTAGGGTTGTCAGTGACACTCCCGGACAAGCTGACAATATATCACAATATAAGAATTTCTGGAACGAAGCTCCTGAAAAGACCTTCAAGAGCGTAAAGTCAATCATAGAAAATCTTTGAAGAAAAATGTCTTCCGCTAAATTAAATAGACTTAAGCCCTTTATGCTGCCCATCGCTATGTTGGGTGGCATTCTGTTTTATCCATGGATGGGTTATGTGCAGTTTCTCTCTCCTTATCTTATTTTTGCGATGCTTTTCATCACCTATTGCAAACTTGACTTCCGCCACATTGCTCTTGGTCGGTTTCAATGGGTATTGCTTGGCATTCAGATGTTGATTGCCGCTGCTGCTTACTTGGCTCTTGCATGGGTGAATCATACAGTTGCCGAAGGCGTATTCATATGTGTGTTTATTCCTACTGCCACAGCTGCCCCTGTCATTTGCGCAATGCTCGGAGGAAGCTTGCCAAAACTCGCAACATATTCTTTGCTATGTAATGTCTTCGTGGCAATAGTCGGTCCCTTTGTTCTTGCATTGGTGGGTGATACTCAATATACTTTCTGGGAATCATTCCTGATGATTCTGAAGATGGTGATGCCGCTCCTTTTGGGTCCGCTGCTTGCCTCTTTCCTGCTTCGCCATACTCTCCCGCGATTTCATGAGTCGGTCAAAGCTCACCAATCCATTTCGTTCTATCTTTGGGCGATCTCCCTCTTTATAATCGTAGGAGGATGCGTAAGCTTCATCATCACTCACTATCAGCCTGAATCTTTATGGACTATGATATGGCTTGCTATTGGCTCACTGGTAGTATGCCTTTTGCAATTCAAGATTGGAAGGATGGTTGGCAGAAGATTTGGCGACCCTGTATCAGGAGGCCAAGGCTTAGGACAAAAAAACACGGTCCTTGCTGTCTGGATAGCACTTGCCTATATGAACCCCGTCGCCTCAATAGCCCCGGCTTCCTATATAGCCTGGCAAAACATCATCAACTCATGGCAAATAATGCGCCATAAATCCGCATCGGAATCAAATTGTAACAAATAAGGCGTTTATTTTTATGTTCCGAATTTTTAAGCAGACTTATCAGCTCGGAGAGCTGAAATCATGTCAAAACCCCGGACTTCAGTCCGGGGCATCCTTGTCAATAGCTCAGCAGCCTCGAGGAGGCTCTTTATGATATAGTAGTGATTTTGCCTCATATAACTTAACATCCTACTTAACAAAGCAAATCCTTAAATCCTAAAAATTCATATAGATTTTTTGAATTATAATTTTTTTATTAACTTTGCAAACATGAAACGACACTTTAACACACATATCGAAGGACTTGACCTTAAATTCTGGCACGATTTGATAGAAAGTCGTGGCAGACTCGTGTCGTTGAAAAAAGGTGAGTATCTTTGCCGTAAGGGTGAGCCGACAAATGCTTTTGGCTATGTGAAGTCCGGATACTTCAAATATACGGTGGATGGCACCGAGAAGATAGGTGGTTTTGCATTCCCTGAAGCCTTGGTTGGTGATTATCCATCCTGTATGGACAATGCCCCTGCAATGTTCGATATTGTAGCCGGTAAAAATTCTGAAGTGTGGATTGCGGATGCCACGATCCTCCCGAAACTGTTTGAGGAAGACATAGAAGCCGGAAGGCAAGGTCGTCTTTTCATGCAGTCGGCTTACGTTTCATTGGCAAAGCGATACTATGCTCTATACGCGAAGACCCCTATGGAGCGATACATCGACCTGATCAATGAGCATCCGCAGATTGAGCAGGACGTACCTCAGAAAGAAATAGCGGAATATTTGCAGATAAAGCCCTACAGCCTAAGCCGCATAAAGAAGAAAATCATAGACCAAAACAAATAATTTGCTTTCTCCCAATTTCATATTGTCATGGCCTTAATGATTCACAATTATGTCCTTTATTAGATGTTTTGAGATTTATTATGATAGATAGTCATATCAGCATATTGTGAAAGACGATTAAACTTGTAAATCGACCCGTTGAAGACCAAAAGCCCTGTGCTTCGATTACCTTATGCAGAAAGATGCCTTTTTGAATCGACCTTGAACAGAAGTTGTAAGTGATGAAAACAGTAGTTAGTAGTAAGGATAGGGATATTAAAGCCGAGATTAACATAAAATAGCCCAAAAGAGTTAATCTGACACATTTTTTGGCTGAATATTTGTTTATTAGGAATAAAAGTATTAACTTTGCAACCATAGAACCTACCGCGCCTCTCAACGATGCGAAACTGGTAGGTCATTTTTTTTAGCACCGCACATGAAGAGTCAATATGACAAGAAGCCGATTCCAGTTGGCGAGCAAATAAATATACTTGAAAGTAAGGGCATGAAATTTTATGACCGTGCCTTTGCATCGCATATACTCTCAATTATCGGTTATTACCGTTTTACCGGATATGCCTATCCCTTCAGAAATGAAATTGATAACAGCGGATTTGTCGACGATACCTCTTTCGAGAAGGTCTATTCAATATATGAGTTCGACCGTTCACTGAAATCTTTGCTTTTCTCATATCTCGGGCGCATAGAGATTGCTTTCAGGACTATTATTATTGACAAGTTCTGCGTGGGAACCGGAACCGCCCTTTGGTATACCGACCTTGAAAATTTCATCAATAAGGGAGATTGCGAGGAGTTCCTTGCCAATCTGAAATATGACATGGCAGATTCAAGAGAGGATTTCATTCAACATTTCAGGGATAACTACTGTGACGAGTTCCCTCCTGCATGGATTGCATTGCAGATAGTCTCTTTCGGTGCGCTCATCAAACTATTCCGGAATTTCAATAACAAGGAGTTGCAGCTTCAGGTAGCAAGGAACTTTGGATGTGACAGTGTAGACAGGTTTATATCTTGGATGAATACTTTGGTTTATCTGAGGAATATTTGCAGTCACCATGCAAGATTATGGAATCGACCTCTAAAGAAGCGTCCCGAAGCCTATAATTTCGGAAGAAGGAACAAGCGTTGGAGCCAACAAGATCTTGCAAAGTTATATTATAGTATATGTGTCATAGGCTCACTTCTGAAGGGTATATTGCCGGGCAATACATTTAAGCAGCAGCTTTCCAATCTCTTCAACGATTATCCGTATGTAAATTCTACAAAATCTAAATTCTTAGGCTTCCCGAAAGATTGGCAAACAGAGTTTGCTTGGTAATTTCATAGCCATATGTTGACACCTAAACGGTTGTATTATGATATTGAAGTTGTTTCGACTTATTTTTTTATTAAGATTTCGTCATCTTTGCGAGCAGATTTCGCTTCATGAAGAAGGAGCGATGCGGGCATCGTGACTGATGAATGAAGCGGAAGATGCCGTAAAGATGGCGGAAGCTTGATAAAAAGAATTGATCCTTTCATATTATTTTGATATTTTTTGTATTCGTAAATAAGTCGAAACAACTTCATTATTCTTATGGATCTAAAATAGAAAAGTATTGTAGTAAAGGACTTATACGCGTAGAATCCTATGGAGCGATACATCGACCTGATCAATGAGCATCTACAGATTGAGCAGGACGTACCTCAGAAAGAAATAGCGGAATATTTGCAGATAAAACCCATACAGTCTAACCCGCATAAAAAACTTGGCAAAAATCAGTGATTTTTCTCAAAAATATACACCCAGGTGTATATTTTGCCCTGTCCGATGTGATTTCCGGCCAAAAACGTGTCAAATTTCATATATTTTGCGTAAATTTGTAAAACGTACTAAGAATATGAAAACATTATCTTTTGCTATAATAATGCTTCTCCTTTGTACTCCTTTTGAATTATGTGCAAAGAAGAAAAAGATTGACTATCCGCGTGCTGAAATAAAAGTCAGCTACAACTATCATCATCTCGCATTGAATGGAGATGGAGAGGTTAAGACTCGCGACTATGATTATTTATTGCTTGCCAATTCGCAGGTCTCTAAGTATTACAATCATAATAATGAATATCTCGACTCGCTCGAATCTACTCCACAGGGACGAAAATTGAGTCATCAGCTGATGTCAATTGGAGTTGATAAATATTTAAGTACCGGAGATGACTCAGCTATTCCACACTACAAAGGACATTTATATGTTTTTAAGTCCTTGAAAGACATGATAACAACCGTTTACGACACCTACGGACTTGGCGAACAAGGTGAGTATGAGGAGCCGTTTACTGAACTTAATTGGTCGGTTTCAGATTCAACAAAAACAATACTCGGTTATGAATGTATAATGGCTGAGACTGATTATCATGGCCGACATTGGACAGCATGGTTTTCACCTGAGATTCCCCTGCCGGATGGCCCATGGAAACTTTGTGGCCTCCACGGCCTCATCCTTGAAGCATTTGATTCGACAGGCCAGCATAGCTTCACAGCAACCGGTATCGAAAACTGCGATCAAGTGATCTATCCTATCTATCAACCAAAACAATATGATAAGATGAAAAGAATCGATATGCTAAAGGCATATTCCGAATACAGAAAAAATGCTTCCACTATTTTAAGAGCCATGATTATGAACACTCCTGACGGAACTAAAATAGAAATGGACGCTCCCAAAGAGCAAAAGCCCAATACTAAAAACATCGACTTTCTCGAAACAGATTACCATTGAATATGAAAAAAAATCTGAGTGATATATTTTTGAAGACTCCAGTTATTTTCGTCTTAATAGCTATAATGGTTATGCCCATAGTGTCTCATGCCCGAATCATAATTGAGAAGAAGCTTGAGCCAGCTATGCTTGAAATCAGATATAAACGTCACATGGTGAGAGATACTCTTGACATGGATAACGATTATAAAGATGACATATTTACGCTGAAGATTGGAAAGACAGTCAGTGCCTTTTACAGCGCTGAACTTAAGTATACCGATTCCCTAGAATACCGCAATAAGGATTTTGTCATGATGAGACTGCAAAATGATGAATTATGGAAAAGCGTGGCGAAGTTGCCCAAAGAAGCTTTGTTCAAGAATTATCCTGAAGGCAAGATAAGGGTACATGATAGGTTTGATTTGTGCAATTGGATAATTGATGAGGATATTGAAAAACCTGAGTGGGTAATTGCCGATTCCGTGATGAATATTATGGGTTATGAATGCATTCTTGCAGTGCCTGATTTCCGTGGAAGAAGATGGAAGGCATGGTTCTGTCCTGATATTCCGGTTCAGGAAGGTCCCTGGAAACTATGTGGTTTACCAGGCTTGATTCTTAAGGCTCAGGA
>JAIDTO010000134.1 GCA_029060625.1 Muribaculaceae bacterium | reverse complement strand
CCGACAAGTATCCACTTGCTGTAGTCAGGACCTTCGTTGCCGCCGCCGGTCTGTCCGATCTTTCCTTTCTTCGGCTGCTTTGCTTCTTTTTCAGTGGCGCTGTTGCGGAAGAAGGTGAAGTCGTCGATCAGCATGTGCTGGTCGCCGTCCGAATTAAGTGTCACATAGTCTGCATGGTTCATCAGGGCAACTGCTTCAGTGAGGTCTGTTCCTTCAGGAACAACAACCGGCACTTCCTCGCCTCCGACGAACATGCGGTAACCGTTTTGTGCTACTACATAAGTGATGAATTGCCATTTGTCAGCCTTGACAATTTCATTTGCCGCTTCTGACGTAAGAGTCACTGCCTTATCGCCGCTCTTGAATTTTAAGCCGCCGTTGGCAGTGATGTCGAGAGTGCTTCCCTCCATATCCCAGTGAAGCACTGAGCTTGTGGCATTGAGTGGAGCTACTGCACCTTCTTCAAGTGTCAGTCCGGATACTTGCTTATACCAAAAAGATACGGAGGCTGAAGTTTGACAGTCTACCGCTTTTAGGGCATTTACAAGTCTCGCATAAGTTTGCTGACTGATGTCGAGAACGGGTGATTGTACTGAGTCGTCCACCGCCACTATGGCTGGTGTGCCGCCTGAAAGGGAGGCGAGCTCGACTAAGAGCGGATCCATCTCCTCATCAAAATTGTAGCAGGCTACGTTTTGAAGAGAAGGATAGATCTGATTTCCTGCAGGCGGGTCCATTTTCCCCCAGTCCGGACCGCACGAGGCTGCCGCGAGACCAAGTGAACCGAACAGGATGCAAGATTTGATCGAGTTCTTCATTAGGATGATGATGATAGTTTAGGTTAATATGTAATTGTTGTTTTAGGCTTCGAATGGTTTGATATGGATGACATTGTGCTTTCGTCTCTGTCATTTTTCCCTATCTTGGTTTTGAAATGCAAAATTAAATAAAAAGTTCTAATCGTATCCTCTTTAAGTATTAAAATATGTTAAAAAGTGTCAAATGTGGTAATGTTTTTGCATTTCTTATTACCTCTTGCTGCGAGGATGAGCTGCATCATAGGCCTTTTTCATATCAGAGAAGGTGAGATGCGTATATATCTGTGTTGATTGAAGGGAAGCGTGGCCTAATAATTCCTTTACAGAGTTGATTTCAGCTCCGCTGTTAAGAAGCGATGTGGCGAATGTATGGCGTAGGGAGTGTGGGCTCTTATGAGTGGCTCCTGTCGACATGAGAAGTTGATGCACTATTCCATATATAGCTTGTCCCGAGAGTTTACCGCGTTTCGAACATATGAGTGGGGCAGGGGCGGGGAAGGAGTAGAGACCGTCACGCACCGTTTGCCATTCTTTTATTTCTGCAAGTAGCTCATCCGCAACCGGAATGATCCTTGTTTTGTCGCGTTTGCCGTGAACTCTTATCTCTTTTTGGTAGAAATCAATGTCTGCGTCAGTGATCTTGGCAAGTTCATCGCGGCGTATGCCGCATGAGTATAGGATATTTATTATAAGTTTATTTCGGATGTTGAGAGCCGGGTCTCCTCCGAGTATGGGGGCATCAAGCAACTCCTCCATCTCTTGCTCCCTTACGAATTCCGGAAGTTTACGCCCTATCTTTGCAAGTTGCACTTCTGCTGCTGGGTTTGTTGAGACACCATGTCGCTTCTGCATCCACCGGAAGAAGGCTCTGGCTGCCTGGGTCTTGCGCCTCAGGCTTCTTGGTGAGATTCCATTTCGTGCCATGTCGGCAAGCCATGCGCGCACATCCGCTGTAGTGACAGTCGATGCCCCTTCCATCTCCTCCCCCCTACAAAGGAAAGCTGCAAGCTCCCGCAAGTCGCGCCCATAGGCTTCAACCGTAAGCTTGCTCCGGTTGAGCTCCAGCTCCATATATGTCAGGAACTCACTTATCATTTTCATAATATTATAACTCCTCAACCAGATAACCCGACAACCTGCCAACCCGACAACCAAAAAAGAGTTGTTTTTAAGAAAAAAACAACTCTTTTTGTATTGTATCGTAGTGTAGGCAGGTCGATTACTCCTCGTTCTGACGCAGCTGCTGCACGTAGATAGCCTTGATCATTTTC
>JAIDTO010000133.1:2423-5485 GCA_029060625.1 Muribaculaceae bacterium | reverse complement strand
TTTCCCCTTGCCGCCGGCACCATCGGCGGCCTCCTGATGTCGCTGATCGGAGTCATTATCTTCCTCCCGATTTTCCTTCTTCCAAGACCCGATAGAATACGAAAGAAGAGCACTCCATGATGGCAGTGCCCTTCTTTTGTGCGCCCGGGGGGACTCGAACCCCCACGCCTTTCGGCACTAGATCCTAAGTCTAGCGCGGCTACCAATTACGCCACAAGCGCGATTGCGGATGCAAAATTAATAAAAAAATCTTATTCTTCAAAATAATTCCTCACAAATCTTTGCTGTTTTTTCCAAATCACTGCGCAGATTGCGCAGGCAACGCTCCCCATAAAGCCACAACGGAACCGAAACCGGCAACAATGGCAACATCACATATCCAAGCCACTTCCATGGAGTGGGATAATATACCCACAGAACGCGTATGATAGGAATATTGGAAAGTTTCATCACTACCCGTGGGTCGCGGCAATCCGACAAATAATCTATAGTCCTATTGATTTCATCCGAAACCACATGAATCTTCTTGGTGTCGACACCTACCACAAAATAATTGAAATATGATTTCACAATATTCTTCACCGGAAGCAATGAATTTGCCAATACCACGCACCTTGAAGAGACTATCTCAAGCATCTTCTTTCCCCTATCAATGTCGATATCCCGGATTATGACTTCCTTCAAAGGCACATGGCGCGATGAACGGAGACCCAGCATACGGCGGAAGAAATTCTTATATCTGTCGCCGTCAAAGACAGACGAGTCGTTCATTGCCTTCCATGTCACATAGGCGCCAAGCGGTGCCAAGACCATTGTAGATAGCCATATGCCGGCCTCTACCGGCCAGCGCCCATCTCGCGCAAGCTTATATCCCGTGTTGTCGAAGATATAATAGATAAGGAAAAGGAAAATCGACACCACAAGTGGAGTTCCCAAACCACCCTTACGTATGATGGCTCCAAGAGGGGCTCCTATGAAAAAGAAAATGATACATGCCACCGAAAGCGTGTACTTCTTTATCAATTCTATTTCATGGCGCCTTATGCTCTTCTTTTCTTCATCTATCGTAAGACTTTTGAATTCATTGATATTCTGGTGCTCCCTCGAAATTCCTATGGCCTGGCCCACAAGCTGTGCAGCCTGGGCAGGGGGCATTGAATTCAATATGGAGTCTATCGAAAGGGGTCGTGCAGCCTTCGAAAGTTCCTCCGACTGGCGTTTTAGCTCCTCCTTGCGCTTCACTGCATATTCGTCAACGCTTCCATCCGAAAGAGTGGTATTGATCATATCCGGTTTAGGAAGCACACTCGAAGCATCTCGGCGGAGATCCCGGGAAAAAAGATTTCCTATTGAGTCCACACGTTCTCCTATAGAGTCGATGCTCTGGTGAAGCTCTGTGATGTTCTTGCCTACATATTGCTGCCTCATCCCTTGCTCGTCAAGGCGATTGAAATTGGCATCAAATGGTATGAGGATCTGCTTGTCGAAGAAAGTCTCCCTGCGGAATGGCACGTTATGGTCGTTGGTACGTTGCTCCCTCAGATTCTCAAACTGCTCACCTTCATATAGATGAAGGTAAAGATGGCTCATCTCCGGGGTCATGGCCATTCTGGCAGAGTCGGCAAGAAGAATCGTGACATTGTCTCCACGGTTCACATCGTAGATCATCACGTCATATAGCATACCCGTATCCTTGTTCTTTTCCTTCACAAGCAGGTTGTAGCCGGGAATCTGGTCATAGAAGACATTTTCCGGGATCTCCACTTCCGGCGACTTTTGCCTTACGGAGAAAAGCAGAGTCCACATCTTCACCTGCGCCTTAGGAAGCACATTGTTCTGGAAGAAGAAAGCCGCCACCGAAAGAATTCCCACCACTACCATCAAGGGGGCCATAACCCTTATCAGCGATATGCCCGATGCCTTCATGGCTGTGAGCTCAAATTTCTCGCCAAGATTGCCGAAAGTCATCAGCGATGCCAAAAGAATGGCAAGAGGAAGCGCCATGGGCACCATCGAAAGGGCAGCGTAGAAGAAGAGCTCCCCTATGACATCCATGCCCAATCCTTTTCCTACAAGTTGATCGATGTATTTCCAAAGAAACTGCATCAATACGATAAAAAGCACGATGAGGAATGTCATCGCGAAAAGCGGCAGAAAGGTCTGCAGCATGAAGATATGTAGGCGCTTTACTATTTTCATACCTGTTTCTGACTGCAAAGTTACAAAATAATTCCGCATATTAGGGTCTTATTCCAATATTTTTTGCTAAATTTGCGTATTGTTAATTCTTCTCATCAACTAAACCTTAAGCTCCGGCCTTAGGGCCGCCCCTTAAAACTCAAAATAATAGACCATGACACTTTTTGAAAGACTGACCGCAAAGGCCAAGGAAAACCCGCAGAGACTCGTTCTCCCGGAATCTCTCGAACCTCGCACACTTAAAGCCGCTGACCACATTCTGGCTGAAAAGATTGCCGACGTAATTTTCTTAGGCAAAGCTGAAGCAATCCTTGCTAAAGCAGACGAACTCGGGCTCGCCAACATCAAAGACGCTAACATCTATGATACTGACGACATTGAATTTACAGAAAAATATGCAGAGCTTCTTTGCGAACTCCGCAAGAAGAAGGGCATGACTATCGATGATGCACGCTACCAGGTGAAGAATCCTCTCTATCTTGGTTGCCTTATGATTAAGGCTGGCGATGCCGACTGTATGGTTGCAGGTGCTCTTAGCCCGACATCAAGCGTTCTCCGTGCTGCATTCCAGGTGCTTAAGACTAAGCCAGGTGTCACTTGCGTGAGCGGCGCATTCATCATGCTGCTTCCGGAAGGATGCAAGTTTGGCGATAATGGTATGCTCGTATTTGCCGACTGCGCTGTTGTGCCTGATCCCACTACCGAGGAACTCGCACAGATTGCCATTGAGACCGCCAAGACCACAAAGAATATTGCCGGTCTTGATCCGGTAGTTGCAATGCTCAGCTTCTCCACAAAAGGGAGTGCAAGCCACGAGAGAGTTGATAAGGTGCGCAATGCTGCCGAACTCGTGCATAAGCTCG
>JAIDTO010000133.1:0-2323 GCA_029060625.1 Muribaculaceae bacterium | reverse complement strand
CCGGTCCTGACGACCTTAAGGACTTTTAAGACTTTAAGGTCCTTAAGGACTTTAAGCAAAAAAAACAATGAAAATCTTAGTCCTCAACTGCGGCAGTAGCAGTGTGAAATATAAGCTCATCGACAGCAACACTAAAGAGGTGCTTGCTGAAGGTGGCGTAGAGAAAATCGGCCTCCCTGATTCGTTCCTTAAGTTCAAACGCCCTGATGGATCAAAGGAGACCATCACCGTGGAAATGCCAGACGCTAAGGCTGCCGTTGAAAATGTGATCAAAGTGCTCACCGACCCCAAAGACGGCGTCATCAAGAGCTTTGATGAAATTGATGCCGTAGGCCATCGTGTGGTGCACGGCATGGACAAGTTCAACAAGTCTGTCCTCATAACTCCTGAGGTCATTGAGAAGGTAAAGGAATGCTACACTGTGGCTCCTCTGCATAACCCTGCCAACATAGCAGGCATTGAGGCTGTGACTGAGCTTATCCCAAGTGTGCCGCAGGTAGCGGTGTTCGACACTGCTTTCCATCAGACAATGCCTGACTATGCTTATATGTATGCTCTTCCATACGAGACTTATGAGAAATACGGCGTTCGTCGCTACGGTTTCCACGGAACCAGCCACCGCTATGTAAGCAAACGCGCCTGCGAATTCCTCGGCGTTGACTATGATAAGCAGCGCATCATCACTTGCCATATCGGCAACGGCGGAAGCATCGCGGCTATCAAAGATGGCAAATGCGTCGACACATCCATGGGTCTTACTCCTACAGAGGGCCTCATGATGGGCACTCGCGTGGGTGATGTGGATCCGGGAGCTCTCGTATATCTTATGAAGGAGATGAATCTTGACGCCGACGGCGTAATGAATCTCATCAACAAGAAGAGCGGCGTGGCAGGCGTCAGCGGCATCAGCAATGATATGCGCGACATCGAGGCTGCCATCAAGGAAGGCAACGACCGTGCCCGTCTTGCTCTTGAGATGTATGAATACCGCATCCTTAAATATATCGGTGCATATGCTGCTGTCCTCGGAGGTGCTGATATCATCGTCTTTACCGGTGGAGTTGGTGAGAACCAGATTTCCACAAGAGAGAAAATCTGCAAAAAACTCGAGTTCCTTGGTGTCACATTCAATGAAGAGGCCAACAAGACCCGCGGCGAGGAAATCGAAATCTCAGGTCCTGACTCTAAGGTGCATGTAGTCGTGATCCCCACCGATGAGGAACTTATGATTGCGCAAGACACAGCTGCAATCGTAGGCAAATAAACCTGACTGCGTATGCTTGGATTTGTAACTTGGAACGCAGACCCTATACTGTTCTCTGTCGGGCCTTTCGCCGTGAGATGGTATGGACTGATGTTCGTGACCGGCTTTTTCATAGGCTACCAGATTGTGGCGGCCATGTTCAAGCATGAAGGGGCTCCCGAGAAATGGCTCGGGGTCCTCCTCACCTACCTTGTGGTCTGCACTATTGTCGGTGCCCGTTTGGGACACGTATTATTCTATGAATGGGAATACTACTCTGCTCATCCTGCGGAGATTCTGAAAGTCTGGAATGGTGGACTTGCCAGCCATGGAGGCACAATCGCTATTTTCATAGGTATTTGGATATTCAGCCGACTTGTCACTCACAAGTCTATGAGCTGGGTACTCGACAAGATAGTCGGTCCTATTGCCCTCACAGGATGCCTGATTCGACTCGGCAATCTTATGAACTCCGAAATCTATGGTGGTCCCACCGATCTTCCATGGGGATTCATATTCGTCCGCAACGGCGAGATTCTTCCGTGCCATCCAACCCAGCTTTACGAAGCCGGATGCTATCTGCTCCTCTTCGTGCTGCTGATGTGGATGTATTGGAAAAAGAATGCAGAAGAGCGCCCTTGGCTCATGACCGGAGTATTCTTTGTAGTGACCTTCGGATCCAGATTCATAATTGAATACGTGAAAAACGTCCAGGTTCCTTGGGAAGTACAGATGAGGGCTGAATGGGGAATCGACCAAGGACAGCTTCTGAGCATTCCTTTCATACTTCTCGGTATCTGGATGATCATCTACGCTATGATCAAACCAAGACAACACTGGGAATTCCCCAATAAATTCTCCGATGCCGACGAAAAGAAATAATGATTATGCAGGGACATCTTTCGGATGTCCCTGTTTGTTTAGGTGTACGAGCCTCCGGCTCGGTTGAATTGAATCAAGAAGGGACCAATCTCACGATTGGTCCCTTCTTGATTACGGAGTCAACACCATCTGTTGGAAGCGCCGTTTTTCTTAATGAACAAAAATCTATCTTCTTTATGATTTTTAAACATTTTAGAT
>JAIDTO010000132.1 GCA_029060625.1 Muribaculaceae bacterium | reverse complement strand
GTGAAATCGGAGTCTTCAGAAAGCTTCCCCTTATGCTTCTCAAAAATAATTTTTCCATAATCAGCCGATTTTATGGCGCAGCTTTCCGCAACCCCCGGAACTCCTGTCACTTCCAGCACCTTCTCCGAAGGATTTGGCACAACGATTCCTGCGAGTTGTTCGGGTGTATATATGTTGCACAAATGAATGTTTTGCCACTTTGAAAGCTCGGCGAGGAGAGGCTCGTCTTTCTTCAAATCTATTGTGGAAACCGACTTTATTGCCTTAGGACTGATACCATTCTCAATCAAAGTCTTACCAATATACTCTGCCACTCCATCAGGATTGCAATCGCGGCGGCAACCAATGCCAAGGTTCAACACCAACGGACGATAGTATAAAGTCAGAGTCTCAAAATTATAAATATATGGGGTCACAGCAATGATCAGTTGATATTGCGTCATATCAGTTCGATCTGTGACCACAGAAACATTGGGAGGAAGAGTAGACTCCAGATAATCAGTTCCTTTGTCGCGGATATCGAGTAGCAAACCTACCGGCTTACCGTTGACAAGCGCAGCAATTGCTTGATTCATTTCGGTTCGCGATGCATCTGTAGCCCAGCCCATACACTTTCCCAAAATGTCAAGTTTCCACATTCCGATATTGTCACTCTGAGTAGTAACCACCGGTCTCGCTCCTATGATGTGAGCCACCTCCTCACACAAGCGGTTGGCACCACCGACGTGGCCGGAAAGAACTGATATGGCATTGCGCCCTACACTGTCCACACAAATTACAGCCGGATCAGTGTACTTATCATTTACCATCGGGGCTATCATCCGCACGCATATTCCCAAAGCTCCTATAAAGATTATTGCCTCTATTGCCGGGTAATCAACTGAAGAGAACGCTTTTTGGTCGATTAGTACGTAATCGGGCTTTTCTTTCCGGATTATCTCTCCTAACTTAAGTCCGGCATCATTTATATATACTATGTATTTCATCTTGCTTTCAGTATTGTTATCGGGTTATGATCATCTAAAATCAGTATGTGCTCAGCTTCGATGACTCCACCATAAGCTTCCACAGCCTTACGGAATAGATGGCAACTTTCTGCACTGACAGAGTTAAAGACAAGTACCCCGCCTTTGTTCAAAATCTTATATATGCGACCGACCATCTCATCAAGCCGTCCGCCATGTCCACCTATGAACACTGCATCCGGAGAGGGATAGCGACTTAGATCACAGTTCATAAAGTCTCCGATCACTCCGGTTATCCCCGGTGCTCCAAATTTACGGCAGTTATCAACCAGAAGTTCACGTGATTCTTCCCGTCGTTCAAACGCCACCACCTCAAGCGAAGGAAACTGAAGTTTGGCCTCTATCGAAACGGAACCTGTGCAGAAACCAATGTCCCAAAGGGTGTGCCTCCCATAAAGGTCAAGCATTGAGAGTGTCAGCAATCGGACCGGCATCTTGGTGATCATATTCTTTCTTCCCTCGAGGTGGGAAAATTCCATCTCCGGAATGCCGAAATATCCCTTTCGGGAATAGGTCTTGGTAAGGATCACGCAGTTTGGATGAGAAAAACTTTTTCCTGTGGCTTCTTCAAGCGAAAGAGACCTGACAAGCTCTTCGCTCTCATTCCCAAGATTCTCTCCAACCGTCATCATATAATTGTCATAGCCATATTCAAGCAATCTTCCGGCAATTTCCGCAGGTCCCTTTTTATGGTCGGTCAACACGCCTATAAGGGGACACTGACTGATGATTGCCGCATCAAGTCCTTTCCATGGACGGCCGGTAACTGAGACATTCACCATATCCGCATACGGAACAAGCATTCGGTGAGCCAGCATCTGAAGTGAATTGAACGCCGGATATACTTTCATACGGCAATCAGGAAACTCACGCCTCAGAGTAGCGGCAAAGCCATAAAACAATGGATCTCCTGAGGCAAATACCACAATCTTGCCGTATCGGGCATATTCTACCCACACTTTATCCAAAGGCACTACGATATCAATCCATACACATTCTTCCGGCAAAAGATCTTTCACGATCTCATGATGACGTCTGCCTCCGGAAAAGATATGACCGGAAGCGATTAATTCCCTCACTTCCGGAGAAAACCACTGATTGCGGCTATCGGACAATCCGATTACAATAAACTGCTTCTCACACATCTCTTCCGGGTCTTAACTGCTCCGCATCGGGCCAGCAGAGTATGGAGTTAACAAGAGTTGCCGCGAGGTTGCTTCCACCTTTCCGCCCCTCGACTATTATTTTAGGAATATCCTTGAATGGCTTCACCATGTGCTTGCTCTCGCAGACATGCACGAAACCGACTGGAGCCGCAATGATACCGCACGGTCTTGCCTTTCCTGCTTGAATCAGAGTGCAAAGTTCCATCAGCGCTGTAGGTGCGTTACCGAATACGTAAAGCGCATCCGGATGGTCAGAAACAGCCAGACGTATTCCAGCCTGTGTCCTCGTGATATTCGACTTTTTGGCAAGTTCAATGGTTCTTGGATCAGACAGATAGCATTTCACCGAAATTCCAAGACGTTCCAACGCCCCTTTCCTTATCCCGGAGGCTGCCATAGTCACATCCGTGATTATGGTTCGTACGCTTCCTGAAGACAAGGCTTCATAAATATTCGCCACTGCTCCTTCATCAACCTGTACGATATTCTCCATATCGAAATCAGCTGTTGTATGTATTGCATGGAGGAGTGGCCACTTAATGCCTGATGAGACATTCGGATTTTTCAATTCTTTTTCAATAGTGCGGAAACTATCTATCATTATCGATTGTCCTATACCGGTCTCATCATCAGATTCTATGCCATAATAACCTCTTGGAGTCACAATATGACTGTCGAACCAGTAGGTTTGTGAGTTTCCTATGATGACAACAGTGAACATATCTACCTCTTCCGGGTCAAAGTCATTTAGTGTAGTAATACTTACCTTTTGATCGTCCCTTCCGGCTTGACGCACATATCCAACCGGAGTCTTTGGATTCCTGAACTCGAGGAACAATTCTTTGAGTCTATACAGTTCCCAATATCTTCCATGACTCTTGGGGTTATAGACAGCAGTCACAAAATCCGCTTGCGCGGCCGCTTTGATACGCTTCTCTATTACAGACCATGGAGTCATCAGATCACTGAGCGAGATAACGCAGAAATCATGACCTACCGGTGCCCCAAGCAATGAGGCAGCCTTTTGAAATGCACTGATACCGGGAATCACCTCCACCTCTATATCGCTTCCACGTTTCCGAAGCGTTTCATAGACCAAAGGAGCCATTCCATATATACCCGCATCCCCGGAACTTATCACGCATACGTCATGTCCGCTTTCCGCAGTCTCAAACGCTTTCTCTATACGTGCCTGCTCCTGGCGCATTCCATTCTGCACTATTTCGGTTCCATCGGCTATCAAAGACTCTATAAATGGTATATAATATTTATAACCAATTATTATCTTACTATTGCTGATCACTTCCCGTCCTTTCGACGTCATATCGTCAAGTCCACCGGGCCCTATACCCACGACTGATATCTTTGCTTTCATTTTCTACCTCTCATTACATATGTTATCACTTCTACAGGCTTATCAAGATGTCGACCCGTGACAGACGAAGTCGCATGGTCCGACTGAACTACAATCTCCAAATCCTTACTATACTTCAAAATCGGAGCTATTATAAATCTGTCAATCTTCTCAAGTACCTGTATTTTCAGCGCTATCTTTCTCTGATGAGAAGCCTCATCGGGAGCCTCTATATGAAGCAGTACGAATTCATTGTCTTCAAGTGCCTCCAAAGTAGCCTTTAATTTTCCTGAATAATCGGTATTTCCGTCTCCAGTAGCCCCTATGACATCAATTACCTTCAGCCCACAGGCCTTTCCAATTCCCTTTACAAGATTGGTCCCGGCAACCACGGCACCACACCGT
>JAIDTO010000131.1 GCA_029060625.1 Muribaculaceae bacterium | reverse complement strand
GGTTTAAAACGCTTGCGGATTTCTTTGGCTGGCACACCTCCAACGATTGAATACGGCTCAACATCTTTGGTGACTACAGCTCTGGCACCAATAATTGCACCATCGCCTATCTTGACTCCAGCCATTATTACAGCATCGTATCCAATCCAAACGTCATTGCCTATGAGATTGTAAAGTCGCCGACCTCTATTGTCGGGCGAGTAATAACCGATTTGAGATATACCGTTTGCGTATCGCCGGTTCTTGGATAAATCTTATTACTGTTCATGGCTTATAGTTGCGTTTTATCTCGTCGATGGATTTTCCACCAATGCCAAAGTTCTCGTCCGGAAGTTTCCCGAAGATAAGGGCTATTCGGTGAGAAATCTTCGCTATATGAGACGGTTCGCTGAGAATTATCCTGACTTCCCAATTCTGCAAGTGCCACTTGCAGAATTGGCGCAAGGGAAGGATTACGTGGATGTTCCCCTGACAACCATAAGCTGGTATCATCATATTTCCCTGCTCCCCAAAATCAAGAGCGACGCGGAACGTGCTTTCTATATCCTTGAAACGACCCGTAACGGGTGGAGCCGGATATGTCTTTTCCCTCAAAGCCGCACACCTGTATGCCCTTGCTGCAAAAATCAACGGCATTACCGGAAGCATAATCAACGTTTTTTTAACCTTTCCCTACGGAAGACAAATTACGCCCTATGGCGGCGGCGGTAATTTTACATCGGAATCCAAAGTCTGTTTTACGAACACAAAGTTAACAAAATATACTTTACAATAACTCTGTATATTGAAGCTATCGTAAAAGAAAATTTCTATAAAACTACTTGGCCTTTACAATACCACTGAAATCAACTGGGTCGGATCATAAACTGACGGTAGTGCATACTCTGCATATATGATTTCTTAAGCTCCTGCGAGAGAAATGATCTGCCGATAAGCTGATCCGCAGCCTTGTTCGGGACCGAAAACTTCTTAAGCTCCTGCATATACAGTCTCTCAGGAAGACCCATACGTCGACCGAGTTCCGCAAAATCCTTATAAGTGATGTGTCTTGTATCGGATAGATGCATACCTTCCTTGAAGAGTCCTTTCTCAAGAGCGAAAAGCCTCGGCTCATATATCTGCAACGATGTATTGATAAGATCGTATGCAGGAGAAAGCCGATACTCCTTTCCCCTCTTTATAAGGGAAAAATTCTTGAGATGTGCATCGTCATTAAGCGTTATGAAGTTATAAAGCACGACTCTGAAAAAGCGAAGCATATCGATCATAGCCGCATTTACATACTTAAGTATTACTTCCCCGCACTCCTCATAGCTCCCTTGGTTATACTTGAAGTCTGAACCACCGTTATCCTTACTGAAACCCATCAAGGAAGCGAAATCCTCCTGAGCATATTTTCCGTTTTCGTGTATATCAAAGCGTCGGGTAATGTAAGCGGGTTGACCATCGTCAAAAAAACAGAGTCCGTTATATGCTGTCTCGATTCCAAAAACCTGTGATGCCATCTGCATTGTCAGATTTTCATTAGCAGCGCAGTAATCATGATTTATAAGATGATATCCTATTGGACGAGGTTTCAGTATGTAGGTGCTTTGTGTGGCCTTCGGAGAGTATTGAAGCTGATTGTCCGCATCCAGAATCAGTCCGAATTTTGACTGGGCACCCGACAAAGACAGTCTACCTGCGTTCTTGACGGAAGTATAGGTAGTGGAATTCTCTGAAGTCGGGGAAGGAAAACCCAAGATATGACTGACACTTTTCCCATTAAACAGATCTCTGAGTGCATTTCTGGAATATGTGTCGTGTCCTTCTATCAGAAGGGACGGACATCTGTCTATTGCAATCATAAATTTACTGTATTATCTTCATATATTGGCATCACTGTCACTATACCCACAGTATCATACTGCGCTGTTTCAAGAAGTATACCGAAATCATCTTCCTTATCTATGTGCAGATAGCTTGATTGCAGTTCCCGGTTTGCACCTTCCGAGAGAAGGTTGGCGAAATACGGAAACAGAAAAGGAGATCGATACTCCTCTTCTCTCAAAGGCATGGCAAGGCATACGGGCTCAATCTCTGTCTGAAGATAGTCTTTATCATACTTGAAAACATACTCACGGGGATGATCAGTTTCCGTCATGATTCCGGCATATTTTCTATTTATCAACACCTTACACTGTCGCATAACTTATAAATCCTTTAATGTTACCTTTATTTGAAGTCCCATCGTGTCAAGCAGGGATAAGATGGTAGAGATTTTGGGATTTCCCTCCCCTCGCTCTACCGCCACCACTGTATTGAGACCGACTCCCGCAAGGAGTGCCAGAGTTTGCTGGTCGATCTTCAACGCCTTGCGCCTTGTCTTTATCACATAACCCAATTCTTTTTTATCCATAACATGTCGAAATCACAGTATAGTGTGATTTCATGGCAAATTTAAGAAAAAAAATTGAATCACGCAATAAAAATCACATTCTATTGTGATTTTACCTCAAAATTAATGACAAGCAGTCCTGTTATGGCCAAAAAATCACACCACACTGTGATTTACAGTGTCGTCCGAACATATTTACAACAAGACTATTTCGTTGCTTTCCACCATTTTGAATCTCAATATCGGTGAATCGAATATATCTCTTTTGAATTTACCACACTTTAATATACCGTACCAGTTCCCACGCACCGGGTTAAAACTGAAGCTTGAGGAAATCACGGAGGTGCAGATGGATGATTCCGGGATAATCATTGTGTTCACCCGTTATCGGCTCCATCGAGACCAGATATTTAGGATAATTATCCTTAATCATCCATAGGTTTCCAAATTCCCTTTCTTCTGTCTCTTCGCTTCGCATTATATAGGTCACCTGCACATAGATTTTTTGACTGCCCTTAGAG